>JAJDBO010000216.1 GCA_029261305.1 Nitrospirales bacterium
TTAGGAAATTCATTTCCGTATTTTGCCTCGGTCGGCAATCATGATGAAGTAGCATGGTCTGGCCCCAATGGATATCAAAGAAAGTTGTCGGATCGATTAAATAGAATACCAGGTGCCATGTGTTCAGGAGACCTTGGAGTCCAATCGACTTGTACGTATCAGGGATTGCACTTCATTTTATCAGGAGTGGGAATCTTCGGAACCGGGCATGATTCGTATATCACCAATCAACTCGCTCCGAATAATTACATGTGGAATATTTGTTCCTGGCACAAAAACATGCGCAGCATGCAGATCGGTGGAAAACTCGATGAAACAGGTTGGGAAGTCTATGAAGCATGTAAGGACGCCGGGGCCATCATTGCAACCGGTCATGAACACAGTTACGAACGGACAAAAACTCTCATTAGCATGCAGAACCAAACCATTGACCCTCAATGGACAGATCCCAACAACCTTCGCCTTGCGCCGGGATCGTCCTTTGCCTTTGTTTCAGGAATTGCAGGCCAAAGTATTAGGGATCAAGAACGTTGCTTTCCGACCACTCCGCCGTACGGATGTAATGGTGAATGGGCGAGTATTCAGACATCTGATTCCGTTCCACCCGCAAATCATGGTGCCCTCTTTTGTTCCTTCCACGTGGATGGACAGCCCAGAAAAGCCAATTGCTACTTTAAAGACATTTCTGGCAACACGCCTGACCAATTTGATATCAACAGTTTTGTTGGACCGGATACCGTATCTCCTCAAATAACTGTCCAACAACCAACACTAAATACCAACTATGAGACCTCGGCTCTCGATTTGCTCTACACAGTCAGTGATGATGTAGGAATAAGCCACTGTAGCTATGACGTCGATGGGGTCGTTACGCAACTTCCTAACTGTTTGAATACCACGCTCACACCACTTATTCCGGGACCTCATCAGATCCAAGTCTTTGTGACGGACACATCCAACAACACCAATCAATCTCCATTGGTAGATTTCACGACCACCATTGATACGACGCCGCCATCCGTAACGATCAATCAAGCCGGAAGCCAAGCCGATCCGGCCAATGCGTCGCCTATCCTCTTCACCGTCCTCTTTAGCGAACCCGTGAGTGATTTCGTGACCGGCGATGTCACGGTGAGTAGCCCAGAGGGCTCCCTCTCTCACACCGTAACGGGCAGTGGGACGACCTATACGGTGGCCGTGACGGGCATGACCACCGATGGACTAGTCAATGCCACGGTGGCGGCCGGCGTGGCCACGGATGCCGCCGGCAATCCGAACGCGGCCTCGAGTAGTACGGACAATCAAGTGAACTATACCGTACCCACTGGGCCTCCGGTCCAAGCCTGGACGGCAGCCGCGCAAAATCCCTCGGGCAATTGGAGCAATTCCGGCTGGGCCAATCGGAGCTTCCGGGTCTTGCTTGAGGGGGACGCGATCACCACCTCTGGTGCCACGGTGCAACTCACCCTCCGAGGTCGCACCGCCGACGCCTATACCGTGCATCGGGTCTCGCTGGTCCAGCGGGAAGGGGCCACGCTCAATGGAGTCGATAGCACGCACCAACAGATCACCTTTGGCGGCGCCACCTGGGACGATGGCGTCACCGTTCCCGCCGGCGCCACGATCACCAGCGATCCCATCGCCTTTGATCTGGTGGCGGGTCAGGATGTGTTTCTGACCTATTGGGTGCCGACAGGCAATCCGACCACTTATCACAATGGGAATGGGCCGACGACTGCCTGGATCATCAAGAGCAGCGATCAGAGTGCGACCGTCGATTGGGGGGGCTTGAGCATTTCCACCACTAGCAAGCATGTCTTTCTCGGCGAATCCCTCGAGGTCGTTCCATGATCTTTGAGAATCTTAATACAAATGAAAAGTCTTTCAGAATCATTAACACCCCGATCTAATGACTTGGGGATAGTTTTGGATTAATGGCTGAAAGAATAAATTTCCTAACTTTTCAAAATAGGGCCTGAAAGACTTGGAGAACCCAATGAAATGCCATGAAGTCGATTACCACATTATTGGTCACGAGATGCAGCTGGTCGAAGTTGAATTGGATCCTGGTGAAACCGTGATTGCGGAAGCGGGGGCCATGAATTACTTAGAAGAGGGCATTACATTTGAGGCCAAAATGGGTGACGGCTCAACACCGAATGAAGGCATGATGAGTAAACTCTTGGGCGTGGGGAAACGGATGCTCATGGGTGAATCCATCTTCCTCACCCACTTTACTAATCAAAGCCGAACAAAAAAACATGTCGCATTTTCTGCCCCCTATCCAGGCTCAATTATTCCCTTGAACATGGCTGAGGTTGGCGGTGAAGTAATCTGCCAAAAAGATGCCTTCCTCGCAGCAGCCTTAGGCACGGCCATTCAAATCACGTTTCAACGGAAATTGGGGACAGGGTTTTTCGGTGGCGAAGGATTTATCTTACAAAAGCTCGTGGGAGATGGCATGGCTTTTATGCATGCTGGCGGAACGGTCGTTAAAAAAAGTCTACAGGGTGAAACCCTCCGCTTAGACACCGGCTGTCTCGTGGCGTTTACTCGAGGGATTGATTACTCGATTGAATCCGCAGGAAGTTTAAAGTCAATGTTCTTTGGAGGAGAAGGATTTTTTCTTGCGACGCTTCGAGGAACTGGTACGGTCTGGATTCAAAGTTTACCCTTCTCCCGTTTGGCCGAACGAATCATCCAAAACACACCAAGCCAAGGTGGCAATCGCAAAGGTGAAGGTTCAATCCTCGGCTTTGCCGGCGACATGATCGATGGAGATTAACCCGTTCATTCAGTAGCAGTGGAAGTTTTAAGTTTTACTGGCATCTCTACATACCATGGGTTAATTCTTTCCGTGATGCTTCCTCCTTCCTACCAACATAATATTTTCACTATGCCAAGACCTTTCATGAGTATTCTGGAAATCATCTCAGGGGGCTAAGGTAAGTAAATCTCATGATCTATCACCCTGCTAACCCAATCAACAATAACGGCTAAAATTTACTTTTTTTTGGTCTTTAGGCTAAACATCGTTCAAGAATAACGGCCATAAACCGATAAGTATGTGTACCAAGTGTTACGCATCCAAGTAACCAACTCTCAAAATTCATTGTCCACTAATCGAAGACAAAAGGATTGGTGTTGATCATTAAGGAGAAGGAATTAATCGTGTTGCACACCACGCCAAATAATCAAAAAGTGTCGTCTACAGGAACCGATGCTCAAAGTGCTACCAGAACCGGAGTCGTAGGTAATGAAGACAACCGAAAATGTCCAAGATTCACTATTCCTCGAGGCATCCCGATCAAAACCGAAGTCGAATCCATGAATCGTATTTTACGGTCCTGTCATTGCGTCAACATTGGAGCGGAAGGAGCCCTCCTAGATTTTGGAGAGGACAAATGTCCGGAAATGCCCGTACAAAGTAAATTGCTTGTGATTATTCAGTTGGCAGGCGAAATAGCGAAACTCCCAGGTATTGTTCGACATCGCTATGGAAACAAACTTGGGGTCTTCTTTCCCATTGCCGGCGACCCAAATCTCGAGGAAGAACAAAAAGTGTTTGCCATCATTCTTCAAACACTTGAGCGAGGCATA
>JAJDBO010000217.1 GCA_029261305.1 Nitrospirales bacterium
CAGCTTGCGCACTATAACTCCCATACCCTTATAGAACATTCCCTGACAGATATCTGTGTTATCGGAGAAGGCGAGATCACTGTTCAGGACATTATTTACAATATGGAAGACCTTACCAAGGTCGCAGGCATCGCCTATAGAGATGGAGATGGGCAGTATCGGCGTAACCCAGATCGTCCACGGATCTTTAACCCAGACGCCATTCCATTCCCGTATTGGGATGCGTTTAATATGGATTATTATTTTACGACTGGTGTTTTCAGCAGAGCCCGTAGAGCTGTGAATATCCTTTCATCTAGGGGATGTCCGTATTCATGCACATTTTGTTCTCTCTCATTTCCGAATGTCACTTACAGAAGTGTGGACAATGTAGTTGAAGAAATTCAACTTCTAAAAGATCGCTATGATGTCAATGGAGTCATGTTCTGTGATGAACTGTTTGTTATCGATAAAAAACAAGTGTATGAATTTTGTGAAAAGCTAAAGCCTCTTAACATTTCTTGGGGTGGGCAAGGACGGGCGAATATTGTTAACGATGATGAGAAGTTACTCAGGACGATGAAGGAGGCGGGGGCGGCATATATCGGATATGGCCTGGAATCGTCCACTAATGAAATGCTCAAGCAAATGGAGAAGAAAGCCACGCTCCAGCATAATATAAATTGCGTGAAAACCGCTCAGAAGGTTGGCCTTGTGGTTGTGGCTCAATATCTGTTTGGATTTCCTGGCGAGAACCTGGAGTCCATTAGGGCCGGCATCGATTATTTTAAAGAAGTCAACTACTGCCCACCTTTGGGGGCACAAGCTGAATGCCATATCTCTCTCGTCACGCCGTTACCGGGGTCGGAACTCTACGAAGATTGTAAGAGGAAGGGCATCATTACGAATGAAGATGAATATCTGACAAAAATCTCAGTGGGATATTTTCATAACAAGGAGATCGTTGTCAATCTCACGTCGTTTTCCGATGATGAATTGCTGGACCTGAAAATCGCGACTCAGGAAATGATGATGGAAAATCACTTGGAGTCGCTTAAGTCGCTAGGTTTGGTTTTTGCTGCAAAGACTGCGTATCGCAATATGTGCGATATATATCATTGCGAGGGTTTCCAGTTGCTTATCCGCCGTCTGTTACGGAGGGTCATGAGAATGGTGTCTCAGCTTGTGCGAGGTGGCTTAGGGAAATTGAATCTCTGGAATGTTCTCTACACAGGAAGCGAGGCTAAAACCGATTATATATATCGAACGGCTCGGTCTTTGGAATTCAAGAGAGTTTTGAGACGCTGAGTAAAAGGTAAGACTTCGCTCGTGTATACAGGCCAAGTAATCCTCGTTACTGGAACCAGTCGAGGCATTGGAGCTGACCTTGTCGGTCATTTCCTTGCAGGGGGTGCCTTCGTCGAGGGCTGTAGCCGTTCACCGAGGACGTTTTTACACGAAAATTATCATCATTCGGTCGTGGATGTCTCCAATGAGGCTGATGTGGTTAAAATGATTCGAGGCATCAACGACCGCCGCAACCGATTGGATGCGATCATCAATAATGCTGCCATCACTCATCAAGGTTTTGTCATGACCTCAAGCAGGACTGCTCTCCAATCCTTATTTGAAATCAACGTTTTTGGTACCTATTTGGTCAGTCGAGAAGGGGCCAGGCTTATGCAGCGAAGAAAATATGGTCGGATTGTTAACATGGGTTCTATTGCGCTGAAAATGAAAATGGAAGGCAATGCCATTTACACTGCCTCTAAAGGCGCGGTGCTGGAGTTAACAAAGGTTCTTGCCAAAGAGTTGGGTCCCTTCAATATCACCTGCAACATGGTTGCCCCTGGGCTGTTTGATACCGAGATGTTTCAAAATTTGTCGGGTAAGATTCAGGAGAAATGCATGGATCAACTTGCGATTAAACGTATGTCGTCTATTTCGGATCTGACTAATGTTCTCGACTTCCTTCTCCGTAAAGAAAGCAATCTGATAACCGGACAAGAAATCTGTATCGGCACGACTTCATAAAAAATAGCCGTATCTGATTATCCGAATATCGGCAGGGGGGCCTTTTTCGTCGTTGTATGGTTAGGCCTATTTATTGACTATGTTGTTCATAGTTTTATAAAGCGAAATTAAGGATTTGCCACAAGTGGAACCCCAAATATCAATAAGTAATTATGAGGTGAAGCTTTTTAATGCATCAACGCCAATTCTAGAAGTTCAGACACAATCAGACGTTTTTTTTCCGACAGATACTAGCCTGTTATTAATAGAAGCATGTCAAAAGTTTATTGAAAAACCCGGGAAAACTCTTGACCTAGGTTGCGGGTGCGGCGTCACTGGGCTTGCACTTACCGCATTGAATCTTTGCTCTGTCCCACTTTATGCCTCTGATGTAAGTTCGGCCGCAGTTGGTCTGACGATAGAGAATGCAAAGGTCCAAAGAATCGAATGTGTAGGTCGTGTTGGGAGTCTATTCGAGCCATGGAGTGCTGAAAAATTTGATTATATTATTGATGACGTCTCAGGTATCTCTGAGGAAATGGCAAAAATTTCTCCATGGTTTCCCCATGGAGTATCGTGCGGAGCCGGGAGAGACGGTACTCGTTGGATTGTGCCATTATTAGAACAGGCTCCTAACTACTTGGCGCCACAAGGGGTGTTGGTATTTCCTGTTTTGAGTTTGTCTGATGAAAACAAAATTGCCAAAGTTGTTCATGAAGGGTTTTCTCACGTTGAACTACTTCTCAAGAAGGAATGGGTTCTGCCTGATTCGATG
>JAJDBO010000218.1 GCA_029261305.1 Nitrospirales bacterium
GTTCCAGGCCAAATAGTACAAAGATTTTCGAAAGTAGGGTTGTCAGAAAGACTGGGGGTATGGTAACAAGAGTGGTTGCCGTGTACAATCTTGTGAGGGAGGATAGAACTATGGCGTTTTCATGTTCAATTTGCGGAAAAAACAGAATGTCTGGAAACAATGTCAGTCATGCGAACAATAAAACCAAGCGGGTGTTTCGACCCAATCTTCAAAGCGTTCGGGCGTTAGTCAATGGTGCCACCCAACGAATCAAAGTTTGCACCCGATGCTTACGGTCTGGCCTTGTAAAAAAAGCCGTCTGAATTCTTAGTAGCCAGCTACCAAGAACAGACGGCTTAGATTCCCTCTCCCACCTGCACGGACTTTCCCCTACTATTTCTTTCTACCATTCAGTTTTGCCACACAAATTTTCCGCTTCTACGTAGAGCGAAACACTAACGCAGCCGAATTGATGCAATACCGTAGACCTGTAGGCGGTGGGCCGTCATCGAATATATGACCTTGGTGGCCGCCACACCGCATGCAATGCACTTCAGTTCGTGGGTAGAGAAGTTTCCAATCCGTCTTTGTTCCTACCGCCTTGGGAGAAATTGGCTCCCAAAAGCTTGGCCAACCCGTTTGACTATCGAACTTCTTCTCGGAAGAAAAGAGCGGCAAATTACAGCCTGCACAATAATAGATCCCCTCTGCTTTACTATTATGATAGGGATTGGTGAATGGGCGCTCAGTGCCTTCTTTTCGAAGTACATAATATTGGTCTTGGGTCAGAATCGCTTTCCATTCTTCATCAGTCTTATTCCATTCAAATTTTATAGATTTTTCTTGGGCAAAAACCTGTCCAAATCCCAAGGCTTTCGCCATCACTCCCATTCCCATTAAGGTCCCTACACCCAACAATGTACGTCTTTTCATATCCATACCACCCTCCTTTTCCATCAAGGGAAGAAACCTCTCCCTCCAGATATTTTAACAAATCTCACACTGGCTATGAGAAGGTCTTTAGAAGAAGAGAGACGTTACAGAGGAGAGGGCTTCTACACGGTGCCCAGACATTGAACTATCCATCCTTGATAGCCAAACATCTGGACTTCGGTGAAATTGCAGGAATTGTAAGGAGATAGCCTTGAAGTTTAGCCGCTGAAGACCATATCAGGCTAACCTTGGTTAGACTTTGAAGGTCGTGATTATTTGTTGGAGTTCGCCAGCCAACCCTCGTAATCCATGACTTCGCCTGGCTGACTCTTCTGCCCCTCCACTCGTTTCCTCCCCAACTTGAGACACGGCTTCCAGGTCTCTGGCAATTTGATGAGTTGCAGTGGACTGTTCTTCTGCAGCGGCGGCAATTTGTTGGATCATTCCAGCTGTTTGCATCACAAGACTCTGAATACGGGTTAAGGCATCGCTGGTTTCATTCGCCAACATGACGCCATTGCCTACTCGCTCCGTCCCTTCCTCCATGGAGGTCACCGCAATTTTGGTGTCTGCTTGGATCTGGCGAATCATTTCTGCAATTTCCTTCGTGGCCTTTGTGGTCCGTTCTGCCAATTTCCTCACCTCGTCGGCCACGACCGCAAACCCTCGGCCTTGTTCCCCAGCCCTCGCAGCCTCAATAGCAGCATTCAGAGCCAGCAGGTTTGTTTGATCGGCAATATCTTCAATCGTACCCACAATTTCGCCAATTTGGTCAGAAGACCGGCCCAATGCCGCAATGACTGTAGAAGATTGGCCCACAGCCTCTGCCACGAGTTGCATGCTCGCCACCGCTTCCGTCACCACTCGCTGTCCTTCTTGAGCAGTATTCGATGCCTCTTGGGCAATACCCGAAGCCTCTTGGGAGTTTCGGGCTACTTCGCCAGCCGTCATCGTCATTTCTTCAACTGATGAGGCCGATTGAGTCATCTTCACTTTTTGTGTATCAGCACCCCTCGCGATTTCGTCCGCCGTGGATGACATTTCTTGAGCGTCAACGGAAACCCGACTGGTGACCTCCCCCACTTTTCTAATCGACAACTGCAGTTTATCGATAAATTCATTGAACAAAAGCCCAAGTTGGCCAATTTCATCTTGTTCAGTGACCGGAACGCGTTTGGTCAAGTCCCCGTCCCCTTGAGCAATATCTTCTACAATGGTCGTCAATTTTTTCAGCGGGACAATCACCATTTTATGCACAAGCCATTGAACCATCACCAAAGTGGTGATGATGACCGCAAGTAAATGTCCGAAAGAATGCAGCCAATTTTGGTCCGACCCGACCACCACATACAATTGTATAGCAGACTGAATAAGAGCAATGGCTCCGAGAACCAATCCAATCTTGGTGCCAATTCTTAAATTATGAAATGACATACTTCCCCCTCCAAAGGCATCAATTCGAAGTGTTTACATTCTTACCAACGCAGAAGTGCTTCCCTTTGTTCAAAAACAAACATTTCCACATCATCGTCTTGAAGAACCCTTGGAACTCTTCCCGACAAGAAAACACCAATTTGGTGTCAAGAACAAAGAAGTCCTAAGCTGTTGTACATTCATTCGGAATCTTGGCCTTCCTCCTTAATAGTTACGTTGACCAGGTACAACTTTCACCTCAATCGTCTGTCTTGGATTTCCGTGGAGAGTTTTCTCAAAGGATCATAGGTTGGAATGGTTTCAAGCAGCGACCTCACTCCCTGTTAACCTTCAAAAATCAACGATGAAGACCTACGGAAATAGATTAGGATGGTGGAGAGAAGGGAAAATACTAGGCAGAAAATTCAGGCCCAAGTCTACTATTTCGAAAACACTGCTAGTAAATCCGCTGGCGTCTCGCAATAAAAGTCTGGGGCAAGGGCCAACACTTTTTCACGTTTTCCATACCCGTAGCCTACGGCACAAGCGGCGATGCCCGCAGCTTGCGCAGCTCGAACATCATTGGTGCTATCTCCCACGAGTACAGCTTTCTCTGGAGCCACTCCCATTTGGTCAAGAATGCGGAAAAGCATACCCGGGTCGGGTTTGAGATCAGACTGATCGTTTGGGCATTCAATGGCGGAAAATGTATCGCGAACGCCAAGTCCTTCTACGATCCTTAGTGTGTATTCCAAGGATTTATTCGTGGCTAACGCTTTGGCTTTGCCCTGTAAACTATGAAACACGGATTCAAGCCCGTCATAATATTTTGTGGAATCCAGACAATGGGCCAGATAATGTTCTCGAAAGATGACCAACGCTTCTTCGTATCGCTCCTTATTCCCCTCACCTGCCGACAAACGTAGTAGACTTTTCACGCCATCCCCGACAAAACTAAAGATTTCCTCGCGAGACCGTGTTGGCAGATCCATATCTATTAAGGTTAAATTGACCGACGTTGCGATGTCATATTTCGAGTCGATCAGAGTACCGTCAAAATCAAAAATGACTAATTCGAATTGAGAATTTCTATTATGTATTTTCACGATTTTGAATTTCCTATGGAAGTACGAAGGCGCTCCAAGGCTTCTTTTCGATCCTTGTCGGTTTCCTCAAGCATCGCCACACGGACAAAATCCATCAGTCGTTTTCTTCCAACGTGCGGTGGGAACATCGGAGCAACAATACGCCAATGATTTAACACGGCTCGGACATGGAACAAGAGCGTTTCCTCTCGTCGCTCTAGGAGAAAGGTCGCGGCTTCCCAATGCATGACCCCTAGAATTTGGAACGTCACGGGAATGACGGCCTCTGTGCTACTGATGATCTCCCATTCTTCGACATCATCGCTCACGACATAATCGCCAATGATCACAACCTGCCCCCAGGACGGCTCTTCCTCCCAGGCGACATAGGGTCTCACGGATTCATAGGAAAGCGCCTCTAATCGAACGCCCCGTTTATCTAGGGAAAGGTATTTTTTCACAATATCGGCAGGATCATTGGTGAGATCCCCCGTCAAAGCCAACGCATGGTTCTGGCTCATAGTCATGGAACAGACCAGCCCTAACATCAATAGGAGGGAGATGGATAGCCTGCATTGAACGGTCATGTGCTGACGGGTGCTCATAGCAATGAAAGAAACGATTCACGACCTTAGGTTAGATTAAACGTTTGGCTTCGTGACGAGGCCATGGCAAACAAGATGGGAAGGTCAGGCAACCACAGGCGGGAATACTGGAAAGCCACTATCCTTTGATCAAAATCACTAAAATAATCCCGAGAAGGAGCCACAAGGGGATCGACAGCATGAGTCCCCAAGCCAAGCCCTGAGCTGTTTTCAAGCGGCCTTTCAACGACCGTTTCTCGAGAGCTTTCTCAATCCTCAGCCTTACATCCTCTAAATGAAACGGCTTGGTAATATAGTCTTCCGCGCCACAGTTAATGGAATCCACTGCGGACCCAATAGAGGGATGCCCAGTAATCATGAGGAAAATCACATCCTCATCGACTTCACGAATGCGTTTCAGCAACCCCATTCCATCAAGATTGGGCATCATCAAGTCTGCTAGGATGATATCAAAATTTCCCTTTTGATATTTATTGAGGGCGTCTTCTCCATCCTCTGCCGTGGTCACCTCAAAATCTAGAGTCTTTAAAAACTGGGTGAGGGCATCACGAACTCCTTCATCATCATCGACTACGAGCATGCGACCTGCCACAGCTTCTTACTCCTTATTCTTCGTGATATGACGATTCAGCGAGAAAGACCTTGCCGAATATAGCACAAGGTGCAAATTTGACCAAAATTTTTCATGATCTCTGCGGAGATGACCACGTGGGAGGAACTGCACCGCAGCCCACATCAACTATGAGGAAGGACATCCTCGACAATCACCACTCCCGCAGGGGGATCCAAGATAAAGACTGTATCGTCGATACCAGCATTGGCCTTGATATTACTGAAGCGAAAAGTTGAAATATTTCCACTCACCTCATGCAAAGCCAGCGACCGAATAAAGTAGGTCCCTGGTTGAATTTCAGAAACAATTCTAGTCACAGAGGATGAACCAGGTTGTCCATGATTTTTGGGAATCAACGTCAACAGGGGTAATCCTCCTTCACCGGTACGACCATTATCGGTGGGCTGCACCTCAAAATGCTCGGTGAGTTTCCCCACCCCTTGAAGCAAATGCAATGGGGCCTTCGTGGCCACCATCATCGTGAGATTGCCCTTTAATATTTGATTATGCTTGGGCACATACATTTCTAGCAGGTCATTATGAACGTAAATATGTTCTACGGAAGGCTCAGCATAATCCCATCGCAAAAAGCCGGGCTTTTTGATAAAGACTTTTCCGGATGACTGAAGAGCCGTATCAAATCCCTCGATCCGAGTTTCTTGGGTAAAGTCCGCTTGAAAGTCCTTGGTGGTCGCATATCGAGAATCTACTCGCTTCACCAAAGCACGGACTTGGTCATCGATGGACTCTTTCCCAAGAGCTGGGAAGGAAAGAAAGGACAACCCTATGATTAAACTGGTGAGAAAAAATTTCATCCAACGCGTTCTTGCATTATGGGTCGCGGCCCAAGAATTTCTCGCCGTCCATCCCGACCCGGAGCACTGACAAGGCCTTCTTCTTCCATTTGTTCGATCATCCGTGCTGCCCGGGGATATCCAACCCGTAATCGCCGCTGAATTAGCGAAGCCGAGGCTTGTCCCGAGGTCAAGACCACTTCTCGAGCTTGCTCATAGACCTCGTCTCGTTCAACTTCTTCATCGAACTCCGCGACATTTTGAAAAGGGGCGTCATCACTATAGTCCGGACCGGCCTGGGCTTTGACATATTCTACCACACGTCGGACATCCTCATCTGACACATAGGATCCATGAAGTCGAACCAGACGGCCGGTGCCCGGTGCCAGATACAACATGTCTCCCAACCCAAGAAGCGCTTCAGCTCCGTTCGCATCAAGGATAGTGCGCGAATCTGTTTTGGAAGACACTTGAAAAGCAATTCGTGCTGGAAAATTTGCTTTGATCAGTCCAGTCACCACATCGACCGAAGGCCGTTGCGTGGCGAGGATCAAATGGATACCTGAAGCTCGTGCCATTTGGGCTAAGCGTGCGATTTTCTCTTCGATTTCTTTAGGAGCGACCATCATTAAATCTGCAAACTCATCGATGACGACAACAATGTACGGAAGCGGTTCAAGCGTCAATTCGTCATCTTGATCAGAGTTTTCAACCTGGGATGTATGAGTGGGTATCCTAGTCTCTAATTCGGCTATCTTGGCATTATATCCTTGAATATTCCGAACACCATTCTCGGCTAACAATCGATACCGTCGTTCCATTTCTTGTAGAACCCAGCTAAGCCCACGTGCCGCGGACTTGGGGTCAGTGAGAGCAGGGCGCAACAGATGCGGAATCCCATCATACACTTGAAGCTCCAATACCTTGGGATCAATCAGCAGGAGCTTCACCTCATCAGGATGCGCCGAGAATAACAGGCTCAATAACATGCTATTGAGACCAACACTCTTGCCAGCCCCCGTCGCCCCTGCCACTAAAAGATGTGGCATGGTTTGGAGATCCGCCACAAAGGGACGACCAAAAATATCTTTTCCCAAAGCCATGGTGAGCTTCGACCGTGATCTCGTATAGACATCGCTGGTCAGGACTTCTCGGAAGGTAACCATTTCTCTGACGGGATTCGGGGCTTCGATCCCCACCGTCGATTTTCCAGGCAATGGAGCCACAATGCGTACGCGAGTCGCTTTGAGCGCCATCGCTAAATCATGAGCCAAATTGACAATGCGCGCGACCTTAATCCCTGGTCCAGGCTCAAATTCATACATCGTGATCACCGGGCCCGGATGCACTTCTGTCACCTTCCCCGCAATGCCAAAATTCTGAAAAGCTCCGGTCAGCACTCGTGATTGAGATTCTAAAATATCATCGGTCTGTTGTGATTTCGAAGTGGGAGGCGCCTCAAGAAGCGCGATGGGGTCTGGCAAGTTATAACCTTCAGACACTTTGCGATTGCCCCCCATGTGTCGCCGCACAGGTTGAAGCTCGTCTGGTTCGCTCAAGTCCAACTCTAATTCGTCCTCAAGAAAATCAGGCTCCGAGACAGGGGCGGCTTTTCGCGAGATTGATAAAGCACTTTCGCGAATGGCCAAATCCCGATTGATTTTTACCGGTTTATTGGCCTTGGGTAGCCGGATTCTTGTGGGAAAGGACAGCCAACCAAAAGACAACCGAGGCGTTCGGTCTCGAATGGATCTAAGCGCCGTAGGAATATTGCCAAACGCCGTGGCCACGGAAAATGGAGCAATCAACAACACGGACACCAAAAGTACCGAGGCGAGTAAAATAGTCGTACCGACTTCTCCAAAGAGGGGAGTCAACAGCGCACCACTCCATTCACCCCATGCGCCGCCGAAGATATCGGATCCAGGCATCTGTCCATGCAATTGGAAGAGAGCGCTCAAACACAGGACCAGCAAGAGCCCACCGAGTTGGCTTCGTATTTTTGTTTGAAGAGTTTCGTCTTGGAATGACCTGATCCCTTGCAAAAGAATCAAAATTGGAACAGCCAAAGCCGCCGACCCCACAAGCCAGGCTAGGCCCGCAGCAATGGTGGCTCCCACGATGCCAACAACGTTTTGAGTAATGCCGATAGTACTAGACAGTTGATCGTTCAGGGAACTCAGCCAGGAATAGTCATGGGCGGAGTACGACCACACGCTTAAGAAGACGAGCACACCCAATGTCAAAAGACCTATTCCGAGAATTTCCCGGCTCAGTCTCAAGGACGTGGAAGGTGGATCATTTTTGATGGATTTTCCCCTAGGCCTAGGGATTATACTCATAGAAGAAATCCTAGCACAGGGGAGGAGGTTAATCAATGAAAACCCTTAGGATTCGCGCATGAAAGCGTTGACGTATACTCGCGGCGCTCAATCAGTCTTCCATAAGGAACCGGATTTGGGAAGGCGGTTCCCTCGCGTACAATGCGTCAGACGAAGTAAACACCTGATTATTCGAAGACAAAAAGTATTTGGGAAAGGCCTGGCCTACCATTGCCCACATCCGTCGTTCCCGGCTTTGCGTATTGGGAACCCAGGTTGGCATTTTATTTAGCAGCGATGGGTTTGATTAATGGGTTTGTTGGAGAATTATTTTATGCAGGGTTTCCCCATGCTTGACGAGATCCTTTTGTTTCGGAAAATGGGACCCGGCGTTCCTGGACAGTACCCCGTAAAATAATTCTTAGCCCTCAATTTGGCCTTGGGTATTTTGTGTTGGACGCTTAAGAAGTGGTATCTGGATCAACGGTAACGTTGGCCTTACCGAGAGGAATGTTTTCGACAGAGGCGTGATGGCGAATGGCGTGGGTGAGGTCGATGAATTCTTGGACGGTGATGGTTTCAGCCCGACGTTTTGGGTCGATTCTTACAGCGCCCAGCGCGTCATGAATCATAGGCAAGGTCAACCCTTTTTCGCGAAAGGAATTCACCAAGGTTTTTCTTCGATGAGCAAAGGCTGCGCGCACGGTCTGACTGAAATCTCGATGAAATGACTCATCTTCGTTGTCCGGAGGAATCACTGACAGCGAGACCACGGCAGAATCCACCTCAGGCCTTGGCCGAAAACACGATGGAGGGATTTTGAAAGCTAATCGCGACGTTGCACAATATTGACTCAACACAGAGAGTGCCCCGTAGTCACGCCCCCCAGGCTTTGCTGCTAACCGCTTGGCCACTTCAAGTTGCAACATCACCACTATTCGACTGATCCGCGAACGTTGCTCGAGCAACTGAAACAGCAGCGGCGTGGAGACATAGTAGGGAAGATTTGCAACAACGACCGTTCCTTGAGGCAAGGCGTGATAGTCAAACTCCAATGCATCCCCCGTCCGCAGGTCCAAATTGGAATGCACACAGGTCTGGGATAAATAGTCCGCCAACTTTTTGTCGATTTCAACGGCAATGACTCGAGAGGCCACCCCACATAATGGATGGGTGAGGACGCCACGCCCTGGTCCAATTTCAAATACTGTTTCGTCAGGTCGAATTGCGGCTTCGGCAAGAATTTTTCTCACCATGTTGGGATCGGTCAGAAAGTGCTGTCCAAGTCGTTTGAGTGGGGGCGGCGGGGATGGGGACGGCGTCGTCATGTTCCCAACCAAGTTGGATTACGAGGCAGGCGTTTCATCGGATTCCAGCGGCAGCAAACCTTTGTTCTCGACCTCAAAGATAAGATTTTTGAGTTGCCGAAGACACATCTCGATATCATCGGCGATTTCATCGTACATATCTCCGCCAGCATAGGCAGTATCAATCCAATCCAGTTGAAGGCGTTGCCCATAGGTGGGACCCAGCTTTTCTGTCACGGCACCAATCACAAAGATTTTCCATTTATGGAATCGCTCTTTCGCCATGATGGCATTCGTGGTTTCGAGCGCATACGGTTGTATGATTTCCAAATCCGATTTCTGTTTTTTGAGAAATTCTAAGGCGGCCTCTTTGCGATCACTCATGAGTTGTCATTTCCCTTCCCAAAAATTTTGCTCCCTCAACCCTTCGGCTGGGAAATATCTCAATGCCTTGGCGTTAGTGCTAATGTAGGTCAAGATGTCGGCGGCA
>JAJDBO010000219.1 GCA_029261305.1 Nitrospirales bacterium
GGGGGAATTTGTTCCGCCCGTATAGAGTCGTGGGGATCAGGCCTTTAAATTGGGAAAGGTCTAATTCCACGCATTGGGCATAGCGCGACATATTTGCCGCGACGAGAATGGTTTCGTCTTCATATTGTCGAAGGAAGACCAAGACTTTTCGATTCGCTGGATGGAGAAATTCGATAGTGCCTCGCCCAAAGCTTTTGTATTGTTTGCGAAGAGAGAGAGTACGTTTCATCCACCAGAGGAGTGATTGAGAATTATTTTGTTGGATTTCAACATTGAGGGCTTCGTAATGATATTCGGGGTCCATGATGATGGGTAGGTAGAGCTTTTGCGGGTTGGCTTGTGAAAAGCCGGCATTGCGATCCGCGCTCCATTGCATTGGGGTTCTGACGCCATTGCGATCGCCGAGATAAAAATTATCTCCCATACCAAACTCTTCGCCGTAATATATAACCGGCGTTCCAGGCATGGTGAACAGCAAGCTGTACATCAGCTCAATTTTCTTTCGATCATTTCCTAGGAGTGGAGCCAAGCGGCGGCGGATACCTAAATTAATTCGCGCTTGGCGATCATGGGCAAACACGCGGTACATATAATCGCGCTCTTCATCCGTGACCATTTCCAAGGTGAGCTCATCGTGATTCCGAAGAAAGAGTCCCCATTGGCAACTCTCAGGAATGGCTGGTGTTTGCTCTAAAATATCGATAATGGGAAAACGGTCTTCCATTTGGATGGCCATGAACATGCGGGGCATGAGCGGAAAATGAAAATTCATATGGCATTCATCGCCCTCACCGAAATACGCCGCCGCATCTTCAGGCCATTGATTGGCCTCGGCGAGTAACATCCGATTCTTATATTTTTTGTCGATGTGTTTCCGAAGTTTTTTTAGAAACACATGGGTTGGTGGGAGATTCTCACAGCTCGTGCCTTCTTCTTCGTACAGGTAGGGCACAGCATCTAATCGGAGCCCATCCACGCCCATGTCCAGCCAAAACTCCATGACCTGAATGAGAGCTTTTTGAACATCGATGCTTTCGAAGTTGAGATCTGGTTGATGTGAAAAAAATCGGTGCCAAAAATATGCCTTGGCCACGGGATCCCATGACCAGTTGGATAGCTCGGTATCCTTAAAAATAATCCTGGTGCCTTTGTAGCGTTCAGGAGTATCACTCCACACATAGAAGTCTCGCCACTTACTGCTGAGGGGAGCTTTGCGAGCACGTTGAAACCAAGGGTGTTGGTCTGAGGTGTGATTGACCACCAGTTCGGTGATGACTCGTAACCCACGTCGATGGGCTTCCCTTACGAATGCCTGGACATCCCGTCGAGTGCCGTACGATGGATTGATGTTGGTGTAATCGGAAATGTCATAGCCATCGTCTTTCAGTGGAGAAAGACAAAATGGGAGTAACCAGATGGCGGTGATGCCGAGGTCTTGGAGATAGTCGAGTTTTTTTGTGAGGCCTCGAAAATCGCCAATGCCGTCTGCATTGCTGTCAAAAAATGCCCGAACATGCAGTTCATAGATGATGGCATCTTTGTACCAAAGTGGATCATTCTCGAGAGTATCAACGGACATTATCAAATGGCTTCTGTGGTCCAGGAATTTTTGGCTATATTCAAGCGAACGGCCATGAGTAATTTGGTGAACAATGTTAATTGTTCAGAGTATCTAACATAATTTGCAAAGGAGCAATTCTTTTCATAAAGGATTGAGGTAGACCAACACTGCGTGAGGCGGAAGTTCTAGAGATAAGGGCTCTGTGGGAATGGTGAGAATGTCTGGGGCTAGGGTGTTTGGGTGGCCGCCAAACTCTTGCGAATTGGCATCAAGGTGTTTGCCCCATTGGCCTTCAGGTTTGGTGACGCCGAACTTTATGGCATTCCTGTTGAAGCTGAAAAAAATCAAGGCTTCTGGTCCTGATTGGCCTGTTCGATATATCGTCAAGACCTTGGTTTTCCGATCAGCCCAGACTTTTACAGAGTCTTTCTTGTGTCCCGGACCAAGGGCCGGAATAGATTTTCTGAGCGTGATCAAGGTCTGATACCAATGCAGCAGGGATTGTTGTTCATCTGATTGTTTCTTGTCCCACTGTAACTGAGATTGCTCAAAGGTGGACTGCGCGTAGGGATCGGGAACATCTTTCCATCCAAACGCGGCAAATTCAGATTTCCGTCCTTGCCGAACTGCTTCAATGAGTCCTTCGTCGCCATGATCGATAAAATACAGAAAGGGCGCAGTCTCTCCATATTCTTCACCCATAAACAGCAACGGAATGTTTGGAGAAAGCAGAACGGTTGCCGCTGCGAGCTTGAGTGCTTCGAAAGAGACTAATGTTGAGAGCCGGTCCCCATGCGCTCGATTTCCTACTTGATCATGGTTCTGGGAAAAAATGACAAATTGGGATGGCGCGTTGTGTTTAGCCGAATTGCCGTGACAACGTTTCCTATGGGATGAATGTTGTCCTGAGTAGACGAACCGGTCTTTGAACGCAGTCGCAACATGCTTCAATGTTCCGAAGTCTTCGTAGTAGCCGTTTTTTTCTCTTGTCAGGACGCAGTGTATGGCGTGATGAAAGTCATCGCTCCATTGGCTATCTAAGCCGTACCCACCTTTGGCGATGGGGTTGATCACGCGTGAATCGTTGAGGTCGCTTTCTGCGATGACATGAATGGCCCGACCCAATCGGTTGGCTTGCTCATGAACGGCTTCTCCTAGTTCTTGTAAAATGGGCTTCGCGCTGAAATCGAAAATGCCGTGAATGGCGTCAAGTCGTAGAGCATCGATGTGATATTCGGTGACCCAATACAGGGCGTTGCTGATTATGAAGTGTCGAACGGGATCGCTGTCTGGTCCGTCGTAATTAATAGCTTGACCCCAAGGCGTTGGATATCGGTGCGTGAAATAGGGACCGTAATCTCCTAAATAATTTCCTTCAGGACCGAGGTGGTTGTACACAACATCCATGATGACGGCGAGCCCTTGGGCGTGGCAGGCATCGACTAAACGTTTGAGCCCTTCTGGCCCTCCGTAATTTGCTTGGGGAGCAAAGAGGTAGGTTCCATCGTATCCCCAATTGCGAACTCCTGGGCATTGGGCGACGGGCATAATCTCAATCGCCGTGATGCCGAGGGTCTCTCGCAAATATGAGAGTTTCTTGATGATCGCATCAAAGGTACCTTCCGGTGTAAAGGTCCCAACGTGAAGTTCATAAATAATGTACTGTTCGAGTGCCAGGCCTTTCCATTGGTGATCGGTCCAGTGGAAGGACGAAGGGTCCATCACGACCGAAGGCCCATGAACGCCATTGGGCTGGAATCGAGATGCCGGATC
>JAJDBO010000220.1 GCA_029261305.1 Nitrospirales bacterium
CAAATTCAGGGGCAAGGAGGTATGGGCTTAGGGTTGTCCGTGTCACGAAGTTTGATTGAGGCCTTTGGGGGGAGGATTGAAGTTCAAAGTGCAGCAAACCACGGAAGCCGTTTTATTCTGCACCTTCCTCATCTGACAGAAGATGTTGGAGACCTTGGTCAATCCTGCGAAGCGTGTGAGGAGAACGTCCATGGCTAATTCTGCAAAAATTTTATTAGCCGATGATGAACACACGTTTCTTCATTCAACAGCTGATTTGCTGCGAGATCAGGGGTATGACTGCGATTGCGCTATGGACGCGATGGAAGCGGATGCGCTGTTACAACAGAATGAATATGATTTATTGATCAGCGATATCAACATGCCTGGCAATGGGCAATTGGAGTTTTTAAATACGGTCCATGTTGAACAGTTAGGATTGCCCATTATCGTTATTACAGGGTGTCCCTCAGTAGAGACGGCTGTTCATTCCTTTCGACTTTCCGCTGTTGATTATCTTCAGAAGCCAATTGACATTGAAGAATTATTAGGGCTCATTGGGGCCGCTGTTCAAAAAGGCCAGTTTGTTCGACGGGTTCAAAGAACTAGAGAGGAAATGAAATCCCTCATTGGCACCCTTGAAACCCTTGAAACTGTTGGGATACAGGGAAGAAGCCGTTCGAGTGAAGATTTGAGACCTTTGGCCGTCAGTACCTATCTTGACCAGGCAGTCAGTCATCTCGCGGCGGTGTCAACAGGATTAAAGAATACCCTGGATACGATCAAACAGGGAGAGGTGGGACAGGCCTCCGAATTGAGTATCGGTGAACCTTGTCTACGTTGCCAGAGTTACCGAGAAGTTCTCTATCATACAGTGCAGGTGTTAACGAAGACCAAAGATGCCTTTAAATCTAAGAGCCTGGGTGAATTGCGTCGACAAGTGGAAACAGTATTAGAAGATGGTCAAACTCTGATGAAAAAGACTTAAGTTTTTCTTGGTGATACCGAAAAAGGTAAACAGAGAGTAATGCAGACAATGAATGAATGTGCTTAATGGCTGGCTCGGGGCCAGAAGTTGAAGCACAATAATCAGGCTTCCAGCCAAGCACACAGGAAAATATGGCCTGTTGGTTGATGGCATGAGGGAAGACCTATCACAACATTGGTGAGGGTCTTGCTTTGTGCTTTTTTTTTGAAAAGCACTCAGGGTTGTCGAGGCTGACTTTAGAGCTAAAAATTTGGAAAATTTAGTCACAAGTCAGATAGCCTACCGTTTCCGAGCATGACCTTCCACGATTTACCGCACCTGATAAGGAGGTTCCCATGTTCAATGACCGAATTCTTACCATTACCGATGTCGCAAACTTTTTGAAGATCCCAAAGTCCTCTGTGTACAAACTTATCCATGACGGAGGCCTACCAGCTCACAAAGTTGGAAAGCACTTTCGATTGGTTCAAGATGAAGTGAAGGATTGGTTGCATCAGGGTGGATTGATGGCAACAAAACTATAAAGGCCCTCTGACCGTTAAGAAGGTTTGGAGGGATCATGCTGATGATGGGGCATGATTTCTCCAGGACATGTTGCCAAAAGTGTTCCCTTGAGGATAACGGAACTGTTTCGATCCCCAGGACAGTTCTTTTTGAGAATCGATTTTTTCACTTTTTCTTGCTATGACTAATTCGTCCTTAAACCACCTTTCTTCCGATTCCTCTTCTTCGTCTACAGCTCACCGAGATGAGGCGGGCCTTCAGGCTCGTCTTATTGTGGAACAGGCGTTGGATGCCATTGTCACATTCGATTCCAATGGCATTATGACCCAATGGAACCCACAAGCTGAGCGGTTATTTGGATGGACTGAGGACGAGGTCATTGGTCGATCTTTTATCGATGTGGTGTTAGCTCCGCAATATCGAGAAAGTTATTCCCGGGGGATCCAACGTTTCTTGGAGGTAGGGGATAAGACATTACTCAACAGACGTGGGGAAACCCTTGCGCTGGATCGGGAAGGAATAGAATTTCCCGTGGAGATGTCCTTATGTCCCTTGCTCTTGGGCGAAAAGTTTTCTTTCAGTGCTTTCTTAAGAGATATTCGTGAGCGTCGCCAATCGGAACGGGCGCTACTTCGCGAGACCATGTTGGTGCAATTACATCAAGGAGTGGCATCAGCAGCGAATGAGGCTCCAACGGTGGAGTTGGCGCTGGAATCGAGTCTGAATTGGGTATGTTCGTTATTAGGGTGGTCTGTGGGGCATGTGTGGGTCTATAGCAAAGATGAGAATCGTTTGCTCTCCAGTAAAATTTGGTTTCTCGATCATCCAAGCCGCTACCAGGCATTTTGTTCAGCCACGGAAACGCTGAGTCTCAAATCCGGGGAAGGCCTACCAGGGCAAGTTTGCCAAAGTCGCCAAGCGATTGTGACTCAGGACATAGGCCAGGATTTGGTTTCGGCTCGATCGTCGATCGCGGAGGCTGCGGGTTTTGTTTCCAGCTTTGCTTCACCAATCGTCGTTGGGGTGGATGTCGTGGCCGTGATGGAGTTTTTCTCCGATAAACATGAGGAGCTCGATGATCGGCTTCTGGATTCTATGGTGTCGGTGGGCGTGCAACTTGGACGTGTCATTGAACGAAAAGAGGTCCAGGAAGAGTTGGTGAGCGCTAAAGAGGCATCCGAAGCCGCAGCTCGGACCAAGTCCGAGTTTCTCGCCAATATGAGCCATGAAATCCGAACCCCAATGAATGGGGTTATTGGTATGACGGGACTCCTTCTTGACACTAATCTTTCAGCAGAACAACGCGATTTTGCCGAAACCGTGAGAAATTCTGCAGATGCGCTACTCACCATCATTAATGACATTTTAGATTTTTCAAAAATCGAAGCCGGCAAGCTGGATTTAGAAATTATTGATTTTGATCTTCGTGTGGCTGTTGAAGAAGTCGTGGAATTATTAGCTGAAAAAGCAGATGCGAAGGGCATTGAACTTGCCTGTTTATTGCACTCCGATATTCCTCATGAATTGAAAGGTGATCCAGGACGGCTTCGGCAAGTCTTGATCAATCTTGTGGGCAATGCCATAAAATTTACGGAGAAGGGTGAAGTCGTCGTACGAGTGAACAAAGTTCATGATAGCCAAGAGGGCACGGTGCTTCGTGTGGAAATTGCTGATACGGGAATTGGTATTCCTCAGGAACACCAATCTCGGTTGTTTCAGTCGTTCACTCAGGCCGACAGTTCTACCACTCGGAAATACGGTGGAACGGGGTTAGGCTTAGCCATCTGCAAACAGTTAGTCTGCCTGATGGGGGGACAAATTGGATTTAACAGTGAGGCGGGAAAAGGGACGACCTTCTGGTTCACGGTCTGTTTGGAACCTGTCGCTCAACCCACTGAGCTGGTGAATGATGGGGACCGAGGGACGTTAAAAGGCTTACGCGTGTTGATTGTCGATGATAATGCGACGAACCAAAAAATATTAGAATATTATGTGAAGGCCTGGGAGATGCAGAGCGTTAGCGTGCCCGATGGCCCAGCGGCTTTGGAGGCGCTTCGTCAGGCTGCGGCAAATGGTCAGCCGTACGATTTAGCCCTCTTGGATATGCAAATGCCGCAAATGGATGGACTGACCTTAGCCCAAATCATTCAGCAGGATCCTGCGTTGGCTGAGGTGAAACTCGTAATGTTGACATCATTGGGTCGTCGCGGCGATGCAGAAAAAGCCAAACAAGTCGGTGTGGCCGCGTATTTAACCAAACCCATTCGTCAAGTGGTGCTCTTCAACAGTTTAAGAATGTTGATAGGAGGAGAGGGGAAGGGAGCGAATAAGGCCCCTCAGCTCGTCACGCAACATACGGTGAAAGAAGTCCAACGACGAGATACAGCACACATCCTATTGGCAGAAGACAATCTGGTAAATCAAAAGGTTGCCGTGCGTATGCTTGAGCGGATGGGATTTCATACAGAGGTCGTCAAGAATGGTCGTGAAGCCGTGAATGCTTGGAAGCAGGGAACGTATCACTTGATTCTTATGGACTGTCAGATGCCAGAAATGGATGGATTTGAGGCAACGGGGGATATTCGAAAACAAGAAGAGTCGCTCATTCAGGGGGAAGTGTCTTCTAAAAATGATGAGCCAGGAGTGACGAGTGATCAACGACATATCCCCATCATAGCCATGACGGCGAATGCCATGAAAGGTGATCGTGAAAAATGTTTGGACGCAGGCATGGACGACTATATCGCCAAACCAGTAAAGCCGGAGATTCTTGAGGAAGTGATTCTTCGATGGCTCCCCAAGCCTTCGTTAGGGCTAGAGGAATCTTTCACTGGGTGCCTGGATGAACAGGTGCTTCAGGATTTGGAGTCTTTGGGCGATGAAGAACAGCCAGATTTTCTCCACGTCGTGATTCAACAATTTTTAGATGATCAAACAAAGCATATGACGGCGGTGGCCACGGCCATCGAAGCAAAGGATCCTATGGCCCTGCGAAGGGCGGCTCACTCGTTGAAGGGAAGTAGCTATAATGTGGGGGCTCGAGCCTTAGCCGGTAGTGCTATGGCATTAGAACAAATAGGTGCGAGTGGTAATCTTGATAGTGTAGATGTTCTGTTTGTGAATTTTCAAAAAGAATGTGCACGTGCTCGCCGAGCTCTTGAACAACGGTTGGTCACCCAACCCGTTGGCTCTCCTTAAGTCGTATTCTTTTTCAGCTTCCTCAAATCCCATACCTCTCTTCTCAAGTGTGACGCCCTATGTTATACAGAGCTGTGCTGAATAGGGAGCATGGCTTCTGGTCATGATTCTTGCCAATACTTTTCTGTGTACTCTATCCCTCAATGAACATGTCATCGTATCGAACCACTCCTGTAGCCACGGACCGCATGCCGACGGCCATCCCGTTTTTGGTGATGAACGAGGCTGCCGAGCGTTTTAGTTATTATGGCATGCGTGCAATTTTGGTCATCTTTATGACGGGCTACTTGGTCAATCATGAGGGTGGAGCGGACGTAATGGGCGAAGCAGAAGCGAGGAAGTATTTTCATCTCTTTGTTTCGGCTGTGTATTTTTTTCCGATCTTGGGATCGTTGGTTGCGGATGTGTTCTGGGGAAAGTTCCGCACCATTGTGGTGTTGTCGATCGTTTATTGTTTTGGCCATCTGGTCTTGGCCGTGGATCAAACGCGGCTTGGTTTGGCGATTGGATTAACCCTTATTGCCATCGGATCTGGTGGGATCAAGCCTTGCGTTTCTGCCAATCTTGGTGACCAGTTTGGAACGAGCAATGGTCACTTATTGTCCAAGGCGTTCTACTGGTTTTATTTTTCGATCAATCTAGGGGCTGGAATTTCTACGTTGTTAACTCCTTGGCTCTTGCACCATGTGAGCCCCCATGTGGCCTTTGGCGTACCTGGATTATTGATGTTGTTGGCCACTTGGGTGTTTTGGTTTGGACGGTGGCAATATGCACATATTCCGCCAAAGGGCACGGCCTTTCTTGGAGTACTGATGGCTCCTGATAGTCTTCAAGCCATATGGCGGCTAACGCCGATTTTTATTTTCTCTGCATTTTTCTGGTCCCTGTATGATCAGACTGGCTCGGCGTGGGTCCTGCAGGCCAAGCACATGGATCGTTATTGGATGGGTATCGAGTGGTTGCCTTCACAAATTCAGGTCGTCAATCCCTTTCTCATCATGATGTTAATCCCCATTTTTTCTTATGGGATTTACCCCTTGTTTGATAAAGTTTTTCCCCTTACCCCATTGCGTCGGATTGCCATTGGATTTTTTGTGACGGTGTTGGCGTTTATATTGTCAGCCCAAATCGAAATGAAAATTGCGGATGGTATGCACCCGAACATCATGTGGCAACTCTTGGCTTTTGTGGTGATCACGTCTGCGGAAGTCATGGTCTCAATTACCTGTTTGGAGTTTTCTTATACCCAAGCGCCCAAGGCCTTGAAGTCTGTGGTGATGGCATTATTTCTTTTATCCGTTTCGCTTGGTAATGCGTTTACCTCTCTCGTGAATTATTTTATTCAAAACGATGATGGCAGCATTATTTTGGAAGGTGCGTCTTACTATTGGTTCTTTGCCGGGGTCATGTTGGCGGCGTCTGTGTTGTTTATCTGGGTTGCTCAACGCTACCAGGGAAAGACCTATCTTCAAGGGGAAGATGCTTAAGAGTGTTGAGGGGATTACCCTGGGGATAAGCTGTTTCCATTTTTTTGTCAGGAGGCGTAAAGGGTATTTTTTGTCTTGACACGAATTTCGCTCTATTTTAAAAGGGAATTTTGTGTTTTCCGTTCAAAATTCCCTATGGATAAAGGGGTTTTGAATTCTCAAGACGGTTTGCCCGCTTGGGGTGAGGGAACTGAAAATTTTCAAATGTGTGGTGTTGCAAATGCAGCATGAATGGCTGTGAATCTAAAGGGGATAACTGCGAAGTGTAGTGGTCGAAAATTTTGGCTTTGCAGAGTGGGTCGTGTTCTTAACCTTTTGCTTGTTGGCTCAAATAGACGATCTGGTTGACGCGAAAGGCTTCGGTATACTGGTCTGGCATGATGTATTGAGAATGGAAGCATCGACCATCGAAAATTATGAGTCGATTAGGTTTCATCTCAATGAGCTTGAGCAATTCCCAGTATTCGTTACCCTCATTGATGTAGGTATTTTGTCGATTGGCAAAAATCGGGTTGAATATCATACTGTTCTGAAAATTCTCATACCCTTCCGCACTGCTTAAAAACTCCTCACTCAGCTCCAAGCGATCGGCCAGGTCTCGAATGTGTTGATCAGGAACAATTGCAACACGTTCTAATTCAGTCGGTCGATGTCGGTAAAGACCGGTTCCCCCAACACAAGTGTTCCCAGGATTCAAATAGACCATGGCGGTAATATCTTGGTCGATATGTGGCTGACGCTGTCCAATATTCAGGCGATAGTTTTTATTGGTAATCCCCTGGAAGACGGCAGGTTGCGGATCAAAAAATGGGCGCAGTTGGGTGCCCCAGAGCTCACTAATTTTTTCAAATAGGGGTTGGGTATCTACTTTGACCGAGGCTCGAACACCAGGGAAATTACCCACAATCTCAAACTGATCGGTGTAGGGTAATTCCAAGGCAAGTTGGAGCGCTTGGTCAGGATGCTGATAAAAATCATCCGCGATGACGATTTTATGTCGGCCTTGGCCGACATAGTCAGTGGTGACATGGCAATGTGGATTTATGGTAAGTGCATCATGAGGCGAAGGCATGGGCATATCCGATGACTTTGAAATATGAAGCCGTATGGTGCGCTTTCCCAACCATTCTCGTCAATTCGGGTTTTTACCGGGTTGAATCTCCTCTGGAAATTCCCATAGTCACAAGAGGGAGGTATGCTAAAATAACAGTGAAATCTGTGAATGTTCTTCCCAGGCATATGATTAGTTCAATCTGGAATGTCTTTGAGGAGGGAAGAGGTTATGGCCGTTCCCTACCGTGATGTACTGAGCCAAATTCGACTGGCTTTTCCCCAGCCGGTTTCGGATCGTGTTCATGATTCGTACTTTGTCCATAGCGTGATGCGTGCCATGGATGAAGTGGATTCCCTTAAAAGCAAAAGCCCCATTCTTGGCGAGCGCCACCCATTGGATTATGGCCTCGCGCGCAATGCCACTATTCCTGAGCAAGGTATGACGACGGAACAGGTGACGAGTGACTTGGTTGCCTATTGTTCAGGGTTGGCAATCCCAGGACATCCACAAACGCAGCAGAATGTGGTGCCACCCCCGACGATTTCCTCCTTGATCGGTGTGCTTCTCGCGTCACTCTATAATCCCAATCTGGCGTGGGATGAATATAGTCATCGCCTATCTTTGGCCGAGGTAGAAATGGTGGCGATGACCTCACGATTACTCGGCTATGATCCTACTCGGGCCGATGGGTTTTTTACGTTTGGAGGGACGGGGACAACATTATATGGAGTCAAGGTTGGACTAGAAAAAGCGATTCCTGGCGCTATGGAGAATGGGGTGCATGAGGAGGCCGTGATTTTTTCAAGCGATGCCAGTCACTATTGTCGGTACAACATCGCTGGGTGGTTAGGGTTGGGCTCAAAGCATTTAGTCACGATTCCCACGGATAGCCGAAATTCAATGGACCTCCGTCTTCTTCGCGATCAGGCCAGAGCGGCTCTTCGAAGTGGGCAACGTATTGCCGCCATCATCGCCACTCTTGGGACAACTGATGCGTTTGGCCTGGATGACATTGCCGGTATCGTGGCCATACGGGATGAGCTTGTTGAAGAATTTCAGCTTTCCTATCGACCTCATATCCATGCTGATGCCGTGATTGGCTGGGCATGGTCGGTGTTTAATGATTATGATTTTGAGGCCAATCCATTGGGATTTCGTCCTCGAACGATACGAGCCCTGGCTGGGGCGCGACATCCTATTGAGCAAGTGAATCTTGCGGACAGCATTGGCATCGATTTTCACAAACCAGGATTCGTTCCGTACATCTCCAGTCTCGTCCTATTTCAAAATCGAGATGACCTGGGTTTATTAAAAAGACCTCACGAGCAGATGCCCTATTTGTATCAATTTGGCGAGCATCGGCCTGGGATGTTTACGATGGAAACTTCTCGGTCTGGGGCGGGAGTGTTATCGGCGTTAGCCAATATGAAACTGTTTGGGAAGGAAGGCCTGCAAGTCATTATCGGTCATATTGTGGAAATGGCTCAACTTCTTCGTGAGCATTTGGAAGGCCATGCATGCACGACCGTCTTGAATCGAGAGAACTTTGGCCCTGTGACCCTGTTTCGTGCCTATCCGCCAGGGGTGGATACGTTTCAAATTAAAGAGAAAGAAATGCAAGATCCCGCGTATCGCGATCTGCTTCTGGCTCATAATGAATATAACCGAAAGGTGTTTCACTATGTGCATAATGAGGCCATAGCTGGTCGAGGGGCTGTGCTCTCATTAACTGACTGTTATCGTCATACTGATTACGGTGAGCCTGTCGTGGCGTTGAAGTCGTTTATCCTGTCCCCCTTTGTGGATGAGGAGATCATTGAAGTGATTGTGAAAAAGGTGTTAGAGGCACGAGAGAAAATAGAAGTCTAATGAGAAAGAGAAGGATCTCGCCTTCCAACAAATCAATGAGAGTGACTTGAGGCCAGGTCTAGGAACCGAGGGGCAAGGACTTGACTCTGAATCATCAGAAACCCACGTTCCCCATGTTCACGGTAATTGAGATTGGCTTCGGTCGCTGTTCCCCGCCATGTATTTTCTTGATTTAATCCTCGAACCATGGATCCTGGCCTGCGTATTACGGGGCCGTATTGACTTGTGAGGTATTTCAAAATGGCGTGATGAGTGGATTCGCCATGATAGCGAATCATGACGCGCGCAAATTTGTGATCGATGGTCAGAAGTCGAAATGTTTCGACTTCGGTGTCAGCGAATCGCAACGAATTTTCTTTAAATTGATAAGCGTGAATTCTGCCGTCTGGCTCGACGAGTGTCAGTTGGCTCAATGTGTCCAGAGGAACGCCCCATTTAAGTCCTTCAAAGCCTTCAGGATCGTTAAAAATTGGACTTATGGCTTTTGTCTGTGCAACAAAAGTGACGGATACGAGTGAGAGGCAGAAGAGGGAAATAAGAAGTCGATGACCATTCATATCAAAACCATTGGGACCTTATCATGTGATCAATCCCAAGGCAACATTAGGTGGCCTGGTGAGAATTTCAAAAAAAATAAAATAATTAGATAGGGCGAGCGAAATGATAATAGAAGAATTGGGTGTTGTTGGACGGCAGGTTACGCGGCAGAGTTTGCAGAAAGGGGTATTGAGTGCATGGCGTCTTTTCCATTCATAGAGCTGTTGGAAAATTCAGCCCATTCGGCATCCTGAGATCCTACGAGGATCCAGCTCTCTGGGTTATCAAGAATCATTTGAACTAATTGATTATGCAAAAAATGCCCAGAACGATCTGCAAAGATATGGCCAATAATTGGAACCCCAAGTAATGCGATGTCCCCAATGAGATCAAGAACTTTGTGCCTGACGCATTCATCGGGGAAACGAAGGCCTTCCTCATTGAGAATTCCTGACTCTGAAAATACGATGGTATTTTCTAAAGAACCGCCTTGGCCAAGTCCTCTAGCCCATAAGGCTTCAACTTCATGCGAAAAGGCAAACGTCCTCGCATCAGCAATGTAGTCTTGAAAGGTTCTTGGCGACCACTCGTATTCATAGGTTTGTTGTTGAATCAGCGTGTGATCGTAATCAATGGAATAGGTGATCCTTGTCGTTGGAGAAGGAAGAACTGAAACGCCACGGCGATGATCACCAACGTGAAGTGGTTTGAGGATTTTAAGATAGGTCCGTGGACGTTCTTGAGTGACGATTCCGGCAGTATGAATCATCTCAACAAAATGTGCCGCACTCCCATCCATAGCTGGGACTTCCTCGGAATCAATATCAATATATGCGTTGTCGATGGACATTCCCCAAAGAGCGGAGAGGACATGCTCGGTCGTTTGAATCTGAAAGCCGTTAGAGCCAATAGTCGTGCAAAGTTCCATTGGTCGGATATTCCGAATAGAGGCTTGACAGGATTCGAGGTGCCCGTTGGTTCTTCTTCGAAACACAATGCCTGAATCAACCGGCGCTGGGGATAGGGTCACCTTAGAGGATTTCCCTGAGTGCAAGCCAATGCCTTCCAATGAAATATTTTGTCTCAATGTTTTTTGCACGTGCATACTCCTATTCTCGGAATTTCAGAGTCCATTATTTACATGCAAAACATAGGCCACAACTAAAATGCAATAATTTATCATAACTTATTGAAATAATGCGAAAATAGATTATCAAAATCAATTGGATGAGGCGAAAAGTCAATATGAGTGTTGCAAAAATAATACATTTTAGGTGTTAGAGAAGTATTTATTGAGAAGTCAAAAATGGTTCTTTCAGGTAGCGAATGGATTCAGGAAGAAATGTTAAGTTTTGTCCCCTAAGTAATCCACTAATTATTCCTCGATGTTTCTTATTAAGCCCAGATTCAATGATAGCCTCGAGATAAATCTTCCACCTCATGGTGTTTTCATGGGACATTTGGTGTTGTTCATCTGTCGTTTGGTTTTGGAGCCGTGTGGCAAGGCAAGCCAACGCCTTTTCAACACTGTCATAGGGGGGAGCTAATTGGAGGCATTGGTAAAATAACTCAAGGTTTTCACGAAGTTCTGTTGTGAACGTTTTAACTTTAGAAGATGCCATCAATTGTTCCCTTCTTATGAAACGGGAAGAAGTATATCAAAAGCCATAGTCTAGTGTCTCTCCCTCGGATCAAAAAAACACGGTATTTATAAAAAAAAATGCACTAAAATGGCCGAAATTGTATCTTTGGGAGGGGTTTGTATCAGAAGCTAAAGAGGATGTCCGAGGACCTTGGTGTGGGAAGTAAAATGGCAGGGAGCCAAAGGAATTTGGCAAATGAATTTATTCTGAACTACTAAATCGATCTAAATCATTTTCTTTTCCGATCATAACCAACACGTCTCCTTTTTCAATAAGGTCATTGGGAGAGGGGGTGAAATTAAAAGATTCTTCTCGCATGAGTCGTCCTTTGACCATGCGTTTGACCTGTTTCTTAATGCCAATCACATTAAGATTGTGTTGTTCACGAATGTTCGACTCTTCAATGGTTAAGCCGGAAAATCGATCTGGCACCGCGATTTCCTCAACGCTGAAGCCCGGAGACAATTCCAAGTATTCCAACACTTTTGGTGAAATAATGCGATGGGCCAATCGAATCGCGGCATCGCGTTCTGGGTAGATGACTTCCGACACACCAAGATTACTAAGAATTCTCCCGTGGGTATTCGTCACGGCTTTGGCAATGATCGATTTGACACCCATTTCCGCCAGTGTTTGGACGATGAGAATACTAGCTTCAATGTTTTCGCCGATACTCACGACGGCGATATCAACATTCTGCACGCTCACCGCATTGAGCGCTCGTTCATCCGTGGCATCGCATTGCACCGCGAAGGTGGCGATATCACTAATGGCTTGGATCTTCGATTCCTCGCTATCGATCGCGAGCACTTCGCATCCCTTTTGAACCAGTGTTTCAGCCACACTATAGCCAAACCGACCTAATCCAATAACCGCAAATAATCGCTTCATCGCAATCCTTAAAAGTGAAGGTAAGACATGTGTGGCGACAATGTAACTTGGTCGCACATCTACTTGGGGCCTCAGGGACTCTATGAACTCTCAGCTTGCAGGAAAGGGGATATTAGGTCAATGGGAAATGCAAGAAAATGGTTAAGGTTGAAGATCGAAGATGGCTAGAAAAATCCCATGGTATTGAACCTTCCTTAGAAAGTCTGAAACCTCTCATCCGAAGCTATACATCCATTGGGTAATCATCCATTTTCGAACAAAAGTCTCTCTCCTTTGATGTGCCAAAAGCACCAATTTTTCGAATAGGCAATGGAAGCCTGTCCGGTAGCAAAAAAGCTGCAAACTTGTTTAGGCAGCCAAATACATGGGACTGTGGAATTTCTAGGTTTTTCATTGAAGGCCTAAGTGCGTTCACCTGCAAAGGTGCGGTTGGGCAAAATATTGGAAAATATTTAGGTAAATCAACCTATCATAAATTCTTTGAGCTATGAGGAATCGAAGCTTTTTCATGACCTGACTGAGTTACCGGAGTCCTGTTTGCTTGCAACCCAGGAAGTGGCTACCTAGAATGGCAACTTATGAAATTATTTGAATCAGGCAATCGGGTACATTTGGTCGATAAGAAAGGCCGTCAATACGCATTGACCCTAAAGGCCGGCGAAACCTTTCAGTTTAGCGGAGACACGATTCCTCATGATGAGATTATTGGGACATCAGATGGGTCGATGGTGACGTTGTCTCGCGGAAAACGGATGCTCGCGCTCGCGCCGACACTCGCGGAATATACGCTGAAGATGCCACGAGGCGCGCAGGTTCTATATCCAAAAGATCTGGCGCTCATTACGATGTGGGCGGATATCTATCCCGGCGCGAAGGTCTTTGAAGCTGGCGTGGGTTCTGGAGCCCTTACTATTACCTTGCTGCAAGCGGTTGGCGAGCGTGGCTCCGTGACCAGTTATGAACGCCGTGATGATTTCGCGCGAACGGCGATGAAAAACATTGAGCGGTTTCTCGGCGCAGTGCCCAATTTCCAACTCTTGCAACGTGATGCGCATGATGGGATTGATTGTAGTTCCGACGATGGCGAGAAACTCTTTGACCGACTCGTGTTGGATCTTCCCGAACCGTGGCATGTGGTGCCACATGCGGCGAAGGCGCTTCGGCTTGGCGGTATTTATCTGAGCTTTGTGCCGACCGTGCCGCAAATTATCCAAACGGTTGATGCGCTGAATCAGACACGCGCGTTTGGCATGATCGAGACCTTCGAGTCGTTTACGCGCAACTGGAACATTGAAGGGCGCAGTGTGCGGCCGGATCTTCGGATGATTGCGCATTCAGGATTTATTACCGTGGCTCGACGCGTAGAACGGGAAAGGGACGCCCCGTCCGAGTCGAGCGAAATCACTTCCCCTGAAATCGAGGAGGATGGCGACACCACACCTGACTGGGATGGCGGGTAAGTTACGCAAGCAGCGCAGTGAAAACTTCACAGTGAATCTGCCGATGCAATGCCATCAAGGTGTATGAAAACCATTCTGATTGCTGATGATGAAGAAGATCTTCGCGCTCTTCTTCTCATGACCCTGGAAGATCCTGCCTATCATTTACTCGAAGCTTCGGACGGCGAGTCCGCACTTCGCCTGATTAATACTGACTCTCCAGATGTCGTGATCCTGGATTGGATGATGCCCAAGAAAAATGGCATTGATGTCGCCCGTGCCATGCAAGAACAGCCTCGTCTCAAACACATTCCGATCATTATGTTGACGGCCAAAGATCAGCCATGTGATCAAGAATATGGTGAGGACGCAGGAGTCCATGCCTACTTTGTCAAACCCTTCAGTCCTCTCAAACTTTTGGAAAAGGTTCAACAGCTATTAGGGCAAACTGATGCAAAGGTCATAGGCTAATTCGCCATGACACTTTCTTCGTCATATACTCCTGATGATGATTTGAATGTTCAACTGCGATCTGCCAAATCGCAGCTGGCCCTCTATGCCAAAGACCTCAACGCGTTGCTGGTTCGTGAACAACAAAAATCTAAGAAGCTCGAGGCAACCAATAAGCAAATGCAGGCTTATGCCCAAGACCTCAAGTCGGCGTACCAGGCAGAACGTCAAAAGACTTTGGAACTTGAAAAAGCCTACATGGATACCGTCGTTAGACTCACACTGGCGTCACGATATAAAGACGAAGAAACCGGCACACATATTCAGCGATTGAGCCATTACTCCAAGGCGCTAGGGCTCTTTATTGGCCTGAGTGAAGATGAAGCGCAACTCATTTTCGATGCTGCGCCCATGCACGATGTGGGCAAAGTCAGTATCCCCGACATGATTATGCAGAAACGGGGGCCGTTGGATGAACAGGAATGGGACGTCATTAAACAGCATCCGGTATTCGGGGCAAATCTATTAGCCGGATCGCCTTCCCAGTTGCTAGAGACTGCAAGAGAAATTGCGCTCACGCATCATGAGCGTTGGGATGGGACGGGGTATCCGCAGGGCTTGAAGGGGGAAGGCATTCCTCTAGGCGGACGCGTCGTCATGTTGGTCGATACCTATGATGCATTGCGTAGTCAACGGCCCTATAAACCCGCATTGAGTCATTCGAAAGTCTGCGACATCATGCTTCAGGGCGATGAGCGAACGCGGCCCTCGCATTTTGATCCACAAATGCTTGAGGCGTTTCGGGAAATTCACGAACAGTTTGATGGAATTTTTTCAGAGATCGTAGAGGAGGGAATCGCAGCTCCTCACATGGATTGAGGAGCTGCCACGAGGATTACCGATTCACTGTTTGAACGGGATATCCTGCTTCGGTCCAAGCGTTCATGCTGCCAGCTACATTGTAGACATGTGTATAGCCTAGGTCGGCTAAAGTTTCCGCAGCAATACTGCTCCGGTGACCTGACTGACAATAGACGACAATGTGATCCCCAAATTGAGCGCCAATTTCTTGATGCCTCGCGCCAATTTCCCGAAAATCAATATTCATGTCGGTGCCAGGGATGAATCCTTGGCTATGTTCCACTGGTGCTCGGACGTCAACCAATTTGAATCCTTTTTGAGCGAGGTCTGGGGCTTTGTTTAATCCGCCGTTGAGTTCATGGACGCTGAGTACGTAGAATTCTTCTGCTGCAGAGGCCAATGAGCCGGTGGTAATCATAAGGGCACTGCATATGAAAAATAGTGTGAGAGATGTTTTCCAATTGGTCATGACGTTCTCCTTTGGATGTACCTAGGGGACCCCCATTCTTCGGAGAAACCTCGATGGATAAATCGAAGCTCCTTATACAATATCGTATGCCCTGTCTTTACCACTGGTCAAGAGTCTGCCTTGTCTGGGGACTTGTACTATTACCAGGATGTGGAGGTGGTCTGCAGATGGTGCCTGAAGGAGAGCGGCGCGGGGTGATGACGTATCTCTACAAGGGGACCGATGGGCATATGTTGACGCCCCGGCGGGGAGAAGCATTCCAGGAAATTCGAGAATTCTGCCGTGGGCCATTCGATGTTATGAAGGAAGGTGCAACCAAAGGCCGTCAACGAGTGGTTGAGGGTGTCGTGGGTTCAGGTTCGGATATTATTATTGAAAACTGGTGGGGCATTCGCTTTCGGTGCGTGGACTCTGGGCCATAACGGTAGGCTAGGGCGACGATGCGGGTTTCAGCGCTTTTAAATCTTCCATGGTTAAAAGACTAATGAGCGATACCCCCTCTGTTTCAACTTTGTGTTTGCCATCTTGTTCCTGTCGATCCACGATCACCATCGCATGGGATGCGTGAAGTTTGGCTTTCTCAACGGCATGCAAGGCTTGCAAGATAGACCCACCGCTCGTCAGGACATCGTCTACCACTAAGACGCGATCATTGGGCTTTGCTGCCCCTTCAATCCGCTTTCCTAACCCATGATCTTTCGCCTGTTTTCGCACAACAAACGTACGGTAGGTCCTCGAAGGTTGAGTCGCGAAGGCATAATCGGATATAGCTGTGGCCAGGGGAATGGCACCAATCTCTAAGCCGCCAATCGCCTCAAAGGTCAGGTTGTGAATGGAGGCACAAGCAAGGTTAGCCACAAGCCATCGAGCATCGGGGTGGGCTAACAACGCGCGGCAGTCCACATAGTAAGGGCTCTTTTTCCCTGAGGCCAGGAGGAACCCGTCATCCGGGTCCCATTTAAAGGCTTCGTATTTCCAAAATAATGCTGCGAGTTGGGCTTTATACATCAGGAGTCCAAGATGGAGAAAATGGTAATGTCGGGCTCTGTTTTATCATTCAACGATGAACCAAGGCAACGGTAAAAGCAATCGTTTGAGACAGAGCGATAATGTGAGACAGAGCGATAATGGAGAAATAGAAAGATGTTTAAATTACGAAAGCGCCCGTTAAAACCGGACAAAGAACCGGAGCTCTATAACGTGTTGGAGAATTACACGGATTTCGATCCTCCGGGAAATGTCATGGTGTGTGCCATGACTTGTGAGGAAGATATTGAGCATCACGCCAAAATTCTCGGCGAAAGTTATGAGATTCCTGTTGAGGAAATAAAAACCTTATTGGCAGAGGGTGGGGTCTATTCCTATCCACACACTGGAGGCGTCGTCACTCGTGGAATGTTTGTGTGCAAAATTGATTCAACAGGAGAAGCGCCAAAACAAACCTGGATTTTGGATTTAGGGCAAACCGCGGAAGCTGAACAACTTGGGCGGTATTCCGAGATTCCATTAGCTGAAGCCGCGGAGCGGATATTTTTTCGAGGCCTGCCCGAAGAACTCCAAGTGCGGCTCAAACAAAAAAACCTTGGCCTAGATTATTCCAAGCTTGATCGGTCCGTATCCAAAGGCGGGGATATTAAATATATCGATTTTCGAAAAGATTGGTCGCCGTATTTCAAACGCAAATGCACCATGCCCGATGGGTCAATGGTCGAGACCGGCGGCATTCAAGAGTTTGCGACGCTGCATGGTATTACCGTCGCGCAGGCACAAGAATTAATTGACCAAGGCGGGACGCTTGAAATCGAAGATGGTGTGCTGGCCTGTCAGGTGATCAACAACCAACCCACCGTGGCGCGTTTCAACGCCAAACAATATGCCAAAGCCAAAGAAATCATGGAA
>JAJDBO010000023.1 GCA_029261305.1 Nitrospirales bacterium
CCGGAAATAGCCAGCACCCAAAGGTGTACCGCCTCTCCACGGATAATCAGCGGCCAAATTCCAAACACCGCAAAAATTCCTCCCACGATCAACCCAAATGATCGAATTTGTTTTGTTTCATCTGGCATAACTTGCCCCATAGTCCCTGACTCCTTACCTCGCCGGAGATGATTAATCCAACTCGAATTCTTTCATCCAATCAGAATCATTTTCCAGTGGAGGTTGAGCAGTTTTATACAACACGCAATTCTCTAATACTAAAACGTCCATTTCTGTTCGCATGAAGCACCGATATGCATCCTGCGGCGTACTCACAATAGGTTCTCCTCGGACATTAAACGAGGTATTCACCAGAACCCCATATCCAGTCTGCGCTTCAAAGGCTTTCAAGAGGTGGTAAAATCGAGGATTCGTTTCCTCGTGCACGGTTTGTATTCGAGCCGAAAAATCCACATGGGTCACCGCTGGAATATCTGAGCGAGGAACATTCAGAAGATCGATTCCCCAAAGCGCCCGTTGTTCATTGGTTAATGAATTCCGACGTTTTTTCGAAACAGGCGCGACGAGCAACATGTAGGGGCTATCCCCTTCATGCTCAAAATACTCCGACACTCGTTCGCGTAACACCGCCGGTGCAAATGGACGAAACGATTCACGATACTTGATTTTCAGATTCATTATTGACTGCATCTTGGTACTGCGCGCATCGCCAAGAATACTCCTCCCTCCCAAGGACCGTGGACCAAACTCCATACGCCCTTGTACCCACCCGATGACCTTTTCACTATTTAATTCCTTGGCAACAGTCCCATACAACTGATCATCCGGGAGACGCTGATAGACTGCACCGATTGAACGCAAGGTGTCTTCAATTTCCTCATTGGTATATGATGGACCGAGATACGACCCTTGCATGGCATCTCCTTGAGACACCACAGTTCGGGGTTGGTCCAGATATCGATAATATGTGGCCAAGGCCGCACCAACCGCTCCACCAGCATCGCCTGCCGCGGGTTGAATCCAGACATTCTCAAAAGGCCCTTCCCGCAACAGACGTCCATTCGCGACACAATTCAATGCAACGCCACCGGCCATGCACAAATTCACCTGCCCCGTTTCCTGATGAATCGACCGACAAATCTTTAACATGACCTCTTCTGTCACTTCCTGAATTGAACGGGCCAAATCCATCTCCCGTTGCGTCACAGTGGATTCGGCTTGCCGTGGAGGAGCCCCAAAAATCTTGTCAAACTTTTTATTGGTCATTTTCAGACCAGTACAAAAATCAAAATATTCCATGTTCAATCGAAAGGTGCCATCGGGTTTTACGTCAATAAGATTGTCATAAATTTGCTTGACATACTTGGGTTCACCGTACGGAGCCAATCCCATCACCTTATATTCTCCTGAATTCACCTTAAAGCCCGTATAATATGTCATCGCAGAATAGAGCAGACCAAGAGAATGCGGGAACGGAATTTCCCACGCGAGTTCTAGAGTATGATCCCGCCCAATCCACAGCGAGGTCGTCGCCCATTCTCCGACTCCATCCATACACAGAGTCGCCGCTTCACGAAACGGAGATGGATAAAATGCCGAAGCGGCGTGGGACTCGTGGTGTTCCGGAAACACAAGAGGAGGCAAGGGAGTATTTTTAGATCCGCCAGCCACCTTTCGCAGTTCTTTAGTCATCACATCTTTCAGAAAAAGTTTTTCCTTGAGCCATACTGGAATCGCTTGCCAAAAGGACAGAAGACCTCTGGGAGCATACGATAAATACGTCTCAATTAGCCGCTCGAATTTCACTAACGGCTTTTCATAAAAGGCCACATAACTCACGTCGTGTAAAGACACCTGCCCGGCTTCCAGACAATACTGAATGGCGTGACGAGGAAACCGATGATCATGTTTTTTCCGCGTAAACCGTTCCTCTTGGGCAGCCGCAATGATGTGGCCATCCTTGATTAAACACGCGGCACTATCATGATAGTAACCTGAGATTCCTAAAATCAGGTGAGAGTTTCGATCGCTAGCAGATTTCATTGAATGCCATCTTCCTGGTTAATTAATGCTGATATTCCGCCCAGCTCTTAATATGCAAGTCGTCAATAGTCTTTCGGCTGAGGGCTTCAATAAACCGCTCGGCCAATTGCAAATTCGTGATAAGCGGGATATTCATATCCACCGCTTTTCGTCGTATTTGATAATCATTCGTCAGTTCCGCTGCCTGGAAGTTCTTAGGAATGTTAATGACAAGATCAATTTTCCCTTCGCCCATGTAGTCCAACACATTCGGTGTTCGATTCTCCATTGGCCAATGCAATATCGTTACATCCACCCCTTCAGAGGATAAAAACTCTCCTGTGCCTTGGGTAGTAAATAATTTCATGCCCATCTGGATTAGAAGACGGGCCCATTTGAGAAAGGCAGCCTTTGATTCAACCGGGCCTGTTGACAGGAGAACATTTTCCACAGGCATACGATAGCCGACAGACAGCAACGCCTTTAAAAAGGCTTCTTCAAAATCATCCCCGAGACAACCCACTTCGCCGGTGGAAGCCATTTCAACTCCTAGCGCAGGATCTGCACCATCGAGCCGAGTAAAGGAAAACTGCGGGGCTTTCACCCCGACGACTTCCAGCTCCGCATTGCTCCCCTGGTGTACAGGAACTGATTCACCCATAATGACCCGCGTGGCACAATCGATGTAATTCACTTTCGAGACTTTTGACACGAAGGGGAAGCTCCTTGACGCTCGGAGATTACATTCAATCACCATCACTTCATTTTCCTTGGCCATAAATTGAATATTCACTGGGCCATTGATCTTTAAGTTTTCAACAATTTTGGCGCATACTTTTTTAATGCGACGAACCGTCTCCAAATAGGTACGTTGTGCCGGAAAAACCAAAGTAGCATCCCCTGAATGCACCCCAGCGTTTTCTACGTGCTCAGAGATAGCTGACAGGACAAGTTTTCCATTACATGCGACGCCATCCATTTCTAACTCTTTGGCGTTTTCAACAAATTTGCTTAGCACAATGGGAAACTCCTTGGAGACTTTGGCCGAACGCGCAATAAACCTCTCCAATTCATCAGGTGTCGATGCCACCCCCATCGCGGCACCACTGAGAACATACGAAGGTCGAATCAACACGGGATAGCCAACTTTGGATGCAAACTTTTTAGCCTCATCCACTCCGACCAACTCACCCCACGGGGGTTGCTTGATCTGTAAATGATCAAGCAATTGAGAAAACTTATGGCGATTCTCTGCCTGATCAATGGACACTGGAGATGTCCCCAATACGCGAACTCCGGCTTGATCTAATGCCATTACAAGGTTATTTGGCGTTTGGCCTCCCATCGATACAATCACACCAATCGGAGCTTCTTTCCGGTAAATCTCAAGCACAGCCTCCAAGCTAATTTCCTCAAAATACAATGCGTCGCATTCGTTGTAATCTGTACTCACCGTCTCCGGATTAAAATTCACCATGATCGTCCGGTAATTGAGAGAACGAAGAGTATTCACGGTATTGACACAACACCAATCAAATTCCACAGAACTACCAATCCGGTAAGATCCCGATCCCAACACGATCACCGAGTTTCGTTTTTCTACCTGCAAGTCATCTTCATCGCCATGATAGGTGAGATAGAGATAATTGGATTGCGCAGGATATTCAGCGGCCAACGTATCAATTTGTTTCACAGCTGGATGAATACCGTAGCGCTCACGTGCTTGCCGCACTTGAAACTCTTCCATCCCACACAATTGTCCAATTTGCCGATCGCTAAAACCTGATTTTTTGGCATGAGATAACAGCTGATCAGATTCTAAAGGATGCGAACTCTCCTCTAATTGTTTTGCAACCTGAACAATATGCTGAATTTTATAGAGGAACCATTTTTCAATATGAGTGAGGTCATGAATACGATCGATGGACATTCCCTTTTGCATGGCTTCAGCCACAACAAAAATTCGTTCTGGCGTCGGTTCACTCAACTCCAGGTCCAGGTCCGCCACATTCGACCGTTCTTTGTTCCCGACCAATCCTTGGACTCCAATCTCCAGCATGCGAAGGGCCTTCTGTAGCGTCTCTTCGAATGTACGACCAATGGCCATCACTTCGCCCACCGATTTCATACCCGAACCAAGCTTCTTTGAGACTTGGTGGAATTTTTTCAAATCCCATCGAGGCATCTTGATGACGAGATAATCCAAGGCTGGCTCAAAGCATGACTTCGTCACGCCTGTCATAGAATTGGGCAATTCAGCCAAGTTGTATCCCAAGCCTAATTTTGCGGCGACATACGCTAGTGGATAACCAGTTGCCTTCGAGGCCAATGCCGAACTCCGCGAGAGTCTCGCATTCATTTCAATGACGCGGTAATCTCCTGAAGCCGGATTCATCGCAAACTGCACATTACATTCCCCCACAATTCCAACATGCCTGGCGATACGAATCGAGACATTTCGCAGCCGATGGTATTCTTCGTTATTGAGGGTTTGACTTGGAGCCACAACAATACTTTCCCCAGTATGGATGCCCATGGGATCCAAATTCTCCATGTTACATACGGTCACACAATTATCGTATTGGTCGCGAACAACCTCATATTCAACCTCTTTCCATCCGGTAAGATATTCTTCGATCAATACCTGATCGGTATAGGAGAAAGCTTTGGTGGCTCGTTCCTTCAACTCCTCTTTCGTTTGACAAATTCCCGACCCGAGTCCACCAAGTGCAAACGCGATACGTAGCATCAGAGGGTAGCCTATGTCTTCTGCGATCTGAAGTGCAGCATCAACGGATTCAGCCACGGCACTTCTGGGCACGAACACTCCAATCTCATCTAAACGTTTCACGAACAATCCACGGTCTTCCGTCTCTCGAATGGTTTGAACCGTCGTCCCCAAGACCTCAACAGAATATTCTTTTAAGACCCCCGCTTCATCCAACGCCAATCCACAATTCAAAGCTGTTTGGCCGCCAAATCCAAGCAAAATTCCATCGGGCCGTTCTTTTTCGATGACCTTTTTGACAAACTCTGGCTTGACCGGCAAGAAATACACCTGGTCAGCCAGATTCTCCGAGGTTTGGATCGTCGCAATATTGGGGTTGACCAATACCGTCGCGACTCCTTCATCTTTGAGGGCTTTAATGGCTTGACTCCCTGAGTAATCAAACTCTCCGGCTTCACCAATTTTGAGTGCGCCACTCCCGAGAATTAACACTTTTTTGGGTTTTCGTTTTTCTGTCATGGTAAGAATCAGCCTTGTTGGATTAAATCATATGGCACGAGAACTTCGACAATCGATCAAGACGCCTGTGTCATTAGGTCGATTCCTCTCCCTGCCAAACTCGCGCACGGAGAACTCGATTGTAGCCAATGAAAAGGAATTCAAAAAAAGATGTCTAAGGAGGGTCTAAAAAAAATTGTGGCGTGAAATTCCATTACAACAAATCAATGAACCGATCAAACAAATGAGACGTATCCATTGGACCTGGAGTAGCCTCAGGATGAAATTGCACGCTCATAAACGGTTTGGATTCATGGCGAATACCTTCATTGGACCCATCATTGGCATTTACAAACCAAGGCTCCCAGCCAGGCAATAACCCCGTCGGTTTCACGGCAAATCCATGATTTTGTGAAGTGATGTAACAGCGTTGCGTGCCCAACTCTAAGCATGGCTGATTTTGACTCCGATGGCCAAACTTCATCTTATAGGTTTCGGCACCCGCGGCCAGAGATAGAATTTGGTGACCAAGACAAATACCAAACACCGGACGATTTCCCTCGAGCAACTTTTGAACAAGGGCCACCGTGGGTTGGCACATTTGGGGATCTCCAGGTCCATTCGAAATCATCACGCCATCAAAATCTTCATTCAAGAAATCATAGTCCCAAGGCACTCGCTTCACCTGCACGCCACGCCCGATTAAACTGCGAATGATATTAAATTTCCCGCCGCAATCAATCAGCACAACAGTTTTCTTTCCATTGCCATACACCAGAGGCTCTTTCACACTAACAAGTTGAACCAAGTTTTCACGATTGGGATCATAAAATTCTCGATCTTGCCCAGGCACCACGATTTTTCCCAGCATACTGCCACGCTGACGTAATTTTTTTGTGAGCATCCGCGTATCAATTCCATACAACCCAACCACGTGATGCTCTCTGAGCCATTCGTCTAAACTTTTTTCAGCATTCCAATGAGAATACTCTAATGAATAGTCCGTCATGACCAAACCCTGGATTTGGACTTCATCAGACTCAAACACATCAGACAGTCCATCTATTGTCTGAGACGAAGGAACTCCATAGTTCCCAATAAGGGGATAGGTTAACGACAATATTTGGCCCTTGTAGGAAGGATCGGTAAAGGTCTCTGGGTAACCAACCATCCCTGTGTTGAATACCACCTCTCCGGCAATCGGCTCCTGCGACCCAATAAGGATTCCTGGAAAGGAAGTTCCATCTTCTAAAACTAATAAGCCTGACTTGGACTTATCTTTCATAGGTCTTTCTCCCTCTTGAAGGGGAATTAATTTTGCTTAGTTGTTAGTTTGAAAAGTGGAGGCGGAACTCGCCCAGTAGAGCATCATTCACTATAATTCGTGAGGCAAGCTAAGGACTGTAACCTCCTAATACTTGGCAGATCGCTGAGTATTAAGAGGTTGGGGTCAAAGACTAAGGCTGAAATTGCAACCCTGAAGGAACAGCTGGCGGATCTTGATCCTGACCGACGCTATATAGATACAACACCCAATCATCAGTTGAGGGTGGGACCAGCACATGATTTTGGCCACCAGAAAGGGTGCCAATCGTGGTTTCATTGCCAGATCGCGTATCAAACCAGATCGCCTGGTAGGCTTGGGAAAGGCCTGATAATTTAGCTGTCACCGCCCCTCCATTTCCATTATCAAATTGGTCATTTTTCCCCATCAAGAAATATAGAATTTTGGTTCGGTTCGGATCACTGAGCGCATATCCATTTGATACCAAAGAAGATTCGGGAACCATTTTCCCAAAAGTATCACCCAAGTGGCTTTCCATAAACGGATTAATCAGTTTCAACCATTGCTCAGATTGTAGTTTTGAAGCCATATTATTGTAATGAAACCAAGCATCTGGGTCGTTGGCTCCAGAAAAATCAGTTTTTGAATCATCACGAACATGGCTCCACAACCCGCCCGCAATCACACACTTCCAAAAGGCTCGACGAATATCATCAGGACTGAAATTGCCCCGTGAGAATTGCTCACCCCAATTATCGTCAATCCCTATCGGGACATTCACTCCTTGGAAAAACCCTACTAATTCATTGATACGAGCGGTAATCGCCCCATGGCTATCATACGTTTGCCCAGCCATAACATAGGTCCCCGACCCTCCGCCATACCTGCTGGAAATAGGATGGTCAAAAGGATCCAAGCCTTTCACTTGCTGCCCATACCAATCGACCCAACCAGCATTTCGATATTCTCTAATATCAATCCCTGTATTAAAACTCACGACAGGATAACTAGCCAACCTAGCGACCATATACCGAATCAACAACTTTTCAGTGTCTGACTTGGATGCCCAAGGTGGTTTTCCAGAATCATCAGTGTACGGCATAATGCTTACACCTAACCCACGCGCCGTAAGAATTTCCATGCGTTCGTCTAACCTATCCCAAAGGGTGAGATCAAATTGATGATTCTGATAATTCCCCGTAAAAATCTTATTGGTTAAACGAAAATTAAAAAGATGCCCACCCACATCATTTTTCAAAAAATTTGCCGCTTGAGTAAACTGACTCGTCGTCGCCGATTCCAAAAAGACACTAAAGAGAAGACCGATAGGGAGCACATAATTCCCATCTGTAAATTTCCACTTTTTGGGATTGGTGGGCGAGGGCTTTAACATGCCCGAGTGCCCTGAATTTATTGCCTCAACAGACCCCGACACCCCATTTAATTGTGAATCAGAAGAGGACGTTTGATATGTCCACTGTCCCACCAAAGTTGGCATAAAGGCAATTTTCCATTTATCATTTCCAGCATAATACCCTGGAAGAGTGAGAGAAGTTCCAGATTGGGTATGGACAAATGTCGCATCAACTTCTAACTCAAAGGGATTTCCTGAATAGGAAGTATTGGATATGGTGACGACATACCGCCTCCATTTACCTACCGTATCCATCGCATAGGTTTGGATTGAGAAGAGCAAACTCAAAAGACACGCCAGAACAAAAATAAACCCTGATCGGCTTTGAAAAGTTCTCTCCTTGTTTAGAAATATTCCAGCAGTCATCATTGTGTGTGTCTCCTGAACTCGAGAATTAACCAATTAATTGATTCCATAAATAAAATTTAAGCACATGCCTCATAGAATACTGGTTTCAGTATTCCTCAATATGACCAAAAACATCCAATACAGATATCGGGATCTAATAAAATTCCTTGCTGAGAAATCACCAAAATCCTACCTAAATTTTTCTCTCGATTTGATGCCCATTGTAGTACAAGCAATCCTTAGGCCAAATTTTACAAATTTTTATTTTCCATTTTTTCAATACGTTACAAAATTTTAACTAATTTTATTCAGAAAGAAACGAAGGGTAATTCATACAGGTTTGGACCTTTATCTACACACCAAGTAAATTTTCACCTGCAATGATTCAGGCAAAAAAGATGTTGGGTTTATTATGTAATCCCTGTGGGTCCTCCCTAACAGATAATTAGCCAAGAAGTTACCTTCGTAACATATAAACAATACCGCCTAATACTCCCTGAATAAGGATAAAGGCATAAGTCAACCAGGCAAAAGCTAAGGCCTCAGACGTAGAGACTCCAAAAATGCCTAAAAAATATGCAAAAGCATTTTCCCTAATCCCTACCCCATTAATCGTCACGGGGATCATCATCATAAATAAGACCAAAGGAATAAAGAAGAAAAAGCTATGAAACGGGATTTCAAAATGTAGGGACTGAGCAATAAGGTAATAATACACAATCACATTCACTTGGAGCCCTAGAGATAACCCTAGAGCTTTGAGCAGCGTTTTTTTCTGATCCTTAAAAACCCGGAATGCCTCCATCCCTTTTAACAGGAACCCAAAAACTTTCTTGAAAATGTTCGGCAAAGCCACAGGACAAGCTCTCACCAATTCACTGGTTGGTGAAAACACAAGCCAACACAATCCCAGGGCTCCGACTGAGCTGCCGATAATCCATAGCGGGAAAAGGGGAAGTTCCGTCGTCAATTCCCAGGAGAGCGTTAACCCACCCCATACCAAAATCGTGAGTGCCACCAATCCCAGAAACCGATCAGTAAATACCGCGACGACGGCCTTGGCCTTATTTTTCCCCAATCTCCATGAATCATATGCTCTGACTGCATCCCCACCAAAGGTGGATGGAAGAAGATTGTTGAAAAAGAAAGCCACCATATAGGATTGAATAAGGTAAAAACGCGAAGCCTGTATTTCCTGGGCCTTCAATAAAAGTTGCCACCGACTCACACTTAACCCATAGCCAACAAAATTCAACATGAAGGCCACACATAATAATGGGACATTTGCAGGGCTAAGAGCACCCATAATTTCTGTAAAGTCCGCACCGGCTAAAATCCAATACATCAAACCCAACGAAAAAAGGAGCTTCGCCGCCCCAAGCACATACACTTTGGATCCTTGGGGAGTTTTGGCTTGATCCGGGGAGGCTAGACGTTGAGACGGGTCGGTTAAGATTTCGGTCTGCGCGATAGACATAAGACAAATCAAACAAGGCCTTTCCCTCAATAACCCCGCCAGCAAAAGTCGAGCCCTAACGTTCTCTCACAATGAAGCCCTGGCTCATCTAGTCTGGGTTTATTTTTGTGAACGAGCAGGAATGAGTTTATGTTGGATTGGCTTTGGATGCTTCACTAAATATTTTCCAATGGCCAAGTAATCAAGGTGCCCCTGGTCAAAGGCTCTCAAGGCATCATTGGGACTACACACGATGGGCTCTTCATGCATATTAAAACTGGTATTAATGACGCTCGGAAGGCCTGTGAGCTTATAGAATTCCTGGATAATTTTATAATAGCTCTCATTGTCAGATTCCCGGACTAATTGAGGGCGAGCTGTCCCATCGATATGCACAACCCCCGGGCAAGACTCTTTCATCCAATCAGTACAATCAAATGTCACCGTCATGAACCGTGCCGTTTCAAAGGCCCCATTCACATTTAGAAAACATTGATCCGCATATTCCGCAAGTGTGGAAGGAGCAAAGGGCATAAATTCAGTCCTGACCAAATTTTTATTTAGCCAATCATTTACCGTGGGATCACAAGGATGGTAGAGGATCGATCGGTTACCCAGTGAACGTGGACCATATTCCATTCGACCATTAAAGCGTGCCACGACATGCCCTTGCGCAAGAAGTGACGCTATTTCTTTTTCAATTTCGTCCAATCGCTGATAGGAAAATCCCATTCTCTCAATTTCATCTTCAATTTCGGTATCGGGGTATTCCCATCCCAAGTACACATTTTGAATAAGCTCCCACCGAGGCGTGGCTCCTTGTTTTCGCACTTGATCCGCCCACATTCCTAACCCCGCCCCCACTGCAAGCCCCTCATCTGACATTCCAGGATGGACAAACATTTCATCAACTTCTGGCAACTCATGAATCTCTTGATTGATTCTCACATTGGCAAAAAGTCCCCCTGCCAGAGCCAGATTGGAAGAATTCGTTTTCTTCATCCAATACCTCACATAGTCCCGACAAATATCTTCCGATATTTTTTGGATACTTGCCGCTAAATCCTCATGACTAAAAGAGGGACCTAATTCCTTCTGTAATTTATTGAGTGCGGATTTGAATAAAACCTTCCCCTTATTCACCGTACGACCATCTTCAAAGGCAATATGTTCATTCAACATGTCGTAATAAATGGGATTGCCATGGGCAGCCAATCCGGTAATTTTCCCCTCATGCTTTTTGGCTTTGTATCCACAAATCGCCGTCACATAGGCATAATAATTACC
>JAJDBO010000221.1 GCA_029261305.1 Nitrospirales bacterium
CACCATAGGATCTCCCTCCTTCCGTGGAAAAAGATTTTCCGATGAGCCCTAGCTAAGCGGTTCTTCTTTTTTAATCCACTGTAAGCATGGCGACATCAGCCTCGTGCTGTACCCACCATGAGAATTTCTGACTACTGTTTCTTGCTTAAGTAGAAGACTATACCAGGATTAGATTCTCTCTGCTAGGGGGCAGACCACGTATTGTGAGATGTCCAAAGAGGGACTGGAATTCATAGATGGCAGATGAACAAACGAACTGGCTGATCTGGGGTTCAGATGGCAAAGCAGATAGGAAAAAGTACTCGGGCTTTGAAAAGTGGCTCGTAAAGATTCTAAGAGAGAAGTTACTCTTCCAAATACAAGCGGAGGGTGTGATCCAGGGTAAGCGAGACTTCACCTTCTTTCATTTCACCGCTGATCGAACACCGTCTTTTGATGCACAGCACCACTCCTGTAACCTCATCATCAGAGACGACAAATTCTCTCAATCGAATTTCGACTGACTTTTCACGATACTCAACTGCCACTATTGACTCCTTCACGGCCTTTCCAAACGTATGTTTCCAAGCTCTCATGATGATTCGCTACAAGAACGATGCCATTGCCAAACACACATATCGTGCTTTGTAACAGGTAGAAAATAAAAGGAATGCCAAATTAGATGGTGCAGGCGATCGGCAAGGTTTACCTACTTCCCCACGGCAGGAACCGTAGATTGGACTAAAGAGCCACTTATTCGATTTCATACAAGTTGAAGTTGAATCCCCCTTTGCCATGTGGCAAAGGGGGATCAGAGGAGAGAAGAGATTGAAGGAATGTTAAAACGGAACAGCGAGTGACCACTTTTCAAGCTTTCCCTTATCCAGGGAAGCCAAGTCTTTTACCCGCAACATCCACTCTCCTTGAATGGGCTCACCAACCAGGGTTTCTAAACTCGGCATGGAATCTTTATCGAAGGTTCGACGCAAGTCAGCTTTGCTTCCCCCCGTTCGATCGTGGAGGGTCACGCTCTGCCCCGAAGGCGCAATCAACTCGACATGTAAATCCCCAATGTACGAATGTGCGATTTCGACATTGACTGTCAGATCCTTGACCAACCCAGCATCGGCAATCGCAATACGACTGCTGACACCTTGTGCATTGGAATCAGGAATTTCCAAATTCGGTGCCGCTTCACCATTGGCAATTTTGGCAGAAGACTCCAACGCGGCATGAAGAGACCAACGATTTAACCGTCCAGTGTCCTGACCGGCCTTATCCACGATCTGTAATTTCCAAGCACCTGCAATGTCTTCTCCAAGCAATGCCGCCAAAGCCGGAAGGTTGTCACTGGTGAAAGTTTTTTGAAGGTCATCCTGACCCTGCCCTTCTCGGCTATGCAACACAGCGGTTTTTCCGGATGGCGATTTGAGAGAAACTAGTAAATCTCCAATATATGTATGGGTAATATCTACGTCGATGGTTAAGGATTTCACGGTTCCTGATTGAGTGAGCGCAATGGCATCCGTAACCCCATCTTGTTGATTATCCGGAATCAATAGGAAGGGATTCGATTCACCGAAGGCCACTTTCTTGTCCGTGGATTGTCCAATTCTGAATTGAATGACTTGCCCTGGTGCTGACACATCGGACAAGATCAATCCAGAGTCGGTTCCATCCCATTCCCTGGAATGCGGTGTCGTATCGTGAGCTAAGGCAATGCCGGATATTTTCTGAAAAAGATCCGTATAATCCCCGCCATTCTGATTACTTTCTAAATCCAAATGACCATCGGCTTGTATCAGCGCACATTGATAATGCCGATTCCTCGTGCCGTCCTCCCATTCATTGGACCCCAGCGTGTCACAATGAAACACCGCAAGCCCACTCGCAGGCAAATGCGCATCCAACCCAAGCTGGGAACGATTTTCGATGATAAAATATTCGTTCGGCTTATCGGTCTCGAATTTCAACAGTGTCCCATAGTCTCCGTGTCGTGCCTCAAAGGCCGCTGTTTGATTGAGCAGAATTTCCTGATCGACCCACCCCGCCAACTCACGCAAGAATCCGCACACCGGGGAAGGCGTGCGCCCCTGATTCAAATGATTGCCTGACCCCATCAGACAATACTTGCCAATGCCCGCACTCTTCTCAAAGTCTCCGTCTCGTTGTCCATAATCATAGAGATCGGGAAAGCGGCAGAGGAGATGGCCACTTTCATGGCAGAACGTCCCGATATTGAGATCAACACGACGACGCCCTAACCCGGTGAGCATATAGAAATGGGTTCGGATATTCCCAAAAGGAAGATCCAGGGAGAAATTATGCGGCCATAAGTCTCCCTCATAAACACTCTCCCCCGCGTACATAAAGTTGACCGCATCCACAATCCCTTCATTGCGAGAATCAAATTGTGAAAGATCCAACCCTTGATTGACGGCGATCGTTAATGCCTCCTCCACCAGTAACGTATCTTTATAAAAGTTGCGGTTTCGACTGAGACGAATTGGACCAATGACGGTATTCGTATACTCAAGCTTGCCGTTCGAGACGGTTCGAAAATATTCTTTCGCGGAGCAATGGTTGCCATTTTGCCGATAGTTCTCTCCATTTAAAAGCGCATCTACATCAGCGACAGCAATTTCAGTCGGCATATCGGGAAAGTCCACAATAATAGTCAGGCCGCGAACCTGGCCTTGACTCACACGGCGGCCCTCAAGCAATCCATTGGCTGGGCCAAGGGTTCGGAATCGATGGGAGGAACCAGTGGTCTCTCGAGGACGAACCTTATTGTATCGACGCTGGAACTTTTCATTGCGGATGGTTCCGCTTTCCTTGACGTGGCGTCGCAATCCTTGTGGAACAGGCTTGAGTACAGAGGTGCCAGTTGAAGCAAACCGTCCTTCGACGACTTGAGCATAACAGTATTGACCACGCTCCTCGTCATAGACCACGGTGTAGCCATCCGTGTTTTCGTACCGGGCATAAAACTCGTCCCCGAATGTGGCCAGTTGAATGTCAGGACCATTCTCCTGACGAAAGAGTAAGACTTCTCCGAACATGGTACACATAAGACACCTCCTTGGTTAAACAGCGGTTATAGAAATCCATCCTGGACACCTAAGTGGAAACCGATGTATGACTACGTAGATTAATCATTTCCACAGACGAGTCAACGAAATTTTTGAGGCCACCGTAAATGACATGAACTGGGGTTTGCCTATCAAAATGTGAGGACATTGTTTCTTTCCCCTACCCGTTTCCATACGCAATCTTTGTCCTAAATTGTCTGGATGGTAGGAGATCCAAAAACAATATGATTTCTTTAGACTTTTTTTAGTCGACAACGAAAGAGAAGCTGAACTGTATCTGATAAGATACAACATGTACATAAATGGGATACCTCAATGCCAAAGCACTGGGAATAACAGTATAGCGCGGCAAATAATTTGCGAAAAACCTTCATATAGTTTGCGAATGAGAAGATTCTCAATAAGTTTTTTTGGGTGTAGACGCAGCTTGAGGGCTAGCGCTTTTGGCCCTTTCCCTCATCGGCTTTCCGGGTTCCTGGCACGTCGTTGTCCAGGCTATTTCAAAGATCTATTCGGACCCAGCGAAGCTTTTGGCTTCGGCTTCCTACGTCTTTGTAGGGAGGCTTTGATG
>JAJDBO010000222.1 GCA_029261305.1 Nitrospirales bacterium
TTACCGGCACGGCGCTGAAACCCTGGAACAGTTGGAACAGCCGATCGATGACATTTTCCGTTCAGAAGGGATTGAAGGTCTCCAACATCTACCTGGTATCGGGGAAAGTCTTGCCCGGGCCATTCGCGAACTGATTCTGCATGGCAGACTGCCGATGCTCGAACGGTTACGAGGTGAAGCCGACCCGCTCAACCTACTCGTATCCATTCCGGGCATAGGTAAGAGACTCGCGGAGCGTCTTCACGACGAACTGGATATCGATTCACTTGAAGACTTAGAGACAGCAGCGCATGAAGGCCGCTTAGCCAAGCTTTCAGGAGTAGGAGAGAAGAGAATTACCGGGATCAAGGCTAGCTTGGCCGAACGCCTGGGACGGGTCAAAACCAAACACGGTTCCTCCGTTCAAAGCCTTCCTTCAATAGCTGAACTATTGGATGTGGATCGAGAGTATCGAGAGAAAGCAGGCAAAGGACAACTTCACAAGTTCACACCCCGTCGGTTTAACCCAACTGGGGAGGCCTGGTTGCCGGTTCTCCACACGCAACGAGGCGAAAGGCATTACACCGCCGTATTTTCCAACACTGCGCGGGCACATCAAAAGGGGAAAACCCATGATTGGGTCGTACTCTTCTTTGATGACGGGAACAGAGAATCACAATGTACCATCATCACGTCAGAATTCGGCCTACTGGAAGGTCGTCGCATTGTGCGCGGCCGCGAAACCGAATGCCTGAGATATTATGAAACAGTTGAATCAGAAACAACTGATATAACTCCCGCTAAACAGTGATTCAATGAATCGTTGATTTGTCATGTCCTTACTTGAAGTTAACAATGTCACGTTTGACACCGGGGAGAAAAAGATCCTCGATGGTCTGACGTTGACCATTGGAACCCAAGAAATCCATGCCTTGCTTGGCGCCAATGGCTCCGGGAAAAGCACCCTGGCGTATATCTTGATGGGTTGTGAAGGCTACGTCCCCAATAGCGGGGACATAAGGTTTGAGGGGACCGACATCGGCCCCCTCAAGATTGATGAACGGGCCAAGCTTGGCATTGCCTTAGCCTGGCAAGAGCCCGCCCGCTTTGAAGGACTCTCGGTTGATCAATATCTAACCATAACACACCCAAACAGCGACCCGTCGGCCTACCTCAAGGCTGTTGGTCTTTCTCACGAAGCCTATGGGAAACGGTTAGTCGATAAATCACTCAGCGGTGGCGAACGGAAGCGCATTGAATTAGCATCGCTCCTTGCACTCAAGCCGCGATTGGCCATCTTAGATGAACCGGCTTCAGGCATTGATATGTTATCGGTCCAAGAAATCATTGATGTGATCCTCGCTTTTAAAGAAGGTGGAGCGTCTGTGCTTCTGATCACCCACCAGGAAAGCATAGCCCTCATCGCTGATCGCGCATCACAACTCTGTGCGGGCAAAATCATTGCGTCGGGTGACGCAAAGGATGTGGCCGAGCAGTACAAAAAAGGCACCTGTATTCGCTGCGACGGATTAACGTGCTTGCCCGAAGGGAGTCACTAGGATTATGCGTGAACTCAAGGTCCTCACCAATTCCTTCGCCGCCATGGGTGGAGATCCCAAAGTGTTCGCGGACACGCAGATTGCGCACATGGCCGCAACCGGGCATCACGTGCTCAGTCATCGAGAAGTGCCTGGAGTCACCATTCAAGCCGAAGAAACTCCCGAGGCGATTATTACCAGGATCACCGTCGCCCGCGGGGTTCACGTTTCTCTGCCTATCCATCTCTGCATTGGCATCGTCGAACCAACCGGCACGCAGCATATCCAAACCCGGCTCCTGGTGGAGGAAGGCGCCTCCGCCAACTTCTTAGCACATTGCCTGTTCCCGAATGTGGAATCAGGGGAGCACCGCATGGACGCCGTCATAGAAATCCAAGAGGGTGCGTCTGTGAAGTATCTCGAGTCACACTACCAAGGTCCTCATGGTGGAATGCTAGTCGTTCCTCACGCAGTGGTAAAAATCGGCAAGTCTGCTCGATACTTCTCGGATTTCACCCTCACCACGGGTCGCGTGGGAAAGTTGAACATTGATTATGTGGTGCAGGTGGAAGAGGACGGGGTGGCAGAACTTACCGCCAAAGTATTTGGTCGGGGAACTGACGAGATCTATATCAAGGAAAAAGTAGAACTCAATGGAGAAAATGCCAAGGGCCTCATTATAACCCGCGTCGCCGTGGAACATGAAGCCAAAGCCGAACTCACGGGCATTATGGAAGCCCATGCCAAAGGCGCGCGGGGCCATGTGGATTGTCGGGAAATCCTGAAGGATCACGCCGTAGCCAGCGCCGTCCCCATCGTGAAGGTGACACATCCCTTAGCGAAAGTGACTCACGAAGCGGCCATCGGGAGTGTCGATCAAAAGGAACTCGAAACCCTGATGGCACACGGGTTAAACCCCGAACAAGCCACTGAATTGATCGTCAGCGGGATGTTGCAGTGAAATTCGGTAGAAAAACATGTGGCTGCAAGGAAAAATATTCCAATGAGAAATCCGTTCTTTTAAATCTGTGCATGGAACTAGGGGGGAAATTTCGTGGGCTTAGGACTTTACCTAGCCCCTTCTAACCTTTTAAAACTTTAGAATTTCCTAAATCACCATTCTATGAAAAACCATCTCCTGGGAAGGATCGGTTCATTTCCAACAAGGATCTGTGTGTGTTGAAAGGAGAAGTAGCTATGGATACCCAAATGAAGGAACTCATTGCCATTGGGGCATCGGTCACAGCTAATTGTGTGCCTTGTCTTCGATATCATCTTCATCAGGCTCGGGAGGCTGGTGCTGATGATAACCAAATCCAGACTGCAGTGAAGGTCGGGCGCATGGTGCGGAAAGGTGCAGCAGAAAAGTGGGATGAAGAGGCTGATGCCCTTCTCTTTCTTGAGTCTTCAATAGATGACGCACAATAAAGTGAGGCCAAAAGTGTTGCGAATGCCTGCGGCCTCTATCCTCTCCATTCGGAATAGTAGAGTTTTTTCTTTTAACCTGAATAAAAGAAAAGCGTTCCCTTTTATTCCGCCAACTACTGGGTGTGTGCCTCAGGTGTGGTTCTGCTGTCGCAGGTCCATTGAATTGGCGAGGTTGCGAAGGGCTGGAGAGATGTTGACTGGAACGGTCTTTTCTTCTTCAAGCTGCTGCAGTGACTTGGGTAATCTCGCAAGCTCGGCTATCGCTCGCTCCCGAAGTTTTGCCAGCGGGCTGGGAGGTGCCAGCCGCTTTCCCCCTCTCATGACGGGTTGAATCAAGGGGGCCCCTTCGTGAACCTCATCGATGAGAGTCACCGTATCAGTGGCAATGCAACCCTCTGCATCATACTGCCGATAGACTTGCTTTCGGGCCGGCCAGGTGGCTTTGCCCTCGGACCGTTTGCGACGTGGGGTACCCGCATATTCTTGCAGCTTGTAAGCACAGTCCAGATAGGGAGCATCAGCGGATGTCGTCAGCTTCGTGCCCACTGCGAAACAGTCGATGGGCGCATTCGCCTTGAGGAGCGCTCGCAGTGCTGCTTCATCCAAATTGCCACTCGCGACAATTTCGACCTTTGTGAGCCCGCCATTGTCGAGGATCCGCCGAACCTTTTTGGCATGCTCGGCCAGGTCTCCACTGTCGAGCCGCACGCCTTTGACCTGGATTCCCTTTTTTTTCAGAGACGAAGCAAGACCCACGACCTTCTCCGCACCTCTCTCAGTATTATAGGTGTCTATGAGAAGCACCACATTTTCAGGTTGGGCACTAGCGAAGTGTTCAAAGGCTTCTACTTCGTCTTCATGCGCCTGGACAAAGGAATGTGCCATGGTGCCGTAAACGGGAATACCGAATTGGACACCAGCCAGCACAGTTGCTGTTCCGGAAAATCCTGCTAGGTAGCTTGCCCGGGCCGCCAGAAGGCCTGCTTCTGATCCGTGAGCTCGGCGGAGCCCAAAATCGATCAGGGACTTTCCCTGTGCTTCAAGGACAATTCGAGTGGCTTTTGAGGCGATCAGCGTCTGAAAGTGGAGCAGATTGATCAGCCGTGTTTCGACAAGCTGCGCCTGTGCGATTGGAGCTACGATGCGTGCAATCGGTTCATTTGGAAAGAACACCGTTCCTTCCGGCATGGCATCCAGATCTCCCGTAAATTGTAAGCCTGCCAGGTAGTCAATGAAATCCTCGCTGAAGCGCCCTTCCTTCCTTAACCATTCCAGTTCTTGGTCTAAGAAGCACAAGCCCTCGAGAAATTCCACGACTTGGTCAAGGCCCGCTGCCATAAGAAATCCTCTATCCTTCGGCAGTTTGCGTACGAAAAACTCAAAAACCGCATCTTCCTCCATCTGCTGCTCAAAGTAACCCTGCAGCATGGTGAGCTGATACAAGTCAGTGAGCAACACACCCGGTTGCCTAGTCAATTTGCGACCTCGCTTGACTCGATGAGGATTACCCCTTGTTGTCGCATGGCTTCAATAGCCTGCTTGCCGTCATTGGGCTGAAGATTCACAGCACGGATAGCGTCGGAAAGTAGATACACCTGGTATCCAAGATTGAGGGCGTCTTTGACTGTATTCAACACGCAGTAATCAGTCGCAAGTCCCCCCACGAATAAGCGGCGTACACCCACTTCTTTTAATTGGGCATCCAATGTCGTTCCTTGAAAACCCGAATAGCCTTCCGTTTCAGGATCGGTTCCTTTTTTCACTATCACGGTTGATGAGGGAAGCCGAAACGAAGAGGGAGGTTTTGCACCTGGTGAGTCTGTCACACAATGGATGGGCCAGACTCCACCTTGCTCAGTAAACGAGAAGTGGTTCGGTGGATGCCAATCTCGTGTGGCGAAAATGGATAGACCGAGGGATTCAAACTTGCTGATACAGCTAAGAAGGACAGGAAGCACGTCATTCCCGTTAGAAACAGCCAATGCCCCCCCAGGCAGGAAATCTTTTTGAATATCGACAATCAGTAACGCGTCGTCAGACTGGATCGTTATCATGGGTGGTAGAGCATGCCCTCGTGGTTATGCCATCATAATTTATATAGTTTACCGTTCTCATGAGGGAACCCTGTACATGCTACGGGGAATTACAAGTTAAAAGATGGAGAAGTCAAACACCTGACGACTCGTGAGCCTGGGATTCTGTCACTTGATGAAGGCCGGTCTTTGTCTCCCATATTCTAAAGATAGATCTATTTGCTTTGAGCCACTTCCTATTTAATAGTAGAGAGAGTCTGTTCTTGGAGGGTTTCTCCTCTGGTAATGAAAATAAGGTTTTTAATACGTTACCCCATTATATTTATTTCCTCCCCACAAAATATTTATTGGAGTCTAAAAGGGGAACTGGGTAAGATCAAAGTTTCAAATGGAAAAGTTGCCAGACCACAAAACAAGGCCGCATTTTGTTTATGGAAAAGATCCACAACTCAATCATTTATAAATCAAAATTTTTCCATGAAAGTCCACACAAGGTGAGGTTTTAAGGTCGGTAATTTTTTTCCTTTCTTTTTTCTGGGGACAATTGCCCCAACATGCATTAATATTCTCTGCCCTAAATTTCCTCACTTAGACAATCCAACTCTGAACCCCTCTCAGTTGATTCTTGCTCCTCTATAATCCATATCACCCGAAGTGCTTTGATAATAGTGGCTTCCCTCGCGGAACAGTCTTCCCGGAAGCTCACCGAACACTTCAGGGTATTTTGCACATCAATTTTGCATTCTTCTTGTAGTAGGGAGAAGAAGGGGGAAGTTTGTCGGGTTCCGACCACAATCCATTTAGAAACAACAGATCTGACTTTCCTCTCTAGATAAACCTTCATGCCCTCGCAGGAACAAGACATCGGCCTCATGAAGAATAACCAGAACGCCACAATCCATATTGGAGAAAATGAAACGGTTTACTGCGCGGGGTGCTGGACAATTTCGAAATTAGCTGGCCTCGAACAGACACTAAAGACCTTCTCGTGGCCTTCCAAGACAGACCTCGTTTGGGACGGCAGCCACATTATGGCGATTGATACAGGTGGAGCTTTAGTCCTTCACCGAAACCTCACCATCCTTCAACACCAAGGGCATCACATCACCTGGCACGGACTGCGAGCGGAGATTGCTGAGCTACTGAAACTGGTCGCCAGCAAATACGAGGCCCTCGAAGCAGCGGCCCAGCCACGGACACATGGATGGGTGGAACGGCTCGGCTTGCGTGTGTGGACTGATCTGCAACAAAGCCTCAAAGCTCTGGGATTCCTTGGGGAAAGCACCGTCGGGTTGTTTCGCCTCCTTAGTGCTCCACGCAACATCCGCTGGCGCGTGTTTTTTCACAATCTCGAGCTGGATGGGTTTCACGCGCTCCCCATCGTCGGCTTGCTGAGCTTTCTCATGGGTGTCGTGATTGCCTACCAAGGTGCAGAGCAACTGCGGACCTTTGGCGCCAACATTTTCATCGTGGATCTGGTGGGCGTCTCATTGCTGCGAGAAATCGCGCCACTCGTGACGGCTATTTTAGTGGCAGGCCGATCCGGTTCTGCCTATACCGCACAAATTGGCACCATGAACGTCACGGAAGAATTAGATGCCATGCGTACCCTAGGCATTTCGCCTATGAACTATTTAGTGCTCCCCAGAGTCTTGGTCCTGTTCTTGGCTCTTCCTTTGCTCACGGTCTACGCCGACATCGTCGGCGTCTTCGGAGGCATGTTGATTGCCAAAACTCAATTAGGCGTGAGCTTTACGGAATTCATCGACCGCTTTGAATATGCGATCGCCCTCAAACATTACCTCATCGGCATCATCAAAGCCCCAGTCTTCGCGGTGATTATCGCGTTAACCGGATGCTACCAAGGCTTTCAGATTCGTGGAAGCGTGGATAGTGTCGGCCAACACACTACCATCAGCGTGGTACAAAGTATCTTTTTGGTCATTGTGTTCGATGCGTTTTTTTCGGTCTTCCTGAGTTGGTGGGGAGTGTAAAGACTATGGCTATCGCAACATCGACATCCACCACAGAAGCGCTAATCGAAGTGAGGCACGTCTGCACTCGCTTTGGTTCAGCGGTGGTTCATGATGATGTGAACCTCGACATCTATAAAGGAGAAGTGTTTGCCATTGGCGGGGGAAACGGGTGCGGAAAGTCTACCTTGCTCCGAGAAATCATCCTGCTTCTCGAGCCCAACTCCGGAACGATTCGAATCTTTGGACAAGATACCAAGAGCATAGGTGAAAAAGAGGAAAGGGCCTTGCATCGGCGCATCGGAGTCATGTTCCAACATGGCGCGTTATTTAGCTCACTCACGGTCGTGGAAAATGTCGAGGCTCCATTGCGAGAGCACACGGACCTGAGCAAAAACCTCATCCATGAGATCGCCCTCATGAAGATTGCCCTGACCGGCTTCCCCATGGAAAGTGTCACCAAATTCCCCAATGAACTGAGCGGTGGGATGCGCAAGCGAGCATCCCTGGCTCGAGCCATTGTCCTAGACCCCGAAATCCTATTTCTGGATGAACCCACGTCAGGACTCGACCCGATTAGCGCTGGCGCGTTTGATGATTTGGTCCAACAACTCAAAGAATGGTTGGGGCTCACCCTGGTCATGGTCACGCATGATTTAGACACCCTGTGGAAAGTCGCGGACCGTGTGGCCTTGTTGGGGAATGGACGGGTCTTAGGCACCGGCACAATGGAGGAGCTTTCTCAATCGGATAACCCTGTCATTCGTGAATATTTTCATGGACCACGAGGTCGAGCCGCACGGGAGCAAGCATGGAACCAAAAGTAAATTACGTGGTGGTCGGCGTATTCGTCCTCCTGCTTGGCGCTCTCTTGGTCGGAGTCGTGCTGTGGTTGGGCAAAGGGTTCGATCAGAAAACCTATGACCGTTACTACGCCTACATGGAGGAATCGGTTACGGGATTGAGCGTAGACGCTTCTGTGAAATACCGGGGTGTCGAAGTTGGCCGCGTAAAAGAAATCATGCTCAATCCCGACAATCCGCAACAAGTGCGATTGACCTTAGAAATCGAGCGTGGCACACCCATCAAAGAAGACACGCTCGCAATCCTTGACGTCCAAGGACTCACCGGTCTGGCCATTGTTGATCTCACCGGTGGAAGCCGTGAGTCGCCTCCATTGGAAGCCAAGCTCGGTGAATCCTATCCCGTGCTCCAGACCGGTCCGTCTCTCTTAGTTCGCTTTGATCGGGCAGCCACACAGCTGTTCACCAACCTGAACCGTGTGACCGAGAATGTTGATGCCCTACTCAATGAGACCAATCGGGTAGCCCTCAGCCAACTACTCAAAGATCTAGCTTCCCTGACCCAGGCATTAACCGCCAAGAAACAACTGTTTGACGAAGGGATCACGAACGCCGCGCAAACCATGGAGCATATGGTGAAGGCCAGCAAAATGCTGAATGAGGAGATGCCCTTTTTAATCGATCGCATGCATGGAGGCGCCGATGCCTTGGAGGCCATGGCCGAAAAAGTCGGACAGACCAGTGCCTCCGTGGAATCGGTAGTGGAAGACACCAAACCGGACATTGAACGATTCTCTCAACAGACACTGAACGAAATGAGTGCACTAGTCGCTGAGCTTCGGCAATTAACGGCCACCTTGCAGCGATCAGCTCAACAACTGGAACAGGAGCCCAATTCGCTCATCTTTGGTCGAACACCCCCATCACCAGGACCAGGAGAATGAGAGACATGTGTAACAACAAACCATTTTGTGTGGGCTGGCTCATCACAATGGCGGCTTTTCTCCTACACGGCTGCGGGATAATACCAAGCCGTACCGAACAACCGATGCATACGTTTGTTCTCAATGCAGAAATCCCAACCGAGGCGCGAACGGGCGAATCAAGTAAAGACATCTTGCTCGTCAATTTGCCTCGCGCCCAATCAGGATTCAATACGCAGCGGATGGCGTATGTACAGCGAGACCATGAGCTCAACTACTTCGCATTTAACCAATGGGCCGAGACACCGGCTCACATGTTTCTTCCGCTCTTGGTCAAAGCCTTGGAACAGACGAACCAGTGGGAAGCCGTAGTACAAATGCCGAGCCCCGTGCGGGGCGAGTATCAACTCATACCCGAAAACCTTCTACTCCAACAGGAATTTACGCAGGAGCCGAGTCGAGTCAAAATTCATCTCAGGCTACAATTGATTCGTCTGAAAAAAAATCAAGTGCTGGCCACCCGAGAATTTATGGTGTTGGAAAATGCCAAGAGCGACGATCCCTATGGTGGCGTTCAAGCAGCCAATGCCGCGGCAGGACGCTTGTTGAGAGAGATTTCTGAGTGGTTGTCCCTCTGCATGGGAAAACCTGCAGATAGTACTTGCTGAGCCTATGCAATACCCAACATAACAACCCAAAGGGGGAGCGTATCATGGAATATACAATGGAAGATCTTAAAAAACTGCTTGCCGATCTGACACAACAGCGGGATGAAATTAATGTGAAGCTTCACCTCGCGAAGGCAGAAATTCGCGACGAATGGGACAAACTCGAAACCAAGTTTGAAGAAGTGAAAGACAAAATGTCCACGGTGAGTGAAGAGGCGGGAAAGACGGCCGAGTCCGTTACCGCAGCAGCAGGTCTCCTCACAGATGAGATCAGGGAAGGGTACGAACGAATAAAGAACGCTTTGTAAGTAACGACGTGTAAAAGAACCTGCGGGCAGGCGGACACAGGATTAAAGGGCATGAGGTTTCCCTGAAAAAACTTTCTCCTTTTCGGCCACATGAACCTAAATTTTTTCTCAACTTATTAATCCCAATCAGTAACAAGGAGGATATTTCATGATTCAAGAAGTAGAAGGCGACATTCTATTAAGCAAAGCAGCTGCCGTGGCCCATGGAGTGGCCCCGCATGACAATTTCGCCAATGGCTTAGCCCTCGCACTGCGAGAGCGCTGGCCGGCTATGTACAAAGATTTCAAACACGCCTGCCAAGTGAAGGAACCCAAAGCAGGTGAATTATGGACGTGGGGTGGGCCCGGAGGAGTGCGCATTATCAATTTGCTCACGCAGGAGCCACCGCCCACGCGTGGGGGCCGCCCGGGCAAAGCCTCCGTTGAAAACGTCAATCATTGTCTCAAAGCCTTGCGGAAAACAATTGATGAAGAAAATTTCACCAGTGTGGCGCTTCCCAAGTTAGCCTGCGGGGTCGGTGGGTTGGATTGGAAAGAGGTTAAACCGCTAATTGACAAACACCTGGGAGACTTGAAGGTACCCGTCGTGGTGTATTCCACTTATCACCCTGGAGTGCAGGCCACGGAAAAATTATAAGGGAAGTTTTGTTAAATCCGTTTTGGATCAACAGAAGGAATGGCAGAGGACCTGGTTTCAGGTCCTCTGCACAAACCGAAAAGCATGGAGAAATGGGGATGAGTTGGGAGAAAACGAACTACACCACGTGGATCACTAAGTTTTTTAGGTGATCCATGCCGATGCAATCGACAATACAATAGGCTCGGTAACTCGTGCGGCCATTTTCACCGACAAGAAAATTCACACTCGCTGTTGTCTCCCACATCCAGATCTTCTTCGCTTCCAGCTCCCACCCATCTTTGGAAATAATCGCCACTTGATGTGTATCCCCAAAGGCGAGACTCGTCACCTTTTCACTAAACTCAAACGTAATGCGAACCACCTTGCCCTTGGGAAGGTTCAGGGGATTTTTTCGTCCAAAGGGTTTACCTCGATGATCCAAAAACCCTTTTTCCGAAACTTTGACAACTATCTCGACCTCAGCCGGAGCAGCCTCTTTGGGCGAAGCAAACACCGCCGGGGTAAAGATCAAGCTGACACAAAATAGTAGTGTCATACTAACAACAGAAAATTTAGACAAAACACCTAGCATAGATACCTCCTTTATTTAAGGAAAAGAATTTTGAATGTCCGTTAGCCAATAACGTTACCGCCGATTTTTCCAAGTTCGGTCTGATGCTTTTCGACCTCACGTTG
>JAJDBO010000223.1 GCA_029261305.1 Nitrospirales bacterium
TGCGTGTCATAAGAGAGACTCCTTTGTGAGGAGAGTTCAGTAACGCGGAGACCTTATTGGTGAGATCCATCTCTTGTGCGAAATAATTTCACTCCATACCATCGTTCCGGTAACAGACTTGAGGCGTATGAAAAATTTATGGATCTGTTGAATAATTCACTTCATTAGCCAATAAAAGCTCCAGAGGAGCCCCGCATTGTCAGGGAGGGGGAATGTTCAAAAAAGTTCGTCCTGTCCTGAGCGGAGTCGAAGGCAAAACCGCAGCCGTTTTGGCGCGCGGAGCGTACTCTTTGTACGTAAGCACGGCAAAACCGCGACTATGCCTGGCGAGCCGCTTCGTCAAAGCCAAGGAACGCCCCTGGCGACTTTTTCAACATTCCCCAATCTAATCGGTGAGGTAAAAGGTAATGGTCGTCACCACGCGAACATCCTTTTCGACTTTTCGCGAATCGCCGGAACTCTCGCCAGCATCACGGATATAGAAATTCCCCTGTCTGGCGCTTCGAATACTCCCGACTTCTACTCCCGCGTTGTCCGCAAACTCATTCGCAGCGATCCGCGCATTTTGTGTGGCTTCCCGTAATAACTCTGGCTTGATATCGTTGAGCTTGGTAAAAACATAAGAGGGCGATTGATTATCAATATCTAACCCCTGGGCCACGAGCTTGTTTACATCTGAACGTACTTGAGACACCAGCTTCACCTTCTCAGTTTCTACGCTAATGGACCCCACCAATTGATGTTGTTGATCCACGACAATTTGATTGCGGTCTCGATATTCCCGATGAAAATAATCGATCACTCCTATCTCAATTTCAGCGTCATCAAACCCACTGTCCTGCAAAACCTGAATGATAGCTCCCTGATGGGTTTCGGCCTTCTTGTACAACCCTGACATGTCAGCCCGCTTATCCCCTGTCACGTGGAACACCAACTTCCAATTGGCTCGATCTGCCTCCACACGTTTTTCTGCCAGCCCTTTTGCTTCGGCCGTATTGGCAGCGACTTTCGCGTTATACATGGTCTGTCCAATAAAGTACCCGCCAAGCGCGATGCCCGCTGCAAGGCAAAAACTGACCCCTATGAATCCGGATTGCGTATTTTGTGTCATAAATTTCTCTCATTTTCTTATCAAGATGTCAGAATGGGCTCATCGATTCGGCATTCAGCCATGTCCCAAATCCGTTTCGGTTTTATTTTTTACATTCACATTGAATCATGTCGCTATGAGGCTAAACGCCTGACCAAGGCGTACAAGCGCGATGCTGAAGAAAATGAAGAGACAAAGAGAAGCCACAGCATTCAGGGCTGCCTGGCGGTCAAGAGGAATAAACTTTTTAAGCAGCCAAGCAACACCAAATACTATGACCCACGCGATGGGGTAGTACATAATCACGTCTAAGCCCATTCTCCATCCAAGGGCATAGTTGTTTTCCACACCAGGCACACCCAGTATCCAGAAGGGAAAAATCAACGCAAACAAGGCCGCTGAAATTCCCGTAATTTTTGGAACCCATACATTCACAGTGGTGGCCATAGTGAATCTCCCGGCTGTCGATGACATGCGATCTTCATTTCTGGTTTCCTCTTGTGGGTGCACACGAGTCGCGTACCAAACAATGAGGGCAAGAATTCCATCAATGACCATGCTCGGGCCAAACACCGGTGCCACCATGAGGAGCATCTCGATCTCTGCATGGGAATAGAAGAGGATTTGCAATAAAGACCAGAAAATTGAGGCCGCCATGGCCCAGAAAAATATTCGGACGCCATAAGGCTTAAAGATAAGGAACAGACCTGCCACCAAATAGGCCCCAGCCATAAGAAGATAGACAACCGTACGAATCGTTGCCCATGGATTATTGTCAGCGGTCAATCGGGCAAGGAGTTCAAAAGCCTGATCACCTATTGGTTGATCGTATTGCTGATCGTTCTCATGATTCGATGGCTCTTGGCTGTGAGGAAGAGATCCCTCACTTGTCATGTTCGACTGCTCCATACTCTCATGGATGGTTGAGGCAAGAGAAACCAATCCCTGAACAATTCCATTCGCCCCAATGACAATGGCGAGGAGTCCAACGACGACAATCCAGGCTGACTTCTTCATGATCCGCTCCTACCCATAGAAGATTGATTCATCGGTTTCAGCCAGGGACTACATATTTCAATGGACATCAGGTTTTCTGCGAGAACAATGGTTCACGATGATCAATAACATTCCACAGACGAGTAGACTCACTCCAAGCCAACCGGAAATGTTCCCGGCAAAACTTGGAAAGTAAAACTCCCCGCGAATAAGACCATGGAACACTACTGCCATCACGAAACTTGCGAATAGAGCCGATGGCAGTTCTGATGTCTGAGTAGGAAATACTAAGACCGGAAAATAGATCGCGCGAGTCACTTCAGCCAGGAAACCTGCTAGCACCGCGACGAAACAGGCAATGCTCGAATAATATAGGATACTTTGACCACAATGAATTTGGGATTCATCCCATTGTAGGACACAGGCTTCAATAAACCTGAGAACAACCCAAGTTCCAAAGACCATGCCAAAAACAGCAAAGGGGAAAATGAATGAGGTCTTGTTCGTTCCTCTTGCATGATCAGCCATAATTGGTCTCTTGTTCAGGGGCCCGGCCATTGTGCCGGGCCCACATTCCTCAATT
>JAJDBO010000224.1 GCA_029261305.1 Nitrospirales bacterium
TAAATCCCACTCAGCCGCCTATGCGCTCGTCACGTTCCAAACAGCTTTTTTGAAAGCCAATTATCCCGTCGAATTTATGGCAGCCCTGCTCACCATAGAAATGGGCAACACCGACAAAATGGTAGGGTATTTCACCGAATGCCGCGAACTTGGCATTCCGATTCTTCCTCCCGACGTCAACGAAAGCCAGAAGAACTTCACGGTTGTCGGAAACAGTATTCGCTTCGGACTCGCCGCCATTAAGAACGTGGGCGGTGGTGCGGTGGAATCCATCATTGCCACCCGCGAGGAAGATGGCCCATTCTCATCGTTTTTTGATTTTTGTAGCCGCATTGATTCACAAAAAGTCAACAAGCGAGTGTCAGAAGGCCTGATAAAAGTTGGAGCATTCGACTCAACGAAAGCCGTCAGAGCACAACTCATGGCAGGCATGGACCAAGTCCTCGAAGAGGCCTCCGCAATACAAAAAGAGCGCGAACTGGGGCAAACAAGTTTATTCGCGGGGTTTGATGAGGAACAGACGACCTCTTCCACCGGAAGCACCTGGTCCCGTCCACTTCCACAAGTGGCCGAATGGTCGCAGGATCAATTACTACAATACGAACGACAACTCACAGGATTTTACATCACGGCCCACCCGCTTGCGCAGCATGCAGAATCCATGCGACTGCTGTCCACCCATCACACCGGCACCTTGCACGAGGCACCGGAAGGCAAAGACGTCAAACTCTGTGGCGTGATCGGCAACATCAAGGGCACCACCACAAAAAAAGGTGATCGCATGGCCTACCTGCAAATTGAAGACTTACAAGGACTCGTCGAGGTCATTGTGTTTCCCCAACTTTTTAAAGACTGTGAACACTTCATCGTCGCCGATGCCGTGATTCATATCACTGGCACCGTCGATAAAATGGATACGGGCTCCCGGATCAAAGCCACCAAACTGGAACCGCTCAATGAGCTGCAAGCCAAATCCGTAAAACGCGTCACGCTTCGCCTGAAAGAACATGAAGATACCTGGGGCTACTTACCCAAACTCCAGGAAGTCCTTCGCAAGCACCCGGGCGCTGCGCCTATTTCCTTTCAGTTTCTCTTGAACTCGAATGTCGAAGCCGATAGCGCACCCATTCCTGACCTGATGGTGATGCCCAGCGAACATTTGGTCAATGATGTCGAACAAATTTTGGGGAAAGAATCAGTGACCTTCCACCATGCCTAAAAGGTGAATCCACGTATGCGCGATTTTTTGGAATTTGAAAAGCCGCTCAAAGAATTAGAAGAACGCATTGAAAAAGTGAGCAAGTCCAGCTCAGAGAAGAAAGGTGTGCCTCGCCTCCTTCGCATGTTGCAAGGCCAGTTATCGAAGAAAGAAATAGAAATCTTTGGGAATCTCACGCCATGGCAGCAAGCGCAAATCGCGCGTCACACACAACGGCCGTCCACGCTCAAATATATCGATACGTTTTGTGAAGATTTCATTGAGTTACACGGAGATCGAAACTTTGGAGATGATCAAGCGATCGTGGGTGGGTTTGCCACGTTCGACGGTCGCACGATCTGTGTCATCGGCCATGAAAAAGGCCAAGGCGTCAAAGCCCGCGTCAAGCGAAATTTCGGAATGCCCAACCCCGAAGGTTATCGAAAAGCACTTCGGTTGATGAAACTCGCGGAAAAGTTTGACCGGCCCATTGTGACTTTCATTGACACACCAGGAGCTTATCCCGGCGTTGGAGCCGAAGAACGCGGCCAAGCCGAAGCCATTGCCCGGAACCTCTTTGTGATGGCCAGACTTCAGGTGCCGATTATCGCTGTGATTGCCGGTGAAGGGGGAAGCGGGGGGGCATTGGCACTGGGCGTGGCAGACCGTGTCCTGATTTTGGAGAACTCGATCTACTCGGTGATTTCACCAGAAGGTTGTGCGGCTATTCTATGGAACGATCCCACCAAAGCTTCAGATGCCGCCGCCGCGCTCAAAATGAATGGCGCGGACTTATTGAAACTCGGCATTGTCGATGAAGTTATCCCCGAACCTTTGGGTGGTGCCCATCGAGACGTTGACGTCATGGCCAAATCATTAGCCAAATCCATCCAAACTCATCTCAAACAATTAGTGGGTCTAAAGAAAGACAAACTCGTTGCCGCCCGAGAAGAAAAATTCCGACGGATGTCGGCGCTGGCGAACTGATTCCTTTCCCGTGTTTCCAATTTCAACGAGCCTTATATTTCATCCCCCACTCGCCCTATGGGGAAAGGCTCGCATCTGTACTAGTCGCTGACAAGACCAGCAGCACTGATTTTGAAACCCCAAGCATACTGTCATATATAAAAACGTTGGATTCAGCATCCACCATCCGATATAATTAAGAGAAACCACTATTGAAGGCAGCGCTGCATTGCCTCTCATAGGCAAGGAGGTCACCATGTTTACCCTTAAACAATTTATGGTTCCCGCCGAAAATTTTGTGAAAGTAGATTGCGGTGTCCATGTTCAAGATGCCGTGAAAATCATGGATGAGCACGGAGTCGGCAGCGTCTTTGTAACCCGCAACGATTCTATTGTTGGCATATTATCCGATACGGAAGTCGTTCGACGCGTGATCGCCACCGGGATGGAACCCACTCAGAGTACTGTAGAGCATATCATGTCATCTCCTATCCCCATGATTGAGGAGAACCAGACGCTTCAAGATGCCAACGACCTGATGGCGAGAGAACAGGTGAGACATCTGGGCATATCCAATGCTGGAAACTTAGTGGGCATGGTGTCCGTGCGAGACGTGGTGGTAGGAATGACCTCAGGACCCAGTTCCGTGCTTCCCCCTTCCTGGGTCCATTATCAAAAAGGGGCTGGGGCCTACGAACGCGGAGACTACATCACGGCAGCCAAAACGTTTGAAGAATTGGCGGGGCAAGGCCTTGCTAGAGCCCAATATCAACTGGGGACTATGTACCAACACGGACAAGGTGTACCCCAAAATGATGTGCAAGCATTTATGTGGGTAATCCTTTCGGCAATGGCAGGTTTTGAATCCGCCGTCGCTATTCAAAAGGATTTAATGCAACGGATGCCCCCGGACCAAATCATTAAAGCCGAACGTCTGGCCAAGAATTGGCAA
>JAJDBO010000225.1 GCA_029261305.1 Nitrospirales bacterium
TATGGAGACGGACTCACCGCTCCCCCCTCCAATGAAGATATTGCACGCTTGGCGGTCGGCACACTCATGAACCCGGAGAAGCACATCGGGAAAGCCTATCGCCCCACAGGACCGACACTGATCTCTGGACACGACGCCGCACAATCCATGGCCCGTGCGCTCGACCGAACAGTGACCTATCAGCCGGTCTCCCCTGACCTCTTCATCAAAGCGGCATTAGCACAAGGGTTCTCAAATTTCGATGTCTCCCATTTTCGCTACTACGCCGAAGAGATGCGACAAGGTGCCTATGCCATCGGTGCGCCAACGGATCATGTGCTCGAAGTGACCGGGCAACAGCCGGAGGATTTCGACCTCATCGCTCGACGTTACGCCGCGTTACCGGAGGCGAAGAGAACGCTCACCAACAAAGTCAAAGCGCTGAGCTTGATGATGAAAATGATTGCCACACGGGTTCCAGATCTCGATCAATGGGAGCGGAATCGTGACCATCCACTCATCGCCAACGGGATGTTGGCGCAAGACAACCCAGATTGGCTCGACACCGCCGAGCGGCAACAGCCGAATTTGCTTTCCATTCCATCCGGCCGCGCGCAAGAATTTCGAGAAACCCAACGCCAGGCAATGTGAGACACATGATTGAACGTGCGTGACAGCGTTCCTCATGTCACGAGGAACCAAGGGGAGGATGAGACATGCGCCTATCATTGGCTCCAATTTTATTAGGCATTGAACTGGGCTTCTTGTTCTTACTTGCCTGGCGGAGTGCCAAACGGGACCCATCACAACCCAACATGGGTCCCGTCTATGTGTTCTTCCTTTGGGTGACGGCCTACGGCATTGTCACTAGCGTTCTCGGCGCCCAAGGGGCCTACATTTCTGAGGACATGCTCAAGACGTTGCCTGGTCTCTGGCTTCAGGTCATGACGGTCGGGGTGATTGTGATCCCCGTGCTACTCTTTCCAAGTGTCAAAAATCGTTTGCGGCACATTGTGGATACCACCCCTTGGCACTGGTTTGCGTATTTTCACGGGTTGCGAATCGCCGCACTAGGCACGGCGTATAAGACAATCATTGGAGAGTTCCCTGCGTACTTCGAATATGCCGTGGGCATCCCTGACTTTATATTCGGAATCTCAGCCCTCTGGGTTGGGCGGAAAGCCCAGCGTAGAGAACTGAACAGAAAACATTTCTTGGTGTGGAATGTGATCGGAGCCCTGGTGATTGTGCCATCCACGCCCATTCTACTTCAGCTCGGCTTACCCGGTCCTTTTCAAGTGTTCACGAGTGTGCCAGATGCCCGCGCGGTGTTTACGTACCCTATGTCCATCGCTCCAATGATCGGTGTGCCCCTATTCGTGATGGTCAATCTCTGGATCGTCTGGCGATTATGGGAACAAGGTTCCAAGAAAACACAATAGTGTTCCGGAGAAGAAATACGCTTACTCTTTACAAATTAGTCTACCAGGGTCACACCATCGGTGATCAGAATGATCGAGCCATTTGAAATGTCTAACCGCATTTTAAGGAGTGGCGCATATTCTTCGGACTGATACCACGTTTGGACGGTCTCCACATCCGGGAATTCCCACAGCACCGTCCGACCTGGCAACCAATCCCCCTCTACTACCGTTTGTTTTTCAGATGCCGCTAACAGTTTGCCGCCATATTTTTCGACCTGCTTGAGGATCGAGGGAAAGTAGACTTGATCGAACTTCTCTTTATCGTGGATATCGAGTGCGCTGATAATATAAGCGGCCATGGTTACTCCTCCACTCGGTTAGTGAGCAATCCTTGTACAAAATGAGATCAAGCCTTTTGTTGAAAGTTTAGCGTAAATCTTGCCAGGCTTCTTCTCATTCTCAGCATCTTCTGCACTTAGTTATTCAGAGGACCTTTCTCTATAGGGGATGAACAAGGCATGAAGTATTTTCCAACAAAAGATTTGCCCCCTATCTACTAGTTTAAGCGACTTAAAGCTCATGCTCCTTCACAATGAATGCCGAAGATTGGGAGTGATCGATAAACTTCCCCTCATCTTCTAGGAGCGCCGCACTGAGTTTCTGCCCCTCCGAGGAACTCATGGCCTCCATGAGATCTTCTTCTGAATCAAACCACACCTCGGCGACGCCATCATATTCTGGCAACATGCCTCTTGAACTCCTGAGCCCTTCGTTTAAAGGGGTATCAACGGTCAGAGATTGCACATATTTTTTAGCCCTCAATGTGGCAGCATTTTTCATAAAGAACGGGCCATGATTATTCTTCCAATAATCTTGAAACTGCTCACGGGTCAGATCTGAGCGCCGGCGTAAACACATCACAAATTTGATCATTTTAATATCCTCCTTTGATGGTTCGGATTTTCCCGAAAAAACGGTCCAATTGGTTACAGCCACCGCTTCCTCGTTTCCTTTCTAGGATAGAGGGGATTTACTCACTATATCGAGGGATTGGATCGAGATTGGGCTCCACGAATGTGGCGCGAGCTTCGTCTGAAAAGAGGACTTCGGCGGAATAGTGGGTCATCATAATTTTCGAGTTGAGCATTTCGGGATGTTGCTCAATAAAGTCATCGGCTGACTGCGCACTGGAAGTCGCCTCCATAAAATGTCGGACCGCTAAAATCCATGCGCGAGTCATGGTCTCATGGTACTTCGAGAGATCGACACCATGATGTGTCAGAAACCCTCGTAGGCTGTCTCGCATGAATTCATACGCCAGTTCAGTCGTGTGTTCGGTCAAGTAAACATAAGCTAACCGCAAGTGAACCCGATGGTTGAACTCGGCTGGAGGAAATGTGAAGGCCTCAACTTGAGCACGGAATGCTTGATCGTCCGGTGATAAAAGATGCGCCACTATGAGCCTTTCATGATAATCATTGAGGATAGTATTTTCCGGATCCGCATGTGTTAATGCAAGACTTAATCCCGTTTCCTATTCTATTTTTCGCCAAACAGTCGATCGATGCAGTATCTCACCGTAAGAGGGGAAACTGCTCTTCCTTGATTTTGCGAAAACATTTCTCATGAAGCGGCAGGACAGAATAACAGCCGCGTTTGCGATACACGTACACCGCAAGTTTCAAGGCAGTGGATGGGTTAGTAATTACAGAACGGCATGTAACACAAGTATTTTCATCAGTTTCATCAAAAGCCAAATATTTTTCGAGACAAGGCAAATGGGCATATCCGTTCTGAAAGGATTCAGCATACCCATTCTTCAACTCATTAAGCTTCAACTTTTTGAAATCATAAAAGTTGACCGCGCACAAGCCAGGGGCGGTTTCTGAGAATATGCCGCATAAGCAGCACATGTATGTGGTTCGTGCTTTCTTCGATGAAGTCATTGATTCACCTCTAGATGCAAAAGCCCTTTGCGCGGTAGACATTGGACGTAAAATACACTGTCTAGCGTTACCTCCATTTCCGATGCGTCGAATCTAGGGCGCTCAGTTTTAGAATACAAGAAAAGAATCCTGACAGCTTCTCTCTTTTTATTGGTGCAACCTTCCTTTAACGTCCAAGGAATTAGGGTCGAATTGAGGTCACTTTCTTATTCGCCCTTTCTACCAAGATCTGTATCAGTTCTTAGATCGAGTCGACGCTGCAACAACGCTTTGACAGGCTCAGAGGGCGCAGACTTGATCGCTTGTTCCCGATAGTGCTTGGCGTCATCGATGCTTCCACAGCGACGATGCAAATCGGCTAGTACTACCGCGTACAGGTACGAATCCGTCAGCCATTTCGGGGCTTCGAAGTCCTTGAGGACGGCGAGGCCCGCGGCAGGTCCTTGCCACTCTGCCACGGCCACTGCACGGTTGAGTTGGTGTATTGGCGAGGGTGCAATCTGCTCCAATAACACGTAACAGTCCACGACTCGGTCCCATCGAGTTTCCTGAAACGACGGGGCCAAGCAATGTTCTGCCGCTATCCCTGCTTCTGCGTGAAATCGGGAAAAGCCGTCCCCGTCGGCGCTTTTCGCCAACCACTCCATGCCGACCTGAATTCTGCACTGATCCCAAAGCGCTCGCTCCTGTTCTTCCAACAGGAGCAGCCCACCAGCGCCATCCTGGCGGGCTGTCATTCGTGCCACATGCAAATGCATCAGCGCTAACAGGGCACAGGTTTCTGGGACTTTGCCCACCGGATGCTCGGCCAGAATGGTAGCTAACCGCATGGCTTCGTCACAGAGCTCTCGGCGGATCGCCATCTCTGCGTGGGACGACAGGTAGCCTTCGGTGAACAGCACATAAAGGATTTTGTTCACCGCTGGTAGTCGTGCAGCATATTCCTCGCCAGACAGATCACCGAAAGGAGTGGGATAGTCTCGCAATCGGTTTCGGGCTCGACTGAGGCGTTTATAGACATTGGCGTCGCTGGTAAACACTCGAAGCGCAATCTCGCGAATGCTGAAGCCACACAGAGTCTTCAACGCCAACACGAGCTGTGACTCTATGGGGATGGCGTCGTCGCAGCACACAAACAGCATCCGCAACAGATCGTCCTGCACATCTCCCGACATCACGCATTCTGGACCGTCCTCATGAGTCACGATGATCTCATGGACCTGTTGCTCCAGAATACGACGATGGCCTGTTCGTTGGCGCAACTCTCCCATCAGATTGTTGTGCGCCACACGATAGAGCCAGGCCGACGGATTATCTGGTAACCCCGCAGCTGTCCAGGTCTCAAGCCCTTTCATCAAGGCAGACTGAACCGCGTCCTCAACTTCCTCGATATGTTCCACTCCGATTCGACGCGACAGCATGGCCACCAGCCTTCCGTATTCGTGTCGGAAGAAGTGCTCGTCCAGAGTGGGTGTCGTCAAGGAGTGCTAATCTCTCTGACTTCTACGCTTGACCCAGGCATCCACACACCAGGACTTTGGCGGGCGACTTCTAAGGCTTCTTCCAGGCTATCCCCCGAGACGATCATATAGCCGCCGATTATCTCCTTGGCTTCGACGAACGGCCCGTCGGTTACACCTTCTGAGGTGACCGTTTTTCCGCCCCCCAGTTTTCCTCCAAGGTCGTGGAGATTTTCTTTGAATTTCTCTTTCCACGCATTGAATTTTGCGTACATTTCCTCCATTTGGGCGGGAGACGGGGCTTCGCCATTGTCACAAGTCCCCGACTGACTTCGTTGGATACAGAGATAGTTCTTCTTAGACATACTGCCTCCTTGGTATGAGCGTTATTGTTCGTCTCAGTATTATGATGCATGAGCCCCCCCATTTTGGACACCCCCTGACATTTTTTTTCAACATCAGGGTTTTTCGTCCAATATTACCGGGATCCGATTCAACACACGGCTCGTGCTCTGCGCCAGTGAGAGGCCTGCCTCAAAGGCTGCTAATCCGATAAGGGGTCTAATATTTGGTTGAGAGTTTCAGACTAACCCTCTTCGTGGCGGGATATTCGGTCTGAAAGGATTCAGCATACCCATTCTTCAACTCATTAAGCCTCAACGTTTTGAAATCATGAAAGGTGACCGCGCACAAGCCGGGGCCGGTTTCCGAGAATATGCCTCATAAGCAGCACATGTAGGTGGTTGGTGCGTTCTTCGATGAAGTCATTGATTCACCTCAAGATGCAAAAGCGCTTTGCGGCTATTCATGATGGGTATTCGTGTTCCCGACAAATCAGTTGTACCTCTCGTCCGCTCAAAGCTTCATTCGTCAATCCACAGACATATCCCTTCTTATCACGTTCATTAAAGCGGCACGTATGGCAAGCGGCAAACGTCTTCCGGTCATGAAGATGCTGCATTTCACGCAATAACGCGCGCAGAGTTTCCTCAAGTGTCTTACCCTGTTCAGAATTCGTTTTTGCCAGTGCGGCTTCTAGATTTTTGGCTGGATAGACTTGCTCAACAAGTTTTCTTCCCTTTGCCGTGATCACCAGATGCGTGATTCGTTTATCCTCCGTGTCCTGTCGCTTCCGCAAAAACCCTTTCTGCTCTAGAACCATCAGCGATTGCGACACCGTACCTTTGGTCAGCCCCAGATATTCCGTCACAGCTTGCGGAGTATCTGAATAGCGATTGCACCGTGTTAGGTAGGTGAGTGCCTCAATTTGTACAGGCTGCAATCCATACTTCAGCCCAAAGGTTCGCACTTCCATCCGCAAGAGGTTGTTCAGTCGCTCTAACAGGTCCTGTCCATCGTGCGCATTCATAGGAAGATTGTATCGCCTCGAAACAAAATTAACAATCAGAGTCTCCCTGCGATTAGCAATTAAGTATCGACCCAATACTATATTGACAAGCAAGCCTGCCCATGCAATACTCCTATTAGTATCGACTCAATACTATTTACTTGTAACGTTAAAAGGAGAACAGCCATGAAAACAGCGACTTTTTACCATGCAGGATGCCCGGTGTGTGTGGAGACCGAAACCATGGTCGCCCAGGCCATTGATCGCAAACAATACGAACTCGAAGTGGTCCATTTTGCACAACAACCTAGTCGGGTGACTGAAGCCGAAACGGTCGGGGTGAAATCAGTCCCCGCATTGGTGCTCGATGAGCAGGTTTTTCACATCAATTTTGGTGCATCGATGGAAGATGTGAAAAAGGCCACCTGAGTCTACACCGTGGAATGGGGCTAAAAGTGCAAGGCCATGGAGCAATGATCGAACGGTATTTTTTATCATCGCATCACTAACAAAAGGAGAGAGAACGTGAAGGTATTTGTGAAGTCTAGTCTAAGGTATGTCGTCATGGGGGTGTTGCTCACCTGCGTATCATGTGCGACAGCCGAACCCCCTGTCGGGAAGATCACCCCTTCATTGTATGATCGGTTAGGCGGAAAGCCCGCTATTGTGGCCGTGATTGATGAGTTTGTCCGCAATGTAGCCAAGGACAATCGGATTAATGGCCGCTTTGCCACCACGAATATCCCGCGTTTAAAGGGACATCTTGTGGATCAAGTCTGTTCAGCAACTGGTGGACCGTGTACGTACTCCGGGAGGGATATGATCACCACGCATAAGGGTATGGGTATTACGAATGCGGAGTTTTCGGCGTTAGTGGCTGACTTGGTCTCGGCCCTCAATACCTTTAATGTGCCGAAAGCAGAACAAACGGAATTGCTGGGTCTTCTCGGTCCAATGAAATCGGACATTGTTGAGATCCCGTAATGGCGGTGTGGAGCGAATTGGCCTCTTGCAGGAAAAGAGATCCTGCGAGAGGCTTCTTCCAGTACAATGGCAACGTAAGAGGTTCGTGTGTGTATATGTCATGACTAACGAGGAGGTTTCAACGTGAATCATATTTCTGTAGCCGAGTCTGGATCCGTCGTGTCGGTGTGGCGATATCCGGTGAAGTCCATGATCGGGGAGGAATTGGCGCTGGCTCACGTGAACAAATATGGATTGTTTGGTGATCGATCATACGCCCTTGTCGACACCACCGATGGAAAGACAGCCACGGCCAAAAATCCTCGTACATGGCCCACGCTGTTTACATTTCAAGCGACCTGCATTCAAACGGTGGACAGTGATGAGAAGATTCCTCCTGTCCGAATTACCCTGCCGAATGGCACCACCGTGACCAGTGAGCAACCTGATCTCGATCAGACCCTATCACAGGCGCTCAAGCGTGAGGTCCGCTTGTTGGTGATCGAGCAAGGTAAGGTCAAAGGCGTGCAGGTGTCTCTTCCCACCTCCTGGACTGGTCAATCTGACGAGTACTGGCCGGATATCGAGGGCCGGGATCACCGAGACACGACCACGGAATTCACACTGCCAACGGGGACGTTTTTTGATGCCGCCACGGTTCATCTACTGACAACGGCCACATTATATCAACTTCGTGAGCACTACCCATCCGGGCACTTTGCCATTGAACGCTTTCGTCCCAACATCGTGGTCGAGTCGTTGGAAGAGAAGAAAGGCTTTGCAGAAAATTCCTGGATCGGCCATACCGTCGCCATTGGAGATGAGGTGCGCCTCACTATCACGGGTCCCTGCGGTCGGTGTGTGATGACCACGTTGCCTCAAGGCAATCTCCCGAAAGACCCGGGAATATTGCGAACCGCGCTCCAGCAGAACCACGGAAACGTTGGGGTGTACGCGAGCGTCTTACAGGGCGGCACGATTCGCCCGGGTGATCGAATACGGGTTGAGCACTAAAGTCTCGCAAGAGCCTGAACAATGACAAATCCGCATTCCGATTTGGAAAGGCCACATTCAACCCTTAAAATCAACGAAGAACCTGTTGATTTGCTCCGGGGAAATTTTTCCGGTGGAATAGCTAACAAATCAAGTAAGAAGGACGCGCTAAGGCGCACCTCTTCTTGGGGGGTTAGACTTCCAAGATATTGCACATGTAGATTTACAATCAGGGGTAATTATGAAAAATCAATGGCTCACTGAATTAGACGGAACAAATTGGACAGGGCAAGGTGAGCTTTGGCTCGACCCCGAAGGCAATAAAGCTGACGTGTATGATTGCCAATTACAAGTCAAGAATGATGTGATTAGCTATAGTTGGACTTACGAAGGTGAAGCAAAGAAAGGAAATTTTACATTTAACGAAAACGGAGCAATATGGGTTGATAGTTGGCATCAACCAACAGCTGCAAACTGTATAAACGTAGCTGGTACATGGGGGCTCTTTACAGTTAAATATACATATGAGGTTCCATCACATCCAAACTGGGGTTGGCAAAATAAGCTAACAGAGCGGCCAGACGGTACGTTAGTTCTTCAGATGACCAATATTGCGCCATGGGGTGAGGAAGGGCGGGCTGTACGGATGATCTTTTCTCGTATTTGATAAGGGGTCGGATAAAGATAACGGGTCACCCATTAGAAGCCTCTGGTCAAGTGGGCGCACGTTTCCTGTTGTTCTGAAGTTCCTTTTTCATTTCGACGACTCTTCCTCACGACGGCGAACGAACCCCTCTCACTGCATCCGAGTTTTCGCTAGTGGCGGTGT
>JAJDBO010000226.1 GCA_029261305.1 Nitrospirales bacterium
GTTTGGAAATAGCAGGCAGGGATACTCGAAATGGTTTAGCCAATTCCTTAACTGTCGCACTTCCAACAGCTAATCGTTGCACAATGGCCCGACGTGTGGGATCAGACAATGCCGCAAACGTAGAATCCAAGGGTTGCTGAACATAGTTAACCATATGGTTAACTATATAGCTCGCCCCTTGTTTCCGTCAAGCCATCGTTCATCATTTTTTTGCCAATTAACAACGGGCATTAAAATATGGGATAGTGGACTCAATGAAACGATCTTGGAGGTTAACAATTTCAGTGCTGCTCTTGGGTGGATTCCCCTTTTTTACACCTCCAGCTTACCCCGAGGATAAGTCCATTTCACTCAATCCGACTCGAATGCTAGAAGACATTCAAGCACTAAGTCACCCTCACTTCGGTGGGCGACAAACCGGAACAGAGGGAGGTCATCGCTCAGCTGAATTTGTCGCCAAGCGCTTTCATGAGTTAGGACTGACTCCTGCTGGCAAACCATCCACTGCATGGGGACAAACCTGGCCTGTGACGATTCCACATATTCAAGCGCCTGCCACTCTAGAATTTTCTTTCCCTTCTTCCTTAAACCAGGCCTCAATCACTCCACAAATAGGCTCACAGTTTCTACCGGTTCTCGACTCCCCTTCGATTCATGTCACTGCGCCTATCACATTCGTGGGATATGGCATTTCCGATCCTGCACGTGGGTGGGACGAATACGAAGGGCTCAACGTTCAAAATCACGTGGTCATGTTCTTACGAGGAAAACCATCACACTATCCTCTCCACATTCAGCACACAGAAAAAGAACGGATTGTTCGTGAGAAGGGAGCCGCAGGATTCATGACCCTCACAGGCCCAGTATTGGGTCGCTATGCTGCTCGCCGAGGAATGGGCCATCAACCCCTAGCCTTTTATACAAATGCCAAGGATGAACGACCATTGCCTGGGGCATGGATCAGCGGAGAAGTCGGTGAAAAGTTATTTCAAGGTGAAGGATTGGATTTAAAAAAGATCCAAGAAACGCTTAATAACGAACGCGTCGTGCAATCGAAAGAACTCAATGCTCTGGTTCAATTGAAATGGGAGAGTACCCACCAGCCAGGATCATTGATCAATGTGCTTGGCATGATTCCCGGAAACGATCCAGTGCTAAAAATTGAAACGATAATTCTCGGAGCCCATCGCGATCATTTTGGGAAACAAGCAGGTCTCATATTTCTTGGCGCAGACGATAACGCATCAGGCACAGCCTTGATCCTAGAACTTGCGAGAATTTTTATGAAGAGTGAGCCACCTAAAAGAACAATTCTCTTCGCATCGTTTAGTGGGGAAGAACAAAACTTGTTGGGCTCGAACTTCTATGTTCAACATCCCGCTCGCTCTCTAAATAAAACCATCGCCATGATCAACGTTGATCATGTGGGCATCGGCAATGGCAATCTTACTGTCGGTGTTTCGAAGATGCCCAAGGACATTGCCAAACTCGCAGCCGAAAAAGCAGGCCTATCCGACAAAGTAAAACTCTACGGCTTCTTCCCCGGCGGCGACCATGTCCCCTTCGCCAACGCCGGCATTCCAACCATCGCCGTCGTCACCGCAGGCAAACACACCCACTTCCATCAAACCACCGACACCCCAGACACCATCCAACCCGACCGATTAAAAACCGCCGCCAATTTTGTCCTCACTCTTACACAACAGCTAGCTAATCCTGATTGATAAATAGCGGGGTTTCGCCCCCGCCGACGAGGCACTTTTGTTTCGGCAAAAGGACCCAAAACCATGTTTGCCCGTGCGCGGCCCTGCGGGTACCTGGTCCACCGCCCCGAATCAAAATGGCTCAGAAACTCGCTCCGCTCAAACAGTCTTCGCCAAAAGGTCGGATTCGGGGCACTGGCCCAGCCGCGCCCAACGCAGGGATATGCAAAGGCTGATAAGACAAAAAGGGATGTGAGCAACACCACGATTTATACCCATGTATTGAACCGCAGGGGACAAAGTGAGTAGGCCCGTAAATCGACTACGACAAGGAGAGGGGAATTGGGATATACTGCAGGGAAATTGGCAATATACTTATTAGTTAAATTCCATAAAAGATATACGACCTAATGACTAAAAGAAGCATTTTCATAACTTCTGTTATAGCAGGATTTTCATTTTGGGCTGTGTTTACTTGGTTTAATATTGAACCGTGGGATTCGCCATATGGGTGGTTTACTGTTGGAATCTTGGGCTTTATTTTTGGATTTTCCGGTAAAGAAAGTCCTTGGCTTTGGCCCCTAGGAATTTATCTTGGCGAAGCTCTTTTTGGTCTTAGTAGTTTTTTGAAAAGTTTATTTTTCTATAGTGGCGGCGGGGGCAATATGTTTATCCCTCTGGGAATTCTTTTTCTAATACCGTTTTCTTTCCCTGCATTTATCGGTTCTTATATTGGTTTCGGTTTTAAGAAAACCACAAAGTCGCTTAACAATTAAATCAAGCGGTTTATTTAAAACGTTAGGTGATAGACCTGAAGCTTTCTGACCAAGCCAAAAATGTAACCGAAAACCCAATTCGTTACATGAGAGCTAAGATCTAGCCACTTCTTTTTTACATTACCTTTCTAACAACGCCTAAGTTTCCTTTTTTCGTGAAAAAATTCTGAATATTTTGGAGTCTGCCCTTTTGTTGAGATTTATGTTTAACAAATATTCCACCTAACCCGCGTTGGGTGCGGCGGAGCTGGAGTCCCGAATCCGACTTTTCTGGCGAAGACTGTTTGAGCGGAGCGAGTTTCTGAGCCATCTTGATTCGGGGCGGAGACGGAGGAACCCCGGAGGCCCTGCTTCTGAGCTGGGTTGGAGGGGCCGCGCACGGGCAAACATGGTTTTGGGTCCTTTTGCCGAAACAAAAGGACCTCGTCGCGCGGGCGCGAAAGCCCGCTTACAAATAAAAACTATCCATCTTTCCGCCGTCGCCAAACACTCGCTAACAACGGCCCGGTCACATTGTGCCAAATACTAAAGATCGCTCCGGGCACCGCCGCCATTGGTCCAAAGTGCGCAATGGCCAACGCCACCGCGAGTCCTGAATTTTGCATTCCCACTTCGATGGCAACCGTTCGCCGTTGATGACTGGTAGCGTTCTTAAATCTTGAGCCCCAATACCCAATCCCTAAGCCCAAAGCGTTATGGGCTATTACCGCCAAGACCACGACACCTGCGACATTGAGATGATCATGATTTAACCCCACAATCACCCCAACGATCCAGGCAATGATAACCATGGAGACAATAGGCAACACGCCTTCAAAAAACCACGCACTTGGCGACCAGACACGACGGATAACAATTCCTAACACCACCGGCAGAAGAACAATTTTGGTCACCGTCCATAATAAAGCCAGGGGATCGATGGAAATCCACGTTGATGCCAACACCCAAATCCACACCGGAGTCAAAATCGGACTGAGCAAGGTAGATACTGTAGTCATGCCCACAGACAACGCCACATCCCCTCGTGCGAGAAAAGCCACCACGTTCGACGCAGTTCCACCGGGGCATGCTCCAACAAGAATCACTCCGACCGCTAATAACTTTGGTAACCCTAACGCCATGGCAATCACCCACGCCCCAAGCGGCATCACCAAATACTGCAATGCCACTCCCACCATCAGCATGCGCCCTGAATGTCGAAGGTTAAGCACATCATGATGTGTCAACGTCAAACCCATCCCAAGCATCACAGCGGCCAATGCTTCAGGAATCCACGTTTTCCCAGACGCCGCCATGTCCGGCGCAAACCAACCCCATGCCGCCCCCAACAACACCCACACCACAAACCCATCTTGGATATACTTCACCCAAGGCGGAAGGCCGCTCGTGCTGTCATTGTTTTCAGCACTGGTATTCACAACACCTTGGACTTTCTAGTTCCTCGTCGCGGGTTGCCGAAGAAAAACCGTGGTTCGTATCTTGCATCTCGTATTTCGTGAAGAGTAAAAATGAACAGATCTGGCATCCTTGATTTATACTTTACGAGATACGAACGACGCTTTTTGTTAGTCGATGCGCCAACCACCCACACCCCGCTCCAATGATGCATGCGGCAGCGGCCAAATACCAAATCCCTGTAAATCCATCAATGGTTCCCGTCGATCCCGACGCCCAAGCCATTCCCAGATACCCACTCACCGACAACGCAATCGCCCCAGCAAACTGGCCCATCATATTAATCCACCCGAGAGAATGCCCAGTACGGCTTCCTCCCCAACGATCCGACACCGCTGCATTTACTATGGGAAACGCATGCAAAGTCACACCAAGGAACAGCGCTACCCCACCTAACATCCAGGACGAACTCATCGGCATGGTTAAACAACTTACGGAAAGCGCTCCTAACCCTAACACGATCGAAGCACATTTGAATCGACTGACACCGAGGGGTAACAAATGATCAGACATCTTACCCAACAGGGGACTACCGACCACATGCCCGACGGTATACACCGTTCCAATGACCCCGCCGGCAATCACCGCGTCAGTCTGGTTATATCCCTGTTCAACTCGATACCATTCACCCGCAAAGATCGTCAGCCACCCTGGTACCAATCGGAGCGCAATAATGCCTGCAGCAAAGTATCCTCCAAGACACCAAAGAATAGGATCGCGCGTAATGGGGACGTCAGAATCAGATGGGCTTGACTGGATCTCTGATGACGAGTGACCTGCTGATTGAATTCCTGCATTTGTTTGAGATGGATACGATCGAAGAAAGATCCAACAGGCCAGTCCTAGGACTGCCACCACCACTGCTGTACACCCCATCGCACCACGCCACCCCGATACTGGAAGTACTGCGCGGTCAAGGAAATAGAAATGCAGTAGTGGAAGTAATAAGAAGGCGGTAATTTGTCCTAACCCTCCGCCCAGGCCATAATACAGTCCATTGGCCAACCCGCGTTCCTTGGGCACGAACCAGTGGCTCAACAGTCCGGCTACGGGGACAAAGACACTGGCAGCCACTACTCCAATGACCATGCGCCATCCCACGGCCTCGCCAAAAGACTGCGCCAAGGTAAATCCCATCAAGCCCACTGCCGACAGCAGCACCCCGATCGAGATCACCGTTCGCCCACCCCAGCGATCTGCACTTTTCCCCCAAGGAACTTGCGCCATGGCGTAGGTATAAAAAAATGCGCT
>JAJDBO010000227.1 GCA_029261305.1 Nitrospirales bacterium
TTCAAACACCGCCTCAAAGCCTTGCAATGGTCCCTCATGAATTCGAACTTTTTGTCCTGGTTGAAAACTAGAAGAGTTAGACACGTGTACACACCCCATGGTCATTCTTTCGCGCAGAGTCTCAACAATCGATGAATCCACCCGCGCGAGGGCGTCTCCAAAGGTGACGATTCTTCGAACGCCTGTGGCGTACTGAACCGCTCGAAATTGAAGCAGTGGGTCAAACTTCACAAATACATAGCCTGGAAAAAATGGAACCACGACTTTTCGCCGAACCCGCCGAATGATCTTTTCTTGTTTCAATTGAGGACAAAAGGATTCAACACCAAGTCGTTCAAGATGGACCCCAGCTGCCTTTTCTGCCCGAGATTTCACATGGACAAGATACCAAAACGAGGGGGAGGCACCTGGTGAGATCGGCGACTCAGTTGGCGACGGGATGGAAATATCAAGAATTGAAGAGGCAACCATAATTATCCTAATACAACTTCATCGGTCATACGGTCGCTGACATTGAACAGAAAACACCCTTGGGGTCATGTTGAGGGTGTCGGTAGAGACGACCAATCATCGGAAGAGATTCTCGAATGGGGGCGAAGGGAAACTCTTGCAGTAAGCGCCGGAACCGTTCCTCAGTTTTATTAAGATTGAAGTAATGACGAACGCGAGATTTAAGGGAACCCGACATTCGTGGCTGGTCATGATCAAATTCCCATGGATGTAGGTAGAAGACTAACGCCTCTCCTTCACGCTCCACTTTTCGCATAAGGCTCATCAATAACCAAAAAGGGAAAAAACGAAAGTACCCACCTCCAGCGACCGGAATCCGAGTCCACCCAATTTTGCACGTGGAAGGAGGTACTTCCCATAACGTCCCTGAGTGCGTCGATAACAGGTGAGGAGATGGATTTGCTCCTGGGATCCCATATTGGTCGTGATACACTGGAAAGATACTTGAGTCGTAGGCATATCCTTCTTCTATAAGAATCGGGAGCGCCCACAATGTTTCTTGGGTAATCGTAAAGGTCGGAGCTCGATAACCAATAATTGGCATGCCTGTGGCATCCTCCAACACGGCTTTCGCCCGCTTCACATCTTCACGAAATTGATCGCGAGTGAGAACGGTCACAAGGTCATGCCCATATCCATGTGAAGCAATCTCATGCCCAGCCTCGGCCATTCGTCGAACGAGTTGAGGGCATCGTTCAGCGACCCACCCCAAAACAAACATGGTGGCTTTCACCTGATGGGCATCCAAACATTCCAAAATTTTCTCAGTATTACGTTCAACGCGACTTTCCAATGATTGCCATTGACGCCTTCTCGCCGGGCTATCAAACGCTGCAACCTGAAAGTGTTCCTCAATATCAAAACTTAAGCAATGCGTTCGGTCCACGAGGGCTCCCTCTTCCACCAAATGTTCATCCATGTTTAACGGGCCCCTGATCCCATCAAAATCACCCTAATGGTCCGAAAAAGAATCGACAGGTCAAACCAGACTGACAAATGCTTCACGTAATAGAGATCGTACTGCAATTTCATATGTGAGTCTTCAACCGATGCCGCATAATTAAAACAGATTTGAGCCCACCCTGTGAGGCCTGGACGAATGGTATGACGCAAGTCATAATAAGGAATTTGTTGTCGTAATTTCTGAACAAATATGGGGCGTTCAGGTCGTGGACCTACAAGGCTCATTTCGCCTTTTAAGACGTTGAAGAACTGAGGCAATTCATCGATGCGGAGCAACCGTAACCATCGACCCATTCGAGTTACCCGATCATCACCCAACTGCGCCCATTGTGCAGTATCCCCTTCGGATTCATGACGCATGGATCGAAATTTCCATAACACGTACGGACACCCCCGATGTCCTATCCGTGTTTGTTTATAGAGAGCCGGACCAACTGAATCGAGTTTAATCAGAAGACCAACCAACGCCATCAACGGAGCCAACAAGACTAACCCCAATGAAGCCCCTATCACATCTTCCAGACGTTTCAACAACAACATGCCTGGACGCCGCTGAAAGCCTGATGAAAAGATCAGCGCGCTGGGCTTCAACTCGTCAATGGATAGTCGACCACACTCACTTTCATACAGCTGATGACCATCAATGACCTCCAATCCCATGGATTTGAGATCCAACAACGTATCCAAAGGCATGCTACCTCGACGATCCGTCACGCAAATAGCAATGGTCTGGACCCGGAACCGTTCAACCAATTCAAATAACTCGGTCACCGTTCCCAAAATGGGCTTTCCAAGAATGAACTGCCCAACCCGATTGCTCTCATTTGTGAGAACCCCAACGACATCAAACCAATGACGACGCTTGGTAGTCAGGATCCTGATCAAGTCCCCCATCAACTCGCTTTCTCCGAGAATTAATACCCGTTTTCGAGTATCCAGCGAGTGTAAAACTTGGTCGAAAATGGAAGTCGAGGCCTGATCTTGTACCTGAGGGGCCGACACCGACCCCGTACTCATCCGTGCTCTCTAGCCGAATATGGAGCCCCATATACTTCTTGTGCCATAAAATAGGGCATGCCCTGAGATGAGGCATCTGTTAACAATATCCGAGCTTGAACTGTTGGTCGCAACATATCCATGGCCTTCACCACAATTTCTTGCGGCGTCACTCCAGCCCGCACCACCAGAACCAAGACATCTGCCAATCCAGCAAGAACGTTCATGTCCGCCAGCGGAAGAATCGGAGGACCATCCAATAAGATATAATCAAATCGAGACCGTAGGGATTCAATCAAGGTTGCCAATTGTGGAAGCCGCGACAGGGAAACGGCATGGCCTTCAACGTCTCCCGCTGGCAATACCCAAAGGGGAACCTCATCCATTCGATGAATACAGGTTTCCAACCCGGTATTCCCATGGAAGTAATCGGCCAACCCAGGTGCAGCTGGCATTCCTACTCCCTCGTGCAATCGTGGGGCTTTAAAATCGCAACCAATCAATAGGACTTGTTTCTCTAAATCGCGGGCTAACGTATAGCCCAGATTGACGACGGAAGATGTCTTCCCTTCGCCTTTCATGGCACTCGTCGCCAGCAACACCGTATTGGGCCGATCATCATTCATCAACACCAACCGAGTGGCCGCCACTCGGTATTGTTCGGCGACATTGGAATTTGGTCTCCAACGACTCACTAACGAAGGATCAGGATTGCTCCCTGCCCCCCACTTCTCAGACGCAGGGTCACGCGATATCAGTTCCCCATTGCCAGTCGCCCCCATTGGTCCTCCAAGTAACAACCCATCCGAAGACTTGCCATAGGCGCCCTGAAAGCTCGGGATTGTGGCTAAAATTGGAAATCCAAGAGAGATTTCCGCGTCCTCAGATCGACGGAAGGTCGGATTCCATTGATCGATCAAAAATGCCAGACCACATCCCAAACCAAGTCCGATCGCCAAACCGGCGGCTAAGATGATTAACCGTTCAGGCCCTTCTGGAACAGTGGGAAGATTGGCAGGATCTAAAATCCTAAAACGTTCGCCTTTTTGACGCTTCTCCAGGTTTTCAGAAATTCGTGCATTGAGGCGTTTCTCCAGAATATTCTGATAGTTGGCTTGCATATTCCCATAGTCACGTTCTAGAGCCAGCATCTCCTGCTCACGAGCTGGGGTATGATCCACCTGGACTTGAAGTTTTTCCATGGCAGTAGCCAGGCTGGCCAACCGATCATTCTGACCTTCGATTTGCAGTTTTAATTCATTACGATCATTGATCAAGCCCTTTAAATACGGATCGAATACTTCAATAGATTTAGGATCAGACGAGGTGACGGCAGCCGCTGCGGGTCGACCAGCAATTTCATCCTTCAACAAGACAATTTGCTGCTTGACAGCAATCACATCAGGATAAGCCGGTGTATACTCGGCTAATAGCTTGGTCAATTCCTGTTCCAGATTCTGGAGCGAAGCAATCTGTGGATCCGCGGCAGGCCGAACGCCAGGCCTCGATTTTGTACTCTTTTGGCTTAGGCTAACTTTGGCATCGGTGCTGATTGCTCCAGAGGCCTCATATTCCCGAATCGCTTGTTCAACCAACATGATGCGACTGGTCGTGGCATTCATGGATTCCTGCGTGGCATCTCTCTCCTTCTGCATTCGATCCAGCGTACTCATGTTCGTTTTTAATTGGCTCGGCAATTCCCCCATATACTGATTCTTAAATTGACTTAACATCCGTTCTTTTGATTCCAACTCTTCTCGAGCCCCACGAAGCTCGGTTTCAAGGAAGTCCGACGCCCCTTCAACGAATTGTTCACGCAGCTTCAAATTCTCTTCAATATATTGTGACGCTAATCGGGAAGTCACTTTCATGGCCGTCGTGGGGTTTTCATGGGCAAACGAAATGGTAAAGGCCTCGATTCGGCTCCGCCCCTTTGTTTCCACAAGAATACTTTCTCTCATATTGAGAATGGCTTGTTCATACCCTTGTTCCTGAATGACGTCCTGAAAAAGACCAAATTCCTCAATCACCTTGACAAGACTGGTTCGGCTCAACACCTGTTGGGTAATCGTTGACACTCGGCTCGCGACATCATCGACCACCGAGCTGACATACTTTTCAGGAATGGTCTGCTGCTCGACCAAGATCACCGTGCTCGAACGGAACACGTCCTTTTTGAACCAGGCGACCGTACCAGCGACTCCTACCGAGATCATGACAATCGAAAGAATGAGCCATTTACGGCGAATCGCAATATCAATATAGTCTTGAACTTTCCCCTGTAGGGATGGGGAGGCACCGCGCCCCGCATATTCAAGCCCTTTTCGTTCCATGTCATGCTGTTCCATAGGATTTCGCTCCATCGTTCAGAAAATTTTTATCGACATCTACCCTATCATCAACCAGCTTGGGCACACACCGTACAACACGCCGCCAATCCGGTTAGGTGCCGACGAATCCGGATAGGCCTGATGATCTATAACAAACCATCAGGCACAAAAAACTCAATGGGAACCATCAAGGAACTACAATGGTATCGCCAGATCGTAAGATAAAATTATATTGAGCCCCTGATTCCGACAGAAGAGAATCATAGTTCACGGGAATTCGGATTTCCTGACTCTTGCCATCCTCCCCCACGGTACGCCGGACCACTTGAATAGCATTCTCAGAGGCAAATTCCGTAAAGCCTCCCGCAAGAGAAATCACTTGCAACACGGTCGCATAGGATTTCAACGATAACTTTCCAGGAGCATTGACTTCCCCAAGAACAAAAATGCTGTAGCTATTCACAGCCTTTACACCCACAGAAACTGCAGGGTTATCTTTGTATTCTTTGTATAGCTCCGTGATATTTTTGGCCAATTCATCAGCAGTTAACCCTTCTGCCCGAACATCTCCAATCAGCGGCAAAGAAACTTTACCATCAGGCCGGATAACTATATCCTCGCGGGTGAGGTCAGGGCTTCGGAATACAACGACGTCGATCACATCCTCAGCACCTAAACGAAAGCCTTCCTCGGGAGGACCTGGTGCCACCACCACTGTTGGATCATTGTAGGCGCAACCGGAAATCCCTACGCCAGCTGCCACAACCACTGAAACGATCAATTGAGTGAAACGAGTTTTCATAAGCCACCTTCTGTGCATTGCTTGACTCCCTTTTCTTTATGGCAACAACACCATGGTTTCAGAGGGAACAACAATGGTATCGCCAGGTTGTAATTCAAAGTTGGCGCCACCATTTAAAATGATATCGTCATAGTTGACGGTCATCCGTTGAGGCTCGCTCCCCTCACTACCCATCCGAAACACGACTACACGGCTTCGAACCGCATCGGGGGCTAATCCTCCAGCAAGCGTCAAGGCTTGGATCAAAGAGGTTTTGGTTAACAATGGATAACGGCCCTGTTGTCCGACAGCACCCTGCACATAAATGAAATAGCTATTCACTTGTTGCACGACAATCGCCACGGTGGGGTTTTCTTTATACTCTTTGAGTTTTTCGGTAATGGCATCTTTCAATTGCCCAGTCGTTCCTCCCACGGCTTTCACATCGCCGATCAAGGGAAGTGAGATGCGCCCATCTGGCCGCACAGTCACTTGACGAGAGAGATCGGGGTTTCGCCACACACTAATTTCCAATACATCTTGTGGCCCAATAATGTAATCACTGGTGACCGTGAACTTCGAATGAGCCCCGCCGCCCATCATTCCCGAATCCGCCCAAGCCATTCCAAGCCCAGTACTTCCACAGATCGCTAACCCGACACACAGCACTTTCAGCATTTTCATAACGGCCCTCCTGTAATCAAAAAACAATCCATTAAGTTGATAGATACTTGGGCTCCTGACCTTTTAATTTCATCAATATCGGAGGCAGGGTCCTGTTATTGGCATTTGGTAGTAAATTCGGCGACTCCCGTTACAGACTTAATAGTCACATTCAATTTTTCAAATTTCTTGCACACCTTTTTGGTATAATGCAGTGTTTGGGATGGACCAGACATTAGGATTGAAAGCTCCTCACTCCACTGACATGACCCGATCGGTCGCCTTCTTGCCAAACTTTACTCACCGAAGTTCTCCGCCAATAGACTTTTGGCTTGAATGTAAACACATGAAGGTAAAAACAATTCCCGACGATTCGCATGCCAGGCAAGCATACATATCGATGGCATGTCTATTGTCTCGCAACAGGGATAAAGAATGTAGAAATTAGCAACCGGATAACGACCAAGGCAGGGCAAAAAATAGGAGGATAAACCTTAAGGATACCCCTCAAAATTCGTTTCGCGTCTGAGGAAATACCTACTGACTATAGGGCAAATTTCAATTTACACCGGGGGTAGTCGCGTTTGTGAATTACGACCCTTGGACAGGAGATTTCTATGGACAACAACGCCTAAAGACATAACCTCCAGAAATTCTCAAGAACTTTACGAAGACTTCCTTATAAATATCTTATGTACAATAAACCGTTTATCTAGACTACCCAGCAACAGAAACAAACTATGCCTCTAACCCATTTGCTTAAAACAACCGGAATTGGCGAGTCCTACGAATTAAATGCTTGATGTGTTTTTTCTCCGGCAACATCGCAAAGAGTAACAAGATGACCAAATCTCCCAATTCCAAAGATCTTGGACTTTGCCCGGCCTTCGGAACCAGATGAGCTAATTTACCGGACATAACCAGTTGATGATCAAAGGCCAGGTCTGGGCTCACTCCACCCTCTTTTTCGCCATCGAACAACTCAGTACTCATTCGATCGTGACGAAAGGCTTTAGTCATAAGAACATGTTTTGACACAATTGAAGGGCTCAATTTATTCAAAGATTTGTTTTCCGGTTGGTTGTCCGAAAGAACAGTAGAATGTGGGTTGGGTAGTGCAGAAGGATTCTCAAGAACATCAACCCTGCCTAATACCTGATCAGATGAATGAACAATCAGATTCCCAAAGTTTGTCACCAACTGTTCGTCTGCGGCACATTGGCCACTGCTCATTCTATTTTTGGAAGCCTCAAACCTGGCACATCCTGGGGAAAATATTTCCACGGCTTCTTCACCCAGTTGTGAGGAACAATCCCTGACATCAGAACCATGGAGTGCTATGAAATATAAATCGGGGCCCTCAGTAAGATGACTCGAACAACCTCCGGCAACCCCACCCAGCCCACGATTAGGGCCAGTGACCATTTTCTGATTTTTCGAACCAGACTTCACGCCAGACAACTCCATCCCTAAATTCTCTCTTGAAAGAGGAGAAGCCATGGCAAGATTGACCATCCCCAAAACCATACAGCCTATAATGCAATGAACAAGTAAGCGATGAAAATGGTTCATGGGGCACCTCCTTAGAATAAACAGTCATTGGGTTCTTCCTAAACATTCCCCAAGACGGCCATGACGGGAACTGACTTCCCAACCTACCTGAACTTATTCAATATTCGTGCCAAGATGCCTCCCAATAAGTCATTGTGCGTATTTCATCTCTAACATCTTAAATTATCAGGAGAATTTTGCATTCACCCTATGCACCAAATTTATGGTGATCATAATTCCAATCCCAGAAGATGGAAATTTTCCAGACACCCTTTTTATCAGAACAACTAAGACCTTCATCAATTCGTTAAGAATGAACTCAGTCGGACACAAATTTCGAACATTTTTAGGTGAAAAATTATCTGACAGTTCTGATGTCCAATCGTTGGGGTTACTACTTTCAAGTACAGGTAGAAGCGATGGGGAGAATTGACTTTTGTTGTCCATGCCAATCTGGATGGAATGACATAGGATTTCCAGGAAATTTCCCGAAAATATCCCCCAATGTAAAAAATAGTTAAGTTATCTTCACCAATAACCGAAAAACGGTAAAGACAAGAGGAAACGATGCCAGATCGGCATCAGATTTGAAGGAAATGGAAATCCGTATTTTTCCATCCTACTTAAAGGAGGGTATTGGAAATGGGCTCCACAATGACTTACGAAGAAGAAACACAATCGTTCACCCCATCAATGAATACAGAAAATTATTCCCGTCACAAGAATAATGGAGGAGCCAGCATGGACCAAACCAATGTCGCAGCATTTATTGGGCATGGTGTCGAGTTTAAAGGCATCATCAAATACCAGGGCAATGTTCGTATTGACGGACAACTCGATGGAGAGGTTCATGCTAATGGCACACTCTATTTAGGTGAACAGGCAGTCTTGAGGGCTAAGATTTCCGCCCAGGCCGTCATTAGCAAAGGACAAATCACGGGGGATATTACGGCTCGAGAAAAAGTACAATTACTCGCACCGGCAATCATTGATGGATCGATCCTGACGCCTTCCCTGTTAATGGAAGAAGGAGTCACCTTTAACGGAACCCTTGAAATGAGCGCGGTTCCTCCCGCTCTTCCCGAATTGGAGGATTCGTATGCCTCAACAACATCCAGTGAGACATTGACATCAGCCTAAAAATTTATAGTGGTCGTGAAAAGACCCTTCGTAATCCGACCCTATCAGCAAGCTGACATTTTGACCTGTAAGCCCATTGTTGAATAAGTAATGGACTTCACAACACGAGATGAAGGAGCACTTCATGTGGGGTGAAAAAACCAAGAAACGCGAAACAATTTTTGATGAGCAACATTATACCTTTTTAGGTAAGGGTGTTGACTTTAAGGGTACTGCCCAATTTGAAGGCACTGTTCGAGTAGATGGACGCTTTGAAGGAGAGATGCATACCGATGACACCCTGATCATTGGGGAACATGCAGTGATCAAAGGGAATATTTCTGGAAACGTGGTGGTCAGTGGGGGAAAAGTTCAAGGCAATATCACAGCACACCAACGAGTCCAACTCTTTAACCCTGCAGTCGTGATCGGTGACATCCGCACGCCAAACTTTTCGATGGAGGAAGGCGTCTGCTTTCAAGGTTTATGCGATATGGGATTGACCAATCTTGAGCAGTTTGACCTTAAACGGCAGGAAACCTCTGTCGATTCAAATGGAAATTCTTCAAAAAAGTATGAGAAGAACGGAAAGAATTCAGAGGGCAAGGAATGGGAGGCCAAACACCTCGCTCAACTATAACACTAACTCAATACATTAGCCTGGCGACATCGGATAAAATGCGCAAAGAAGATTGTTTGCCGTTCTAAAAATCGTCCTATTTTCTGGCTTTCCCTACCACCCCCATTTTCATGAAAAAATTCGGTTCGTTTCATTAACTCTACATCTTCCACAACTGAAACTCGACATTTCTGTATCTACTCGTTGACTACTAAAAGTATCCCAAACAAAATAATAGGGATCAACATACTTGCCTCCATAAGCTACTAAATTTGCCCTCTAATCATGGCCCAGCCCAATCCTAAATATTCATAGATAGCCCGTTCCGCAATTTGTAATGACTCCGCACTTGGGAACAGTGTCCTCCATGTATATTCTGGATTGAGTCTAACTCGATGGGCAACTGGAGCAGCAATAGGAGAAATGCCTTGTTTGTGAAACAAGGCCATGGACCGTGGCATGTGGGAGGCCTCCGTCACAAGAACCAATGGTTCTTGGCCCACGATGTTGGCAATGAATCGTGCCTGATCTTTTGTGTCACGAGAATTTGATTCAGCAACCAGATCTTCCCCAGGCACGCCAAAGGATTGGGCAAATTGCGACATAAGCTTTGCTTCTTTCAACGATCCAGACACCAGTAATTTGACATCCGGAACAAACCGATACAACGCAATGCCTTCGATCAAACGAAGGACAGAAGAACTGGAAAGTTGGCTCACTAGGGGAAGACTGGGGTCTTGAACCGACCCACCGGATAACACCACAATCCATTTAACTTGGTGGGACTTGGCAAACACATGCCCATCCACTAAAGACTGAATGAGTAACGGGGAATATTGAGACTCTAAGGGCTTGAGTAATAATTGTGTCAGGGGGGAAAAACTCAGCAGCGTTAAGGTCAGCACTCCGCTCATCAGTATAATTTTTCCGAATCGCCGCTGTGGCCACACCCACATGCACACCACCCCCACCCACAGCAATTCGAGACTTAATGGAACAGGAAAAAACAACTTTGAAAATATTTTTTTAAACAAAAACATGTTTACCTCTCCCACGACACATCATTCTACCTTGAGCCATCAGCACCCATCCTTACTGCCTTTTATTCCTTGACAATTCCAAGATCCATTACTCAAACCAATTCCAAATTACTGATCCACCACAACAGAAAATGTGTGTCGGAGTTGTGTTTCCAACAATCGAAAGGATATCGAGACAAGATGAAAACGGGAAAGTTGCTTGCAGAGCTCTCCTCTCCCATGAACATGGAGAGATAGCAGAAATTCTTCAAGAAATCGATTCTTTAATGATCACAGCAGAAAAAAACCAAAGTAATAGAGTAGGCCGAGGGGAAATTCATTTTCTCACAATCTTACGAAACGGGATAGGTAGGATATATTTCTAGGACTGAAGAGGGTTCAGAAATTGGTGGCCATTCGCACGGCTTGGTCTTTAGCCCGAACATTCTCTGGATCAGATGAATGCTGAGAGCCCGGCATAGGTTCAACCATCACAATGGAATGGACTCGAGTGAAGCCAATTAGGTTCAGGGTTTTTTCCATAAACCGTTTCTGTGATTCAAAGTTTTCAAACCCCGAGCCATGTCGGTAACCATCAAACCGAGAATACATGATCGCCGCAGGTTTTCCAGTAATAAGACCCAGCGCCTTTTCCCCGGGAGCATATTGAAAAGTTTGGCCAGGATGAATCAGAAGGTCAAGATAGTGTTTCAAACGATAGGGTATGCCTAAATGCCACATGGGCACGGCAAATAAGTATTTATCGGCCGATTTAAACTGGCTGACAATTTTGACAATTTTCTCCCATGCCTCGGCCTG
>JAJDBO010000228.1 GCA_029261305.1 Nitrospirales bacterium
GACAAGGCATTGGCAAACAACTCCGCTATCTCCGGCGCAATCTGGGAGCGATGGCTGGCATGGCCCAAGAAGACCTCCTGGTCACCTTGCCCAGGAAGCGCTACCGCCAGCTACTCGTCATCCAAGAACTGTATCGGCAACCGCTCTGGATGTACACACACCGCTGTCATCGCATCGCCGATCGTTTGGTGAGTCTGAGTCAACCGCATGTTCGGCCCATCGTACGCGGCAAAGCCGGACGCCCGGTTGAATTTGGTGCGAAAATCTCGGTCAGTCTGGTGGAGGGCGTCAGCTTTGTGGATCGGATCAGCTGGGATGCCTACAATGAATCGATGGATTTAGTGGAGCAGGTCGAAGCCTATCGTCGCCGGTTCGGACACGATCCAGCCTCAGTCCATGCGGACCAAATCTATCGTACTCGTGAGAATCGTCGCGACTGCCACAGTAAAGGGATTCGCCTCTCGGGGCCACCCTTGGGACGTCCTCGGAAGGTGACGGACGCCACCGCCGTGCACATCAAGCAAGAGCACCAACAATGTCAGGACGATGCCACCGCGCGGATGGCCATTGAAGGCAAGTTTGGACAAGGCAAGCGCCGGTTTGGGTTGGGTCGCCTGATGGCCAAACTCGCCCTCACCTCGGAAACGATGATTCAGGTCTCGTTTCTGGTGATGAACTTAGAGCACCTCCTGGCCCGAGTTGGGTCTTTTTTGTTTGATGTTTGGTGGCCAAGCTGGAGGAACATGGGGAAAGGCCTGCTGATTGCCAGGTGGCTTAAGAGAGAGACGGATTATCGCGATCGTAGAACTTGGGGTGTCGAAACCAGAGGGGTCTGGAGTCTCCAATTCCTAGCTGGTTTATGAGCGGATAATGGAAAAAACTTTTTTCAGCAAGCCCTAAATAGGAATGTCCCAAATTCGAGTACTTTGACCCTACTGGGAAAAGTTTCATATTTTCTGTTAGAACCCTAAGGTAGTGGTAGATTCCAGAGGTGAGGTGGTTTGTCTTTTAATACGATATCAGCTTTCGTAAGCTGGCTAATCATATTTTCTTGAATTATAAATATTTCTCAACTCTTTAAGCTTTGCGTTTGCCTCTTCGTACGTAGTTCGTTCCCTCTTCTCACTTAAATCACGGGCAGTATTAAAATTTTCCTCTGCACTACCAAACAACTGACTGTCTCGCACCTTTTTGATCTTGATAATTTCTAGTTGCAATTTCCCCTTCAGTAAATACGCGCTAGCGGGGTTGTCAGTTATCAAGTTTATGACTTTGTCAATGTGCGAAATTCCTTCCTTCAGAGATTTTGTGGAAAGAAAATCCTTGTTTATGAAAGTTGAAACGGTCTCCATATATAAATGATAGTTTGCTCTAGCTAGGTTAAAGTGCCCCTCAATATACTCTGAATCAAGTTCGATTGCTTTCCGGTAATAGATTCTGGCTTGTTTATAGTCTTTCTGTGCGAAAGAGATCGCCCCAAGTCCATTGTATGGTTGAGGTTTTTTTGGATCTAAGAGCACTGCATGTTGATATTCCTCTTGTGCTTCATTGTATTTACCTTCACGAAACAAAAGATTTCCCCCTAAATTGTAAGCATCAGCTAAACCAGGGTTAAGCTTTGAAAGTTCCTTAAGATCCCTATAAGCCAGGGGAAAATTGCGAAGTTTTTCATTAACTCTTGCCCGTTCATAATAGGCCTCCACCATTTGAGGATTAAGGTGTAGTGCCATATTAAAATTTGCTAAAGCGTCACCTAGCTCGTTCTTTTTAATGTACAACCTGCCTCGATTAAAATAGCCGATTGCAAATTGGCTATTAATATCAATCGCATTGGTATAGTGATCAATTGCATCATCAATATAATCTTGCTCTTCTGCCCAAATCCCCAACAAGTTTATTGCCCAAGAATCATCCATTTTAGGAAGATGGCGTAAACACTCGCGGATATAATAAATGGATAAAGGATTGTTCTTTTTCTTATAGTAGAATACGGCTAATATATATGGCTGTTCTTTGGCATAGATCTTCAGCGCCGCATCATAAAGCATAGACGAGAGCTCTTTATAAAAGTTCTTTTCATTAACAGATTCCCTCTTCAATGGAGAAAAGTAATCGCCTGATTTATGGAAGCTAAAACGAAGCGTCTTTTCTTCATAGAGCACTTCGCCCTCGATGCGTTGATGATATCCCAGAAATTGTTTTAAAAGGTATACTGTCTTAGTAAGTGAAAAGCCGGCTCCAGCAATTTGCAAGTCAATTTCCACCATCGGTGTTGAAGAAATAGGTAAGCCCTTCATCGCCGTCGTAGCTTCGGTTTTTATTAACGTAAGTGCTTTTTTTAATTCTTCCTCTACCCTTTTGCTAGTTATTTCATGTTGCTGAAGTGCTTTAGAAACGTCGAAAGGTCCCAACTCAACAGTTTTTTTATGGATTTCCCCATTAATTGCCAGGATAATCATCGGGCTCAAAATGAGAATTGATAGAATAATTAAACTATTAACAAGAAAAGCTTTGAAAGCAGCTATAACCCGGCAAAGTCGAGAAAAGGTTTGGCGGCGGTCTCTTTTCTTAGGTGTTTTAAAGGGGTAGTTGGTAATCACTAAAACCATCCGGTTTTTGAAACCTGCTGGTAAATTTCTTTGGAAAAAAAGAAATTTTAAACTTACTTAAGGGGAGTTCTTAATTATGACTTTTCTATGAGAGGCTATATACCATAATTGAACCCCAAAAAATCATATTTCTTTTTGGACTTTCACGATTGGGCAAAAATGCAGAGCAGGACTCACACAAGTTTGGCTTGTGTGTTTGCACCGCAGGTTGCAGCTATCGATGCTTGAGCAACATAATCCCGGCATGACCAGGCGACCTTCCACCTCCACGGGCGCAGTGGCTTGCGGACATCCCATCACTGCCCAAGCTGCGGCTGATGTGCTGCGCGAGGGGGGTAACGCTTTCGATGCCGTGATCGCTGCGCAGTTTGCCGCCTGCGTGGCCGAACCCGTCCTGACCTCGCTTGCCGGAGGCGGGTTTTTGCTTGCTCACCCCGTGGATCAGAAACCCGTGGTCTACGACTTTTTCGCCCAAACTCCTCGGGTGCGATCTCCCTCTGCCGCGACGCTCGTTCCCATTGAGGCCAACTTCGGTACCGCCACACAAGAATTTCACGTGGGTTTGTCAGCGGTGGCAACTCCCGGCACTGTGAAAGGTATCTTCGCCATCCATCACGATTTGGGATCGTTGCCGATGAACCGCCTGGTGGAGCCCGCAGTGCAGGCCGCCCGTGCGGGCGTGGAAGTGAACCCCTTTCAGGCCTTTATATTCGACGTGGTGAACCCCATCTACCAGCTCACTCAAGAAACCGCGCGGGTCTATGCCGAAACTCACAAAGGTGACCATCTTAAGCAACCCCTACTCGCGGATACCCTGGATGCACTGACCCGTGAGGGTGAGCGATTGTTTTACCACGGGGAGCTTGGCGCTCGGATTGTTCGGCTCTGTCAAGAGGGTGGCGGCTACCTCACCTCCGATGATCTTGCAAGCTACCAGGTGCAGCGCCGCGACCCGCTCGCATTGAGCTATCGCGGTGCGGCGATTCTGACCAACCCGCCACCTTCCTCCGGGGGCACGTTGATTGGCTTTGCGCTACAGATGCTCAACGAAATCGATTTGGCTCGCGTCGAGTTCGGTTCGCTCGTGCACCTCGAGTTGCTTTTCGATGTGATGCAACTGACCAACGCCGCCAGGGTGGATGGTCTTGGTCGATCGGAGGACGGAGTTCTCGACACTCAGTTACTCGCAAGCTACCGTAAACACATCGCAAACCGACAACGTTCCTATCGCGGCACCACCCACATCAGCGTGGTGGACGGCCAAGGCAACATCGCCGCCATGACCCTTTCCAATGGAGAAGGTTGTGGCCACCTCGTGCCTGATAGCGGCATCATGCTCAACAACATGCTGGGCGAGGAGGATATCAACCCGGCTGGACTCGATTGCTGGCAGCCGGGGAAACGGATGACATCGATGATGGCCCCGACGCTCATTGAGATTGGCAAGCACAGACGCGTGGCGCTTGGCTCCGGTGGCTCCAATCGAATCCGCACCGCGATCCTCCAGGTCATCTCCAATCTCCTGGACTTTTCTATGGACCCTTCGCCTGCAGTCTGCGCGCCGAGAATTCATTTCGAGGGCGATATCCTGTCCATCGAACCTGGGTTTGCGGACCCCGCGATTGCTGAGCTTGGCGATCGTGCCGGCACTCTTAACACCTGGTCCGACAAAAACCTATTCTTCGGCGGCGTGCACCTGGTTGAACATTCTAAGTATGGATTCGCGGCAGCAGGGGATGAGCGGCGCGGTGGCATTGGCGTGGTGGTCTGAACCCTTCGTCATGCCGCCTATCAGCCTCGCGGAAAAGGGGACGATCTTGGAATGCCACATTAGTGGGTTTGTCAGTTGTTGCGGGAGTTGCGGCTTTAATCGGTGCACGCGCGTAGTCTCGAATATTTCGCGTGGCAATGATATCTGCGCCACAGGACATGGCAGCAGCGACTTGCATGGCATCCACAAAGTCACTCATGGGCAATTTGCAGGCGGCTTGAAAGCTTTCTAATGTCGCTGGGGCAATATCAACAAATTGCAATAAGTCGGAGAGAAAATCACGGGCTTGATGGGCACCTTTGGTTGGCGAAATCAGATAATAAAAATTTGATAGGCTTTGCCATGCCACGAAACCTTTTGCTGGCGATTCTCAATGGCTTTTAGTAATTGTGTCGCTTATTCGACATGAGGTTCTCGGTCAAGTGCGATGTCGATCAAGACATCCGTATCCATCAGGACAATCATATTCGTCCGTGAAAGACATTAAACCCCTCAGCATAAAACTCTTGCGCATCTCTTCGAGAATGTCCTTGCCAACCCTGCTGCTCATGTGTTCGAAGGCATGCGAGACGTGCTGCTTAATCAAACGGTTCCCTGGGAACACCTTGCTTGAGCAACGAGGCTGAACGGTCTCTACCTGCTCATCATGATTGCCATTTACCAATACACCTTTTCTGTGTGTAAAGAACGCGGCATGTTGGTGCGCGTCAGGGAGTGAAAACTATGTTCGGCTATCACTTTTGGACGTCATACTCGATACGGGGGGGGTAGATCGTTATCATTCCTGGCATCGTTGCTGAAAAGTCCAATGGGATTTCCATTGGGACCGAGGTTTTTTGGGAATTTTCCAAATATGCATTTAAGGGACTACGTAGGTCATATTCATGAGCATTGCTGGGAAGAGTTGTGGGTGCGAGGATTTGATCCCCAATGGAAAGGCTGGCCTTCGGTAAATCAGAAGGCCTGTTGTTAGGAGATGAAAACAGATGATGGAGCCCCCCAATATTTTTAAAGGTGGAAAGTTTCGTTCCGGGAATTGGATCCTCTGATTTTTCGACCATGCAAATTTGTGTTGAACTTTCGTGGGTAAGCCACAGTGCTTGCCCTTCAACCGCTGTTAACAGAATCCAATGTGGTCGCGTTGAAAGCACAATGGCTTTCTTGAACCACAGCATCGCCCAGTTTTGACTGCCGGGCTGGTCCAGTGCAAAATTTTCCCTCAACAATTTTCGTCCAGATGGTTGACCCTGAATATCCTCTTGTATCTCTACTTGCAATTTGTTTACCGTATGCATGGGGAGCAGTCCCAAAGCCATTCCATGAATGGATCGCATCTCAGGGTGAGTGATACATTGGGCAACCCAATGTGTATCGGTGACATGAATGCCGACTTCCTGTCCTACGGTTGCTTTAAATAATTCGGGGCTATCGTTTTCCAGTGGGCCGTGAGGACCATTAAAACTTTCGGTTGTTTCAAGAATGGCGGAAGTCACGACTGCACCTGTGGGAAGTTGAACCGATATTTGTTTAGAGCTTGCCTTTGTCCCGTCGAATCTGAGGATTTGTTTCTCTTGACCATTGGTAAATGATTCTTGAGCGTACAAATACGAAATGCCGAATGCCGTTGTATTGAAGGTGCAGGGAGTATCGGATTCAAGAATCAAGCCTATTTCAAAATTTAACGGATTTTCTGCGGAGACCTGTTCCGGGAGTAACTCAAGTCGTTGCTCAAGAAGACGAGCAATCCCTCGTTCAAGCTCGATGCCTAATGCTTCCCCAGCATCGACATCTCCAAGTTCAGTCGGTACCGATGTTCCCATTTCTCCTGCGGTTTGCCAAAAAAATATTGCATTAGATGGGTCTATGGGACTCCCTTGAATGGGGTCGGCTGGAAATACTATCCCAAGGCGAGGTCCTGTGGGATAACTGCGAATTTTTATCTCCGTGATGTCCTCAGGCTTAAGTTCCAACGTGGTTCCTTGAGGATCTTTCAGTTTAAGAACAAATTGGGCGTCGGTGAAATCCACTCCAAAAGGAGCTAGGGCTTCCGCACTCAATTTAGTATCGGTTGGAGAGCCCTTGCGAGTCTGAGAATCAAAAGAAAGGTTAGTTGGGTGGGAAATGAGAAATCCTAAGGACTCGTGGGTTTGGGTGGCCTTGATGTGTTGTCCGAGCCCATTTTCCGCAGTAGCTGTAGGCTCCTCGGCCAGGGCTTCGCCATCGAGACGGTAGAATTCGAGTTTGTACCGTGAACTCGGAACCTTCGTTGGCCGAATCCGGATGTATTTGATATGGCGTGGAGTCGCGAATGTGATTTTTACCCCCTTACCAAATTGAACCGGAGTTGTTTTGAGCGAAGAGACGTTTACAGTGAGGGCATTATAATCATAGTTTGAAAAATTCCCTTTAAAGCTGGTGGCCTCAGGTTGGATGACAAGTGCTTCCCCAAAGCCCACCGGACCAAAACGAAGGAAGGTGGTTTCTCGAAACACCGTGGCCTGTGGCTCAGTGACACTTGTGGTGAGCAATCGCTTGTTGAGCTTCGATGCTTTGCCTTGTCTTTGGGTGGATACTTCAGTGATGTCCATGATGGCTCGATGGTATGTTGTTTGAAAACCCTAGGTTGACACTATCTTCTGACGGTGCTTCCTGGAGCGATAACTGGATTTCGGCTGATGGTGCCAGGATTTCGACTCGCAGGAGTATTTTTCATCGTGAGAATTTTGTTACTCAATCCTGTCTCTACGGTCCTTAGGTCATTCTTGGAAGCCTTGGCGTTAAGGGAAGTTGTCAGATTTCGTTGCAAAACAGAAAGAGCCGAGGTGGAGGCTTTTCTATTTATTGAATTTGTCAGGCTGGATCGTACGGAGTTCAGCTGACTGATGGTGACCATCGAATTGAGTGACGTATTGACCGTCCCACGAAATGTGTTTAGAGCCTTGGTACTGGCTTTTTGTCCTAACGTGGTCTCAACATTTGTTTGCCGAATTTTGATCGCCGTGTTCTCAGCCACTTGGTTATCTAATCCCGTCTGGAGTGTTCGAAACTGATTGTCCGTCTCCGACTGCTTGTCACGGAAGGTTGTGAGACTCACGGTTTGATCAAGCCGTGAGTCGACGTTTCGTTCGAAGTTATTGAATGTCGGGGCATCGAGTTTATTAGCCAATTCTCCATCAACACGAGTCTGGAATCCCGTAAAGTCATTAGCTGCCACTTTCCCATCCAATCCCGTGGTAACTTGTCTGCCCATCGTCTCCAGTTTTGTATCCATATCAGAAAATCGTCCACTAACGGTGCCCACCTGATTTTTCATGGTAGTGAGCTTGGTGTTGATGTCAGTGAAGCGTCCATCGACGGCGCCGACCTGGTTATTCATGGTCGTCAGCTTAGTGTTGATGTCAGTGAAGCGCCCATCGACGGCACCGACTTGGTTATTGATGGAGGTCAGCTTGGTGTCCATTTGGGAGAAGCGCCCATCGACGGCGCTCACCTGGTCATTCATGGAAGTGAGCGTGGTGTCCATTCGAGTGAAGCGCCCATCGAAGGTCCCGACTTGGTTAGTCATGGAGGTCAGCTTGGTGTCCATTTGGGAGAAACGCCCATCGAAGGCGCCGACATGGTTAGTCATGGTGGTCAGCGTGGTGTCTATTCGGGTGAAGTGGCCATCGAAGGCCCCAACTTTAGATGTGACGTTCCGTAACTGAGAGTTCACTTCGACGAATTGGGTATTGATCGCACCCAACTTTGTTTCAACATTGCTGACAGAGCTCGTAAATTCTTTTCTCAAATTTTCACGTGCTTGTCCCAAAGAGGCTAGTACGCTTGTGCCAGCGGTCACTAGCGTGCGAGACGTTACATCAAGAACGGGAAAAAGGTCACTCTGTGTTTCAATTGGAAGCTGTTGAATGTGGGTGTTGAGAAAAGTATGAAGGGAGTTTTGGACCACTCGTTTCCCGATGTATTCCCCAACCAGTCCATGTTGTCTCGTGAGAAAGTTGTTGATCTTGGTGTGGAATCCATTCAACAGCCCCCCAAATTCGCCCCCGCGTTGTCCCAATTCGTTTAGGTCGTTCCCGAGAGTGCTGGTTGATTCGGATTGGGTTGAAAATGTTTGGGTCCAAGCTCCAAGCCAATTTTTAAACAGGACCGGATGAAAGGCCATTGATCTTACCGAGGTTTTTCCCAATCCTTCGTCCGTATCGTCAGCCACATAGGCCAAGACCGTGGCTTCTATCATTGGCCAGGAATGTAAAAAATCTCGAACGTTGATGTTGTCAAAAAGCGGGTGACCAAACTCACGATAATAAATATCCATGGCCTCGCGAAGTTGAACGTTGCTTTCCAGACGATATTGAGTCACGAGGTCACGTAATTCTTCTTCAATATCTCTTGGCGTGATGGCATGAGAGTCTAGGTTGGCAAGAGCCAGTTCCAATGTACTTTGCTGAATATCCGTGAGTTGTTCGGAGGTCGGTGGAATGAGGAGGACTTGCGCATCCCCGTCCGCTCCTGTTCGTGTTGTCAGAGACACGCCTTCTCGCACGGTTTGTCCTTCAATACTTCGGAGGATTCCCCACGTCGTGGTGAGGGTAATGGGAATGTCGATTCGAGGCCGACTTCCTTCAAGGTCGAGGGCTGTCGCCACTAGGTTGATTGGTTGTCCAAGAAATGGTTGGGATTGCAGCGCGCGTAGTGATAGCTGTTCCCGTGCTCCTAGTAAGGTTTGGAACGTCTGTAACTGATCTCGCATCCTGTTCATCTCTTCAAGCAGTCCAGCGACCGTGGTTTGGGAAAGACCTGACATATCTGGAGGAAGGCTCGCTCCGGATAAGGTAATGACGATTTCCGTAAATCGTTCAGGGCCAATCAATGGGACCTCTGCGAGTTGCTGGAGTGAGGCGAAGCTCCCGAGTTCTTGCCGGCGGTCAAGTATGCGTTGAGCAATGCGGATGCCGATATCCAATTCGTCCAATATTTCGACGGCTTGGGCGATGTCCTCTGGGGTTTCGACCGCATTCAAAAAGTCCAGCACTTCTTGAGCATGTTCAGGAGCAACATCTTGAGGTCGGAGCAGGGGCTTGGTCATCCTGGCGATCTCCCTTATCGTCTCGTATTCGGAATCGTACTAATAAAGGTATTGAACGCATTGAAATCGACTTTTTTCTCAATGGAATTTTTCACGGCCTGTACCTCACCTTGGAATGTGGCGAAGGTCTTTTGCACGCGTTTGATTTCGCCATCTTCTTTGAAGAGTTCGGTTTTAAACCGTGCCTGTTCTTGTTGGATGGTTAAGGCCACGTCGCTTTTAATTTTGGCGATCTTATCGGTGAAGAAATTGTTGAGATCAGTTTTGGCCGCATCGACTTGCACGTCTGATTGGGTGGCGGTGGTGGTAAATACATTAAAGCCGGTGGCGGGTTCTGAAAGGCCAATGGTGGCCGCTTGCGAGTATTCGAGTGTTTGTTGAATGGCGACGGCATTTTGGACGGCTTGGGCGACTTGGGTAGAGAAGGAGGTGTTCGGGGTTGAAATTCGACCGGCAGCATCGTGAAGCGCGAGATAGTCACGTTGCTTGGCCACCAGACCCTTGTCCCGGATGATATTCCCGACTTCGGTTTTAATCCGGTCCATTGATCCAAACAAATTTTTGTCAATTCTTGGTTTCAAGCGTTCAAGGTATTCGTTGCCTAATCGTGTTCGATCATCAAAATAGTCTAAATTGATCCATGGGCTAATCCAATCACGGAATGTCAATTGTATCGATGAGACACCCAAACTTGAATCTGGGGTCCTTGGATCCCCATCAGGTTTCGCGAAGGCCATAACCGTGGAACGATAATCCCTCCAGCGATGTCGAAACCCTGGCGAAAATCGGCCGACCACCGTAATGGGATTGTGAATATAATAGGCATCCACATATTTACGGACGCTAAGGCCATCAGTGCGGTCGTACTCTCTCGTCATCGTGCGAAAGGCACCTGTTTCCTTGGCTTGCATTGGTGTGGCTGAAGTTAAAAACATTTGGGCAATCGACCGGTTATTGTTTCCTGGAAGTACCGTTCTGAGAGTCCCGGATACTTCGTCGTCTTCTTCATCTGAGAATCCATCCGTGTGTTCGGCCCGCAAGAAGACTTGGGCTTCGCCCTGCGCATTGACCTGGACGGAAATCGTACGGTCCACGGCTCCATCACGGCTGGTAAATTCAGGGCCTGGCTTCAATTGGCCCCACGCGGTCACAAAATCTACCCAAGGCCGGTTGGCGACAATGTTCAGATTATCGAGTGGGTCGTTGTTCAGGCGTGTGATTTTGGCGGTGATCACAGCTATTTCACCAAGTGCATAGGTCACCCGTTCTGTTTTGAGGGTCAAGCGATGGAACCGTTGTTCTAGAATCTCCACCGACGTTCGTACATTTTCCACTACGCCTTCTAGGGTTCCGATTTGGCCTTGAAGAGTCTCCACCCGAGAATCGATTGCCGCAATATTTTCGGTGAGAGAGCTCACATCTTCTTGATGCTTTTCCTCTACGCCCTCAATATGGGCAATGAGGGTATTCCAATCATTGGATCGTATTAATTCCCCTGAGGTTTTCCCGCCCAGTTGGTCTACTAATTCTCCCATGGTGTTATCCTCCTCGCACGATGTGTTCGTCGACAGCCAATAAGGTACGTACTCCGGCTGGGCGGACTTGTTGAATACCTTGCCACACGCGATCTAGAATCGCTGGGTCAATCCGTTCGTTCTCCGTTCTTGTTCCTAAACGGGCCAATACGGTGAGTGCCCGCTTCGCGTCCCATTCAAACCAGACTTGGGCGGCGGGATTGAACGGAAAAACCGCTTCATCGAAATCACTGGATGGGGCCGGTGTGTGTACATCAAAACGTCCTTCTCCTGGAGTGGCTCGATCATCGGGTGGAGGAAGCAACCTTCCTTCAATCGTCCAGGCGGGCAGTGTTTTTGGTTCGGGGTCAGGAACAGGCGAAGGTTCGAGTGACAAATAACGCCAGTGAGAATTCCCCTGTGGTAATCGTGGGATTGCGGGTAACCCTCCGTCGAGGATGACGGTGTGTTGAGGTTTCACTCGCATGCGAAAAGAGGCGAGACTCACACCTGAATCGCGAATAAATTCCTGGCCATTCCAATTTCCACGGTCTGCCTCAAGGGAATCTGTCCAAAGAATTGCGTGAACTTCAGGGCGGAGAATCGTTCGCAATTTTTCCTCAAAGGGACGTCCTGCTCCATTGATTAAGCGTTCCCAGGTTAAGGTCGAACGATTAAATAACCACGAGCCTCTAAGAGTCGGTTGGTCACCGAACAATGTGCCGGCCGCGCCAAGGTGTTTCCATCCAGTGCTTCGGGGTTGCCACCAATCATGGCCGTCGTAACGAACCAGGCCACGATCCGTGCAGAACCACACGAGCCCTCTTGCATCCTCTTCAATGGCAAAGACTTGGCCTTGGCTTAAATCAGGAAATGCTTCCAGCACCGTTTCATAGGTCAGCCCACGGACTGAACGAGCGATGTAGCGTGCAATGCCTTGTTCCGTTCCGAGCCAGAGTGAAGCGTCGGGTCCCCGATGGATGGCATGAACAGGTGGGAGAAACAGATCGTCTTCCTCCGGAATACTCCGTTGCTCATCAGTGGAACCGGGGATGAAAATCCTCCAGTCAGATTCGTTTTCCGTAGAATTTCCACCTAGAAACCAATACCATTCATTCGTTGAAGGTTGATGGTAGACCAGCCCTCGTTCTGTTCCGAAAAAGAACGTGCCATTGCGCTCCTGAAAGATTGCAAAGACATTCATTTCGGCATTTTCTTCTTCCCCTAAGGCATTGGGTGAGATTTCGTCGTTTGCTCCCAGACGAAAAATGCCTAAGGACGTTCCCAGCCACCACTCATTGCCAGATCGATGCAAGGCAAAAATCGAATGGTCGTCCAATGCCTCAATTGGTTGCGCGGTAAAAGAGTCGTTTTCTTCCGGATAGAGGTCGACTCGAAATAAACCTTCTTCTGTTCCGACTAAAAGATGTTCTCTCTCTTCCGCCAGGCAAAGTGGGGTGGGAAGATCTGTCAGGGCCTCGGTCCATTCTTGTCCATCGAAACGCCACAGGGTTCCGGTTCCCTCATCGTCACACGCAACCCATAAGGTTTTGTCGTATGCGTGATGAAGAGCTCGAACATTAGTTTTGGGACTATCACCTGCCATAGGGTTCCAAGGGCCGGGTGCCGTTGGGTCGGCTTGTGTGGTATCAGATGGACGGGAACGCGCTCGACTGATACCCTTTTCGAGACCAATCCAGGAGTTGTAGGCTGGGCGAAGTCTCAGTGTTTCTTCCGGTTTAATGGTTCCCTCATAAGCAATGCCGAGTGGTGGGCGTCCGTTGTTCTTGTTGAAAATTTCAAGGATCGGATTCTCCGTGGCATCAATTTCATTGTCCACTGGTTCCAGGCCTTTGATAAAAACAGTCGGGAGTGCCGGCGCAAGCCCATCATTTGTTATCTGCCAACGCATGAGTGGTCCGACTTTGTCGGTTGGCGCACCCCGTGCAACGATCGGTTGGACGCGCGTCACTAAAGGTGAAAATTCTTCTAACCAGAACGGCCGATCACGTTCTTCCAGCGGTGTGTCAGGATTTTGCTCAATGGGCAATTGCGCCTCGATCATTCGGCGCAGCGCATCTACCGTGCCCAACCCATTTTTGTAGAGTGCGACGGTTCGGCTGACACGTTGCCGGTAGGTTTCGACGAATTCTCGCAATGCCGGTGGTTGCTGCCATGGCGATAGAGAGAGAAGGGCGGCTAAGTGTCCCAGGTCATCAATGTAGGGAAAGGTCGAAATGTCAGGAGAATTGTTTCCAGCCGGAGGAAGTTCTTGCAATTGACGGTCACGATTGAAATAGGGATTGAATGTCGCGCGATCCGCAAAACGAAACCAATGGGCGTGTAGGACGTCGGTGGCTTCTCGATTAATTTCTTCAAGACAGTCCGCCACGGCTCGAAGATATTTCGTGAGCAGGCTTGTGTCGCCAGGTTGTGGTCGATACAGGGAGGGGAGACGCTCTTGAATTTGTTCGAGTCTAGGCATCGTTTGGCTCCGCGTGAATTTCTACACCTCCGAGGGCCAGCCGTTCGAACCCTGTCAAAAGATATGAGTCCGCGGGTTGTGACAGGATTCGACTCAAACCGCTTTCTAGGGTAAAGATAAATGTGACGGCATAGGGCGGACGTGCCGTGGGAAGTTCGGGTATGTTTCCTCCATTCGTCACTGCCTCATCGAAATCTTCCAGGAGCTTCCCAGGGTTATTCGGCAATGTCATGACATGGAGAAGTTTTCCGTAGGACAGCGTTTGTATGGCTTCCTCCGTGGTTTCACTCGCATTCACATTATTCAGATAGGTCATCATCGTGGAGAGATCGGCTGTTATCTTGTCAGAATTTGGCCGGTTTTCGCTGTCAGGAAACGTCACGGTCACGGTGAGTTGTGTTGGGAGATTGGGATCAGCAATTTGGAGATCGCCAAGGACTTTGGGAACGTCCTGAATGTTCAGTTGCCCATTCTCTCTGTCTAACACATCATGAACCACACCGTCTTCGTCCCATGTTGCACTGAGAAGTCGAACATCATCGACTTCTTCAAAGCCTAAGGCCAGACCGACGATTCGATTGACGCTTCCACCTGAAGCGGTGGGAAGCTTCTTGAAATAACCTTCAACCTTCTGACGAATGCCACGCTGTACTGTCCGCAGGTCCTGTTCAAGGAGTCCGGCAATCGTCGTGATACGCATCTCAAGATTGACCTTCCTTGGCGGTTCACTTTCCGTGAGTTCCACACAAACGCCGGCAGGTCGGGTGTCTTTAATGGCCTGGCGCAGCCGCTGGTATTGGTCTGGGCTCAGGTTCTCTTCCAACGGGGTCACGTAAATGAAACCTGGCTTGTCCATATCTTCGGTGACTTCCGCGTTGATTCCCTGTCGGGCGATGGCATTGGTAATCGCCCCAAGGGTGGCTCGTTCGCTACCATGAAGAAAGTTCTTGGCTCGAATTCGCAGCGCCCGGTCTGTTTCGTCTTCCGTGGTGATGGTTGTGGGTTTGGGATTGGTGACGGCCTCAATTCCTGAAATGGGTCGTGCAAGTATCGTGAGCATGTCAGCGGTAAGGGGATCATTGACTTCAAGATCTCGTGCCACGGCGCTCAGCGTATTCTGCCCGCTGTTCATGGTGATGGATTCGGTGGTTTCGTACTCGATATCACCCGTCTTGGTGATGATGCGTGTTCCAGCTGGCACATGAATCGATCCTCGTGAACCGGAAACTCGTCGAAACTCGATTTGTCCGGCGGGTTTTCCTCCCCTGATTCGTTGAATCCCCAAAAGCGCGACAACGTTGTCAAGCGATGAACCGGTGGCCGTGTCGATAAATCCTGCTTGATACACCGCATCTAACTGAGCATAGAGCCGCGCGATTTCCAATCCCACTGATTCAGCCAACGTTCTGACAACACTTCCGGTATGAATATCGGTTAATTGGGGGGCGGCGGATTTGGGATTGTAATTGACTTGCAAAAGGGAACCTGAATCGGGAAGTTCGGCGCCTTCATTCCATTGGAAGGTGTGGCCATCGCTCAGCAAGGCGTAATCCACATCTTGACGAAACAAATGAGGCTCCCCATTTCGACTGCCGTACACCGACACAATGGCGCCGACTTCAGGCTGTTGCAAACTATGTTGGAAGGGTGGCCTTGTCCCTCCGGCTGGGGGAAAGGGGTGGGATTCCGCTGCGACCCCTCCGGTGACAGAAGTAAGAATGTTGTCGATGACTTCAGGAAAGGTTCGGCGACGAAAGCTCATGATTCTAACTCCAAGGTAAATGGCCCGATGGTCACGATTCCTGTCTTGGTTATGGGTTGTACTTGCAACATGACCTTTACCCGGTCTCGGGTCCCTTTCACGGGGACGACGGTGAGTGTGCTGACTTCTTCTATTCGCGATTCAAATTGGAGACTCTCCAGTATGAAGAGTCGAATGAGGTCGCGTATGGTGTCGGTGTTTTGGCGGCCAATGAGTTCGTGTAAGCGTGAGCCATATTCGGGATGTCCCAAGGCCGACAATTCACCTCTGGGCGTCAAGAGTCGAATCAGCACCGCTTGTTTGAGATTGTCGTCTTGACTGATCTTGCCCATATCCGAGTATCGGCCTGGCTGTTCGGGTAATCGGCGTTGATCCGTATCAACCGTATAGATGGGTCGAAGGTCATGATCGTGCAGGCGAAGGCGAATGTCCGTGAGGAGGTGAGTGTTTTTAATCATCGGTTAGCCTCCAATCATTACCGTGCCGACCGCGACGACTGTTCCAATGGGGAGATCAGCTGGGTCATTACAGGTCATGGCCTTGTCACCGTTTCGTGCCGCGGCTTTCCCATTGATAAACACCGAGCTACTGCCAAGTTGAATCGTGCTTTTATTTGTTGGGGGTTTTTGGAATGGTCCCCCCTGAGGAATGTGCGATGGAGTATTGGTGGCTGTGCTGCCTTGGACCGCCGCCGCCTTTCCTTCGATGTTGACATCCGTGCTTAATGATCCATCCAGCATACCGGTAAAGGGATGCGGTAACGGTGTGGGTATGGGGCCACCCGGCGAGGGAATCATGATGATATGGGTGTCGGTGGCCATCACTTGGTCTCCCTGTTTCGCTGCTGGTTGTCCCATTCTCGTTCTATCTCAATACCTAGTTGAGGTTAACGGTCGCTCCCTTGAGGTTGAGTTCACCTGAGGCCTTGATGGTAATCGCATCACCTTCAAGCGCAATCTCTCCGGCCTTCATGTTCATATTCCCTTGACTTTCTATGGTCACCGCTCCGTCACGTTCTATGGTGACCGTGGCCTTTCCGCCATCGACTTCGAGTTCGATCACGGGGTCATCGTCTCGCAAATGGAGTAACAGTCCTGAACCTAATTTCATACTCAGTTCACGAGTTTCACCGCTATGAAGTTCAACGTGGACCGCATCATTGTCTTCTGCCCCGAGTGGAAGATGAAGGACAATCTGTCCGTCGTCGTTCATTGGAGGACGATCTTCGTCGTTGTACAAACTTCCAGTGATGATTGGGGCGTTAATATCTCCACCAATAAATTGAACTAGGACGAGGTGTCCTACCGCAGGGATGCTGACGCTGCCAATTCGTGGGGTCACCACGGGCACATGTTTTAAAACAATGCCTGAATTACGGAGTTGCACGGTACAGGCATAATTATCTTTATCCGAGTCGCTGGCATGAGGATGTTGTTCTTGAACAATGCCGAGTTCTCCAGTACGAATGGATTTGAGTTCCTCTTGCACGATTCGTTGAATAGTTTCGACGAGGGTCGAGGTCATAGGAACCCTCCAAGAATTCCTAACCCGCCACTGTCGGTTTTGCTGACTGTCAATAGTGTGGTAAATCCCTCGCGCTTGGAATACACATGGCGCACACCACGAACCAAGCATTGCCCATTCAGTGCATCTTGCGGAGCTTCAGAAATTTCAATGGTGCTCCCCACAGTGACGGCTGGTGCTCCGGGCACGAGTAACTTTCCAAAATGCTGATACAGCCCTGCTGCCTGAACCACACCATTCGCTAAACTTTGAATAGTTTCAGCGCTACGCAATGAAGAGTCTTGAGATTGACGTGCTGGTTCCCCATCCCCAGCATTTCCTGTGATGGGTGCTGGATCCTTTATGAGCCAACTCCAAGCTTCCGATCCTTGACTGCCAGCCGCTCCCTCGCCAACCACTGTGTGTTGGGCTATGGTTGGACTCGATTCAGTAAGTTGAAGCGACAAGATATCCAGACCATAGGAAAAGGTTTGAACGGATTGTCCGCCCGTGTAAGGGAGAAAGTTCAATTCACCTTCTGGAGAGAAATAGGCAAGATACCCACTTTTCTTTGCCAATGCGTCGATATGTTGATATGCACTACGACGGTCATCGAGAACAAAATACGGAAATTCAATTCCGTCTTCCACCGTTCCGGTATCGGCATCGGCTTGTCCAGCTAAGTCACTGACAATATCGGAAGCGCTTTGTTGCTCGTAGCTTTGATTGACTCGAAGCTTCGCTAAGGTTGTTCCACTATTGGTCGCGGTCATGCGAACGGTCCCTTGTGTGTCATGACGGACACTTTCAACTTCTCCACTAAATACCAACATGGCTGAGTCATCTTCATACCCCAATGAAATACTTCCAGTATCCTTCACAGAAACGCTGGGTGCCTGTGAATTTCCTGAGAGAATTACCTCGATATGGTCAACAGAGGGGCAGAGACCAACTTCAACGGTGATGGACACGAGGGCATCTTTCCAATCGTCCGCACTCCCACTGCCAAAGGACACTTTAAACCCAGGTCTTCGTAAAGCTGGGACAGAGGCGTTGCCAAGAGAAGGAAGACTGATCATATTAAACTCATCTGTCGAAGTTGTTGAGCGTTCCGCATTGGCCTACTACGTGCATTTATGGAAGGATCCTCTTGCCTCATTTTGGATGACCTTCTTGTACCCACAATTCGAATTTCGCGATGTCTTCTGAAGACCAAGGCCCACCATGTTCCACCGGTGGCATTGGGTCCTCTTTATCCTTCAATCTTTCCAAAATAATAGCACTGTGATCTCGAACGTCTTCGTATCGACTTAAATCAAACATAAACCTCATGCCTTCAATGTCCACCTCCCGAAACAACGGACGAATGTCACGGGCAAAGCTCTTGGTGGCGTTAGTTGTTGGGGGGATATTGGTGCTTGCCTCTACCGATTTAGTCCATGTATGAGCAATATCGAGTTCATTGGGATTCCATGTGTCAACGATGTTGTTTCCTTCTTTCCAGATCATGCCGCGTCGTTCCGAAAGACGTTGAGTAAATCGCTTTCGTACGTTGGCATTGAATTTGAGTAATATTAGAAAATTATCAGGACTATAGAAGTACTCTTCAACGACTCGATGCGGTCGATCAATTAAATCGTCTAACAAGCTCTTTATTTCCTCCAGCTTGGCCTTAGTAAACTTTTGTGGCTCACTAAGAATATGCTTGATTTTGGTAATGCGTTTAAGATCAAAATCTGGAATAGGAAGTGACTTTCTGCCAGCATCTAACATACCTCCTGGCATAAATTTTGTTAGCCAAAGAATCAGACCTTCCGAAATACTTACAGGCTTTTCACCATGGAAAGAAGCATCGATTTTCATGTTGAGGAATTCTTTAGGTGTCAGATTCTCTATTTCATGCCAGAATCTTCCCGTGCCCTGGGATTTATCTTCCTGCAAGTTTCGAATATTAGTTACACCGTGAACCTCATCCCAAGGGAATTTGAATTTTCGCCGCAGGCCAGCTCGAGGGAGACCTTTCGTTACAATCAGTTCGCGCATTTCCCAATCCTTTCGGGATATCTTGTTGCCTCCGGGGCGGGATTCAAGAGGGGTTTCGGGACGAAGATGATTGCGCATTTCGAAAGTAGGTCCTTGACGTTTCGTGGTTTCGTATTTCCAGATTCCCCCTCCATCTGGGTTTGGTGCCTTTGTCACAATTGCCCGTGCATATTTGACGGCACCGATGGGATTTATGCCGTCCCAATAGTGATCAGTGATATTGTTGGGGTAGCCTTTGAAGTTAAACGTTCCTTCTTGCTTGTCGAATACTGGATAGGAAAACATGGCAAAGGCTCCACCTTCAGGAACTGAATCTTGAAGAGACGCCACGGCAAGAAACTCTTGGTTTTCCCCCTTTTTCACTTTTACAATCTGGCCATTTTCGATTTGACGCTCTGCATCTCCAGCCCATTTGGGATTCAATTCTAAAATGGTCCCTGGCAAATCTTCGGGGTAGCGCTCTGAGGTATACTCGTTGCGTAAATGATGAAACATATTATTCCAGAGATGATTAAAGCGACCGTTGGTGACAAATAATTCGTTCGAATTATTTGACTTCTTATTAATTCGCTCGAAATCGGGTTTTCTTTCTTCCCATGGTGCCTTAATGAAAAATAATGTATTCGATTTCACGTTTCGAAGAGTTCCCAAAAGCCTAAGTTTTTTTGGATCATCCTTGGCGGTTTCCAACCTTAGCGGTAACAGCACTCCATTTGTGGCAATTCCATTTCCATACACTTCGCTTTCATCAATGATTGAGTACAGCCGTTTCCCATCCTGATCTTTGCCCAAATGCTCAGCGAAACCCCTTCCACCTAATCCTAGTATCGTATGAATCCGTTTGTTAGTGATCCCACGGTGTTCCGCAAAGGTATAGAGATGGGTAAGCCCGAGGCCGGAACTTCTGTTTGAGCGTTGAGCCATCTCGTCTGCTAATTCTGAAGAGTTTTTCCAGGGAAAGATATTTTCCAATTCTTTTTCAAAAAAACCTTTCTCGGGAGTGCCATCTATTTCTTTTCCAATAGCACGGGCAATATCACGGAAAATGACCCAGTCAGGTTTTGGAGAATGGAGAAAAGTATTCAGTTGTAACATGGGATCACCGGAAATATACTTGTCGTTGTTGTGCAGCGGCATATCTTGAAATCGTTCGAATAAGCGAAGGCGTCTTTGCGCGTTGTAACGACAGAAATTGTCTTCTCCCCAGCCCGCTGCGGGAATGATGATGTCGCAGAGCGTGGTCGTTGGATTAGGAAAAATATCCTGATGGATAAGGACAATGCCTCCCTCTTCCATACGCTGTGTAAGGGTGGTGACTATTTCGCTGACTTCTGAGTTCGCGGGACGAAGAATTTTCCCATCAGTCCCTCCAATTTTGAGGCGATCGTTAAGTTTTTTTGCCTTGGTTTGGCTGTCATTCGTTTGTCCAAAATAATTGTTGCCAATAATCCAAAGCAGTCGCACATCTGGGTTTCTTTTGGTATTGACGCCATTGAAAAGATTGACACGAGTCCCAGTTAATCCAGGGGGCATATCCCTATCTGTTGGCCCAAAGACATGCATGTCGAGGTTATGATGGACTTTGATGGTTTCTTCATCCACGTTCTTATGTTTTTTGAGTTCCTTTAATGGTGTATCAGTATAGGTATCCTTGGCATTTCGAAATGGATAACCTTCAGTCGTTGAATTTTTAAAAATCGGTACGGCTTGTCTTGATTCAGCCCATCCTTTCTGATGCCCACCGACGCGGCCAACAAAACGTCCGGGTTCGCTATAGGCACGAAGCAACAGTCCGAGGGAACCCACGGAGGCGGTGTTATGATAATTAAATCCCCAGATCATTCCCTTTTCGTAAAAAATTCCGACTTTGGGTTGGGACGCTTGGTTTCTCTCAGTCGGCTTGAACAATTTTGAAACAGCATTTCGAAGAGAGGCTCGGGGTATACCGGATACGGCACTGGCTTTTTCTAAGGTATAAGGGGAGACTTCCTTGTTCACTAAAAGAAAATTTGTGGCAAAGTCAACAAAGTCCGCGGCGCGGGACGCGCGGCGTCTGACTTGAGATTTATCGCTATCCTTATCTAATAAGGAAGAGACATCTTTTTTTGTTGCAAGGTTTGAACTCTTTGGGAAGTCTGAAAGTGTCCCGCCATTATTCAACCAAGACTGTATGATTTCTCTTGCGATGGCGTACAACACCAAAGAATCGGCACCCAGGCTGGTTGGTTGTAAGTGTAGACCCCCAGTTTCCACTGCATATTGAGCTGTGGCTGTGTAGCGTGGGTCGATGACAATCATTTCCTTGCCCACACAATATTGCATGAAAAAGACTGATTGGTTTTCGTAGGGATTGGTGCCAATAAAGACGAGAACATCCGAATCACGAACCTCGTCGTAGGAAAAATCATGAGGGCTGAACCCCACGTCCTTCATGCCTGGGCTACTACCGGCTACACTCGGTCTATCGTGGTAGGCGGCATTGGGGGTTCCCAAACAGCTGAAGAACAATTTTGTCGCAGCGAAGGTATTTTCCAAATACTGATATTCATAAAGCTTTACCCCAAGGTGTTCAGGATTCGTCACTTGGAGTTTTGGGGAATTTTCCTCGCCAACACTCTTGATCTTTGTTGCTTCAATGACGAGTTTGGCCATGACCTGATTCAATGTTTCCCAGGTAATGTCATGAAATTTTTCATCAGCAAGTCGAATCTGTGGGGATTTTAACCGATCTTCCGTACTTCGGCCTTTCCCATTTGCCGTCACCAAGTTCTGGCCTTGACTTCCTCCTCGGACGGAATGGTTGCCTTTATTCAAATCGCACCGAGGGTCGGGTGAGACGGAGGTTTTCATCGTCTTACCCTTATATTTGATGGTGCCTTCCCCAGGAGGTTGCATAGCCGGAGTGATGAACATCGACACTCCTACTTCAGTTTCTGGTTCACCCTTGGAAGTATCTTCCGGAACGAGGAGTGCGTTATATCCGCATCCCACCGCACAATATTGGCATCCAATCGTCATTCGTTTGGTGCCTGCCGGCATTTTCCGATTTATACTCGTGGCCATATCAATCCAATTGTTATGGGAAAGGCCATTGTTCCGCACGTGGATCAATGCCTTTGCCGTTAGGGAAATCCGCAAGCACCAAATTTTCATCCTCTGACAGACTTAATTTTGGCTGAGGAAGATTTTGTGTAGCTGGTCCTAGAATGACTAACCCGGATCGCATGAGGTCAAAGGATGTTCCATGGCATGGGCAGGGACCACATATGAGCGTTTGGTCTTTTTTCTCTTTGATACTTGGCTCAAATGTGATCGTTTTTTTATCATGATCACGTTGTCCAGTTACGAGATGACATCCCATATGGGTACAGGCATTACCAAACGCAGCCAGAAATCCTCCACGTGGGTCTTCGATACAGGGGCCATGTACTTTCTCAGGAACACGCATGACGAAGACGTCGGGATGGGGATCCAAATCTTCGCCAATTGGAAAGTTCAAGTCAGACACTTCTACGTGATGAACTTTCATGACTGCCGGCGCTGTCTCATTGGGTTTGTACAACACACAGAGCCGTCTACTGGTTGAGTTCATAAGGTAGGGATGGCCATTCTCTTGAATGTCACTGAGTGATAACGCATACGGGGCGGCTTGATGTTCTTTGCTTGCTGCCCCAGAAATTTCTATGGATGTTCCTTCAACCCCATCTGGAATCGGTAAGGCTTGTTTCTCTACGGCAATCCATTGGAAGGTGCCTGTTTGGTCTTGCGGGGGATCTTTTTCCTTGTCGACACCTGATTTGCCTGCATCGGCGGTGATCGTAGATTTTGATCCTTTCAAAATAAAATCTGGAGAAATCGTAAAGTCCGTATTGACGTCTCCTGTAAAAAGAGGAACGCGCTCCCGCACCTCATCATCGATGATGACTTCTAATGTCACTTGAGATTCTGTCCCAGGAGTGGGTAGTTGCCCATAGAGAGCCAGCAGGCCTCGGAAGTTATTTTTAATTGTCTTGGTCGTCACTTTGCCTTCTTGATCGAAACTAATTTTGACCTTTGGAGATGAATTCGGGTGAGAAAATTTCAACGTGACTTCTCCATCAGTCTTCGGGGGATTCCAATAGATGGACATAAACAAGGGGGTTGCTTGGTTAAGCGGAATACGATCGGAACACATGATTCTGAGGTGAACCACCCAACGAGTATTTCTGCAAATGCTCCCTCTTGTGATTTTATGATGATCCGCTTTGTACGGCATGATTTTTCCTACGAGAGCCGGTTGAATAATTTCATGTGCTGCTCATATCCATTGTTAACACTAGTTTCTCCAGCAAGGTGTTACGGCACAACATTTTCTCCTAGGGCATGCTCTGCTGGACGTGCGGGTCTTGCTTCTCCAAAATGTGTTAAGTCAATTGGCTGTGGGTGTTGGCGTTGGGTTTGCCCTGGGTTGGCAGGGTCTGGTTCGCGCAACTCGCGTTCCACTCGAACAATCGTACGGTTTCCGGTGGCATTGATGGTCCATTCTCGTTGTCCATTGCCAATAGATGCATCGTTGAACCGAATTCCCCAGCTATAGTCGTGAATGGTGTATCCCAACCTCGTCAAATCTTTCCGAAGGTCTTCTTGGTTGTTTAAAAAGTCCATTTGTTGCACTCGGTTGGCTGGTGGCGGTGGTCCGACGTTGAGAAAAGACCCGTTGATTTGATTCCCCCTTGAATCTTTATGGCCAAAAGTAATTTGTATGGTTCCGTCGGGATTTGGGGATCGATTGCTAATCTGCACATTCGTTACACCAGAGAACTGTCCTCCGATCTGAAGTAACGTGCGTTCAAAGGTTCGATTATTGGCTGGAACAGGGACATAACCTTGGGTAAATTGAAACGTATGCGTTCGGGTTCGTTGTTCTGTGGCAGCGCGATCACCAGCAGGAGTCCCTGGATTTCGTAACGCTGCATTCCAATTTACACCTGCATGGGGGAATTCTTGATTGAATTGGGCCTCAAGTGCGGCGCGTGCCGGACGTTGATCTTGGGGGAAGCCTACCATCCAGAATTCCACAAAAAATTGTTCCGTCTGAGTAGGAGGATTCTGGTTGCCGGGACGCCACCTTCTCGGGCCAAATTCATAGCCTTGGAGATGTCTGGGCGCGGATATGACCGGACGCTGGGTTTCATCATCTCCGAAAGCTTTACCAAGAAGAGTCACCATTTCCTGACTTCGTCCTATGGCACATCCACGAATGCGAATCACACTACGGACATCTAGAAACCGATCAGGCAGGGGAAGAAACTCCCTATCATCCAAGGCCTCACGCAAGGTTCTGGGATTCGTGTGTCTTGTGGCCGGATTGACTCCCTGGGGAACAGGGACGACGGGAATTGAGAGGTCACCTTCCTCATTCGCGTGGACCACGATATTGACTTCGCCCCATGGATGGCCATTGTGGGGAGGATTGTCTTCCAAAAATTCTCGGACTTCTTCTAAGGTTCGCAGGTCGGTATTTAATTGTCCTTCTGGGTGAAGGGTAAAGTGGGCGGTGGCGGCCCGATAAAAAAGATTATTTGACCCGGGAGGGTCAAGTCCCATAATGAAGGTGATGGATTCTCGGTCGCCTAATGGCGCTGCTCGCAACGCCTCTTGCTGTTGAATGAAATCTAAAAGGCGTGCAAGAAAGTCTTGAACATTGGGTGTGGCATTGTCTTGGAATTGCGCAATGGTTTCAGAGGGAAAGGATTCCAGTCGGCGACGATACCGCATCTCTTGCAAATGTTCAGGCTGAAGATGCCGGTCACGAAATTGCTGCTCCAATTGAGTTTCGGATTCAGTGAGTATTTTTCGATATTGTCCGGCTTTGGTCTCTAAAGGCGTGATAATTCGTTTCTCGGTTCGATGCCACCCAAATTGGAATCCGATAATGGTGTAGCGTTGATCGTCAACAGTCTCTCGTTCTTCACCTTGGCTAATTTCATAGAACACACTATAGGTGACAACGTCATCAGTTCTGTGTTCTTCAGCGACCCACAACAGTTTGCCATGTTCAATGTAAAATCCAACATGAGGACGTTGGCTTTGTATGCCTTGTTCATCCGGCTGATCTTTGACTCCGACTGCCCCGATAATCACACCTGTTTTGATGTTGATGGCATTCATGGCTGGAAAATCTCTATCTCGTCCCGTCTCAAAATCGAAGCAACTTCTGGGTGGATCCGCATTGGGTCGGCTGTCGGGTCCCAGGACAACTGGTTGCACATAGATGTCGGGATCAGTGTTTAATGCGGCTGTTGGTCGCCAGTCATGGTCTTGGCATTCATTCAACGAAAAGCCACAAGAGTTTTTTTGCCGCCAATCTCCTCTCCAATGGCCTTGGAAAGGATCGAACGCATTGGTTTTCCCTTTTGCCTGGGCGTTGGCGAGTCCTTCCGGATCTCGATGGGATTTGAGATGGGCAATGATTTCAGGTCGAGTGAAACTGTGATTAGCGAGTGTGCCTTCAGTCGTTGGTACGGTGGCTGGGGTTAACTCCTGGGAGGCGAGGGCATCGGAAAATAACTTTGCATCATCGAATATCGCATTATACCGGTCCCAGATTTGTTGCTCTTCATTGGTCGTCGGTCGGGTTTCCTTTGCGGCAATTCCTAACTCTTTGTTTAGAATTCCCAGGGATTGGTCAAGGGGAGGCGTGGAGAGCCGTCGGATGGTCACTGGAACGCGATGCTCGACGTCATCATCAATGACCACATCAAGTGATACATCCGCTTCTGCTCCGGGAGTCACGGACTTTCCGTAGATGGCCACGTATTGTTGAGAGTTCCCTTCGAAGGTCCTGGTATGCTCACCCTGATCATTGTTGAAAACAATATCCCCTCCTTGTTTCGCCAAGGGGCGGAACCGGAGCACGATGTCTCTATCTTCATCTTCTTGGAGCCATTGGGTTTCCACATACAATAGGGAGAGCTGCTGCGCTGGAACCGGATGGGCGTAGCCTATGGTGACGTTGGCATTCAAACGCGTTTTGCAAATCGTTCCGCGTTTCACTTCAATTGCTTCTTTTTTGTCACAGGGCATTTTCGCGTTCCCTTAGATTTAAGCCCACTTTCGTTCTTGGAAATTCCGTGAATGGAAAATGGAAAGGCTGCCTTTTCATTATTTACGGGGCCGTGATTTTCACGGTGAGTGATTGATCGACAATGGCCCCAAAATTATTGCCGGTTCCCGCCCAGATTTTAGCGGCCGTTCGTAACTCATAGAGATATAATTTTCTAAGTGTGGTTTCCTGATCATCGGTTTTATCCGGAGGGTCAAACGATTCATCCGTATCAAAGTCCGGTTGATAGCTAATGGAGACGGTTTCCTGAGTATTTGCTGCCCCGGCCCCTGGGGATACCGTGAGATTCACGATTCCGTTGGCATTCGTGGCTCGGTATAATTCTGAGGCAGGGGGCGCGGCAGGAATTGTCATGCCGTGTCTGACTTGAGGCCCTGCTCCAGCTCGCAAACTATAATGCGCTGGGGTTCCAGAAGTGACGTGTAATTTGAGTTGATACCCTCGCAATGATTGTCCGGCGGCATCGGTCACTTGAATAATCAGGGATTTTGTCTGGCCAGCCTGAATATCTAATGAAGATCCAATTGCCGAAAACCCAATAGCGCTTCCTGGGGCGGTATCTGACGTGCCCTCGGTTATCGTGATCGTGGGCATGAGCTGATTATTGAGTTCAAAGATAGACTGGGCTATTTGTGAAAAGTCAGGTTGATCCGCATGGAATTGGGACAAGACATTTCGCAAGTACACCATACTGCCTTTATCAGTTTCCTCTTCGGGCAGATGTTCGGGGAAAATTCGTAATGACTTCCAGATGGTGTCAGTAAAGCGTTGACTCTGTATATTACTAATGTGGCTATTGTAGCGATGCCAATAACCGGGAGCGTCGGAAAATACGACCTCTGGGCTTGTGAGGATTCGATGTAGCTGATAGAGGGCGTTTGAAAAATAACCTTCATTCCGCAAGCCGTGTTGTGGTTTGGTAAAAGTCGGTAGTGCAGATGAGCTAGGACCTCCGAATAAATATTGATGAGCGCGGGTGTTGTCACGTTCGGCGATACTTGTGAGCCCTTGGCCTATCGCCATGGGGAGGCCGCGTACTCGATCAATGCTTCCAAATTCACTGCCCCAAAAGTGCTCAATATATCCGGCCCAGCCTTCCGTCAGGGTTTGATTAAACGAGGTGAGCATGAAGCTGGAATGACCTCCGATAAGCTGAAGCAACCCTGGCAAGGAAAATGGGGCGAGGAAGGGTCTGAGTGTTTTAAAAAAGACCCAATGCGTCATTTCATGGGCGACCACGGAGTCATCCCAAGCATCGGAACGTCGGCCATGCTTTGAGTCCTCCGCCATGTTCACATCCAGAAATTGATAACTTCCATCACTCGAGATTAAATCCACGTCGAGTGTCTTGCTTTGGTCTTGTGTTCCCCAACGTTCTACGGGTTCGTCCTGCCTGGTGTGATGTTGGTACCATTGCTGTGTTCTGCGGACCACACTCATGACATTGAGCGCGGAATTGGTACTGCGAGCAGGTCCTAGGACTTGGCGTTGGGCGTAGCTATCGTCAGAGAAGTCATCGATAGGGTCGGCCACGAAATCATGTGATTCGTCAAAGATGCTGACATCGCCAACATTGATCTTTAACCCTAATTCACTGCTCCAATTGGCTTTGGTTATGGCACGAAATGAAAGGTCGGGTAATCCTTCGCCGAGGTCGAAGAGGTTGACATTGAGGTCCGTGTGGATCCGAATGAGTCGAATCCGATCATGGCCGGTATCCGCAACGGCCAATAAACCACGAGCGTCTACGACTGCTCGTGTTGGCTGATCAAATTGTAGAAAACGGCCAAGTTCGGGGTAATAATCAACAGGACCAGAGGTTGAAGCCAATGACTGCCGAAGCAATCCCCGTAGGTCCCAATATCCAAGGACGGTGCCATCGGTTTCGATGTGGTACACATGGTTTTGTGCACGATCGGTCACGAGGAGCTTATCATCGGTATCCACTGAAACCCCGGATGGGGCGGTAAAATTTAACCCATGGTCGGAGATCGTGATTGTTCGTACAAACGCATCCGAAGTATTGAATTGGAGGATGCGCCCATTGCCGGTATCGGCGATATACACATTGCCACGAGAGTCGACGGCCACATCCTCAGGGTGATCAAGGGCTTGACCGTCGGCGGTCTTGATCTCCGCAACGAATGTTCCATCTCGTTTCAGTGTTTGAATACGGTTGTTGTCTCGATCGGCAATAAAAAGAATTGGCTCGATTCGCTGGGCAATGGCCAGGCCTCGGGGGTGATCGAATTGGGCGGGCCCAGTGCCACTCCCGCCAATATCCAATTGATGAACCAATGTCCCATTATATTGACGGATACGATGATTTCCGGAATCAACGACAAAGATATTTCCTTCTGGGTCAAAAGCGACACCAACCGGGGTGTCCAGCCCGGTGTGTATTTGGTCGGCTGTGAGAGTCAACTTACCGGATGTATCCCGTTCAAATACCAAAATTCGATTATTCCCTGTATCGCTGACCCATAACTTTCCATCGGGTCCATAATACACGGCAGCGGGACTGTCCAAGTGTTCAGAATCCGTTTTTGGGGTCCAGGGTTTTCCCACAAGGTCAGGTTTCATTCCATCAGGGATCGTTGCGCCGGTTCCATCAAACGGCGTGCCGCGAATGACGCGATGATTGGCTGAGTCAGACACATACACTTCACCCCGCGCATCGGCAGCGACCCCAATTGGAATAAACGCATTTCCCAGTGGCGGGGCATAGGTATGGATCCAATGAAAAAGATGAGTGCCCAACTCTGCATCGAGACGCTGGACCCGTTTGTTCCCGGATTCCGCCACGTAGACGTAGCCATTCTTTATATCCAAGGCAATGGATTCGGGAGAATCAAATTCTCTATTCCCACTTCCGGTGAGGCTGCCACTTGTTTCCCAGTCAACTTCGTGACTGTACGCGGTGGGTGAAGACACAACATCGGGTGCCCAACGAGAGACTCGATGCCACGTTCGATCACAAACGAAAATCCGACGTTGTCTGTCTGTCGCGACTCCGACTGGTTCCCAAAGTGCTCCGGCTACGCGAGTAGAAGCGGTGGCGCCACTTGATCCACCTGGTGGTCCAAATTCAGCAAGGTGATTCAGGCGGAGGGTTGGAGAAATCATGTCACGAATGGATCGAGAATGAGTCGTGATAATCGAAATTCTAAATACCTGGACTCGCTTGTTCCCCGAATCGGCAACGGCGAGGAGTTCTTCTCCATCCACGATCCGGTTTGGGACGATGGCCATTCCTCGGGGATTGTTGAATTGACTTGATGCCGACCCGGGTCCACCAAAGGAAGTGACCAAACTATATAGACCGCTCTGTCCATCTAAACCTTTAGGGCGTAGTATAGTGATTTGATTGTTTGCGGAATCGGCAACGAAGAGATGGCGGTATTGATCAAGGGCTAATCCCTGAGGCCCATTGAATGTGATTCCTGACCCTGGTCCTCCGATGGTCTCACAAAAAGTGCCATCCGGATAAAACCGGCGAACCACATTGCCATCAATCATAAACACGAACCCATGTGGATCAACGGCTAAGGGTCCAGATTGTTGAAAACTCCCTCCCCCCAAACTTCCCATTGGAGCTCCGGGCGGATCGAGCCACGCTTGGGGTGAAGCGGGGTTTCCACTCAGGGCGCAGGGTGCTGTTGGCCACACATCAAAGTATGGATATTCATCATTTTTACCAACAGGAATAATCTTATCGGAATTCAAATTGACGCCAACGCCCTCCAGCGTATCATCCGGATTTAACCAATCGATCCATAAGAAATCATCATAGTCCGATAAATGGACGCGAGCGGTATCTTCGGGCAGAGCTATCGGGTTCCGGATTCCAGAAGCATCAAAATCCGTATACGCCACCCTAAGATTTCCATGAAGCCCAACGAAGAGGTGTAAAGGATTATTGGGATCGGTATGGTTGGTAATATTGGGAATGCGACGTTTGACATAATGTCGGGTCGTCCAAGAATCGGGTAGAGTAAATTGTTGGTCTGCTGAAGCGGCCGTTGGGATTGTTCGTTTGCTTGATGGAATGGTGATGGTGAAAAATGGATTGAGACTTTTTTCTTCCGTATCTTCGAAGGCAATCGTTACGGTAGCGAGTCCATTGGTATCGGTGGTGGGAGACCCAGTGGATAAGTTTGGATCCCAGAGCCAGCCGCTATCCTCACACAATAGAGAAACATCAGGGACAGGAATCATTTTCCCTTGAGCGGGGTCGAAGGTCAGAACTTTCACGTGGACGTCTTTTGTGATCGTGGCCATTAGAGTGAGGCTCCCACGCTTGTGCTCCCGCCAGTACTACTTCCCGACAATGCGCCTTTTGCCGCGCCTAACATGCCATCAAAGGATGTTTCTGTGCGCTGAATACTGTCTTTGAACTCCGTTTCCAAGTCGTCAAGTTTCTTCACGAGTGGTTCGAGAACAATCGTGAAGTCAATGTCCTCCAGTACTCCTTTGATGGAGTCCCACGCGTCCGATAAAGGCGGGCCCAGAACAAGGCGGGGATCAACACTTTCCACAATGCTTTGGACGCGGCTCAGGGGTTCTTCTAGCCCACTGAGCATTTGAGATGGAAGGGTACTCTGCACGACTTGTTCAAGGTCTTGATAAATTGTGTCGAGTCGTTCTGCAATATTGTCTGGATTTAGGCCTTCTACCATGGCCCGAACATCCGAGACGCTGTTGTTGATGTCTTCAGCGAGAAAATCAATTCTAATCGTATTGACGATGTCTTTCAGATTGTTCAGGCGGTCTTTAACCTGGATCAGTGATTCTGAAATATCAAGATTGTCAACTAAGGTCAGAACTTCTTCATATGTCGCATCCAGTTGCTCCGTGATGTCTTGTGGACGGATCGGGATGAGTTTGTTTTTGATCGTCGCAAAACGTTCATCAAGTTCCTGAAGGAAACGTGTCGGATCCGCAAGCCGCATGACTCGTTTAAATTTGTCTGGGTTCATAAGTTCCCGAGCATAGGGGGGAAGCAAACTCATGAGACGTTCTCTGAACTCGGCGTAAAGGTCTGTGAGGTCGGGAAGCGCCACATTGTTTTTTACGTTTTCTAGTCCCAGGATGAGATTGTTATAGGTGCTGGAGAGTTCCCCCAGGTGTTTTTCGGGATCAATAAACTCCACCAGAGCGACGAGACGCTCATCTCCTCGAGCTACAGCCGCTTGCTTTAAATCAAAGTGTTGACCTTTTAATTGGTTGTAGCGTGCAGGAAAATTAAGCCCCTCTAGTAGGGCGGTGCTGGCATCGAGCTCTTGCTGAATTCTTTGAGTGAGGGCCTCAGGTTCTAGACGATCCAGAATTTGAAGTGGGGCTTGAAAGGCCTGAAATAACGAGTCAATCACATCTTGTTGCACGTTTTCTAAAAACCCGAGCAATGGCGCAGCTAAATCCGTTGCGGGTTGAAACACCACTGAAGGTTTGAACCGATCCAGTTCGGTTTCCAATTTTTGAAAATCGGAAACTAAAGGTTCCATGATTTCCGAGGGTCGAATGTCTCGAAGATCTTGTTTCACTTTTTCAATGGCAGCTAAGAGGTCGTCAATCCAACTTGTGATATCCAAATCTTCCACCGCGGATTTAACGCGATTGAGTTGTGTGTTAATTGGCCGAATGATTTCATCACCGTTGATGTCGTCAAATACTGAGGTGAAATTCTCAAATGCTGTGGTCACAGGCTCAAGGAGGATGGACGGTTTCAGCTTGGCGAGTGGCTCTTGGAGGACCTGTTTATGCAATTCGTCGAGGGGTGCCAAGAGGTCGGCGACATTGAGTGAGCCAACGGCGTCATTGATTATATCGAAAGAGGAAAACAGGGCTTCGAGAAGTTGTTCGGGATTTAGTTGGTCAAGGTGGGAGATGGCTTGTTCGTACCGTTCTTGTAATTCATCAATGGCTTTTTGGGGGATCTTCCTAATTTCCTCGAATCCTTCCTCCAGAGGAGTGCCAATCTCAGCCGTGAAATCAATCGTGATGATCACGTCCAAGGCGACTTTGAGAGCTTCACGCAATAAATCGTTGAGTGATTCGGTATCAATGCCTCGAAGTTTTTCGGTGTTGCTATCGAGCTCTGTGACAATGGGATCAATCAGCAAATCAAAATCGATTGGGATGAGGGCATCGAGGACTTCCTCGATTTTTGTGCCGAGTTCTTCTAGGCGCGCGGTAACATCCAACCCATCCAGAAAAATTTTAAAATCATTGATTCCACTCACTGCATCCGTAGAAATTCCCGTGATGGTGCTTTCGACTGGACCGAGTAATTGGTCAAGTTGATTGAGAAATTGATCGATCTTGGTTTGAAATTCTCCAAGAGATGCGGTGAGACTTGGCTCGTCCGGATTGTTAGGATCGCCATTAATCGCGACTCGGGCTGACAGGAGGACTTCTTGAAGATTGTTCTCGAAATTATACTGAAATGATCCATCAGGTTGAAATTGGCCAACGTTTCCAGCCACGCTTCGGAGTTGCTCATTCACTCCATCAAAGAAAATTTTGATTTGGGTGAGAAGACCTGTGACTCCTTGCTGGAGTTGTTGAACCGCGTCATCCACTGGGGCGAGTTGTTCCTGTAGAGTGTCCCCAAGGGATGGAATATTGGCAGTCTGAATTGTCGTCTTTGCATTTTCAAAAAATTCCAATACTTCTGTTTGTACGAACGAGAGGTCTATCCCATCGATCGCTTCATCCATTCGATCAAACAGATCGTTGAAGGGGTCATCAATTTTTTGGACCTCCTGAATCTTGACCGCTAGTGCGTTATCCATCTGTTCCCGAAGATAAATTTCAAGTGCCTGTGGTTGGAAAATTTTTGCGGTGACAACTCGATTGAGGTTTCCTAAGACTGGGCGTACATGTTTTTTAAGATCCAGGAGTGTTTCGCTAACCGAGACGACCTGATTTCGAAAGTCCGGATAAGTCCCCCCGACCAAGGCTAATGTCTGATCGTAGGCCCCGGATGTTGTATTCAACGCCACGGCAATCGGATCCAACGTCTCTGTTGAGGCAAGGGTTTGAGGGAGTCGATCCAAGAAATTCATGAAGCTGCGCGCTTGATTAATCCCAAAAACTTCTATGGTGCTGTCTAATGATCGTTGAATGACTTGAACAAGGATGAGAGAGGGGTTAGGAGATGCCTGGGCTTCGGCCACCAGTGGCAGTAATATACGATGCATCTCTTGTATGGATTGAATCCAGGATTGGACTTTCTCGGCTTCAGGGCCTTCCAGACTGCCAAAAATTTTAAGGATTTGATCGAGCAAGGTACTGACGATGGCCGTACGATCTTCGGGGACGTTTTGGGAAATACTTTGAATGGTTGTCAGTGTATTTTGTAAACGACCTACGAATTCGCCTGAAAGGGCCGTGTCGGCTTGGGAGATGAGTTGATCAAATCCTTGGATTGCTTGAGTGGGAGGGGTCTGAATCTGAGATCTGAGTTCGTTGAATAAGTCGGGTATTTCAACGAGCGTTGAGGAATCAAAACTGAAGATGTCTTCGAGTTGACCGGACAAAGCTTCGTTCAAATCACTGAATTGATCAGTGAGGGAGACAGATGCCAGACCAGCGGCACCAGCAAATCCATTTCCGCCGGTGGCGCCATCTGATGGTGTCCCCTGGAGATCAGTGATCCCGGAGAGGGCGTTCTGGAGTGTTTGGATGTTCAGTGTCAGAGAACCTTCAGGCATTGTTTCTCTTTCCGTGATTCACTCTCAAACATGGACCGTTAAGGATCGTTACTTCCAAAAATATCACGAAGCGGTGCAAGGGTTTCGTCTAAGCCCTGCGTGGCCGCGGATACTCCACCAAGTGCATTTTGGAGGGGTGGGGTTGGGTTCCCAATGTCGGGGATCGCCCCCAAGGTATCGATGACATCAAGTGCTCCAGTCACCGTATCGAGAAAGTCTCCAGCTTGGTCCAGCAACCCCGCATCCAGGCCACCTAGATTGGACGGTGGTGGTGGAGGTGGACTTTCCTTGAGGACCATAAAACAGTCGATTTGGTCGGGTTTTGTCCCGGACTCTTGGAAATGAAGTGTTTGAATGATGACATGTTGAATTTCCGTGGCGGAGACGATGTCTGCCACAAAAGTGAGTGGCTCACCTGCTTGATATTTTTCCCGTACGTTTTCTACGAATTCACTGCGTGCCTCGTCTCCAAACAGACTGGCCTTAATTGCAATGTGGGTAGGGTGGGTGTTCAGGTCTTGAAACAGACTGCCTACACGACCAGGGACTTCCAATTCCACCAATGCACGGTGTTCCAGGGTTTTAATCGATTCTATTCGGGGGATTTCCCAATCACCCAATACCGGTTTGACGTTCATGACAGATCAACTCCCTGTCGTCGTGCTTGCTCAATAAGTTCGTCATTCAGTATGGAGGCCATTGTCTTGGCGTTGATTGATACATGGCCGGATTCAGGTGCGCTGGGAATCCATGCTTGCTCCTGGTGTACTGGTGATATGTTTGGGGGTAACACCAGTGGAGAAATATCCGACCTACTTATTTGGGATGAAAACTCTGGAGAGTGAGTGTTTTGATGCGGCATACTGATCTGATCCAAAGCAGTATCTAACCATCGGACAGAGTTCCCTCCGATCCCATCGGAAAAATAATTTGCGGAATCTTGGTTTTGGTGATCTGAACGAATAGGTGGAAGATCAAGGCCGAATGATTCCTGACTTTTTTGGTCATTTGAAAAATTATTTGGGGCACCGGTGCTGTTTTGGGGTAGATAGACCCCTGAATTTTGAGCCTGAGATGTTGTCGAACCAAGAAGGGTATTTGCCAATTCCTGGATGCGAGACATTGAAGGGAGACCATCCTGATCAACCGAGGCGGACCCAGCCGTTTCTTGGGAACGTTGGTCTTCCTGTTTTTTGAATTCCTTATTTGGATTTTGAAAGTTCCTCGTGATTGACTCAAGACTACCTTGTTGAGTGTGGTCCGTTTCGAAGGATGTAGGGTGTTTGTCTCTCCTTGGAACAAAGTTTTTAAACATTTTCTTGGTCAGTGCATCACCCTGTTCATTTTTCGAAATCCCCTGCGGATCTTGGTCCTTCCGGTGGTGGTTTCCCTGGAGCTCTTTAAGGGAAAATACAGGCGGCGTCGTATCATGATCCACTTGAAATGTCCTCTCTGGCTTAAAACCTTCTGGAGCCAGGCTTGCTATGCGTGTAGGCCGTTGAGACTCCAAAATCCTTTCCGGCTGTTGTACATTTTGGGGAGGGGTGACCTTTTGGTGTTGTGAGGCCTGACGAGGGTTTTGGGTGCTATCAAACCCCTGAGGATTTCCTGAGACCAGGTTATCCGCAGATTTAGCCGAAAAAGAATCAAGCGGAGAAAAGTCCAGGAGTGGAATGTTGGCGTGAAGACTCTTGAGAGCATGTTCTTGAGAAAATATCGTGAAAAGAGTTGGGGTTGGATTCGAGAAAAGTTCCACCGTAGACTTAAACTGGTTGATGAAGTTATGTAAACCGGGTCGTTCCATATCAGGTTGTTTCACAAGTGTCCGCATGCCTCCTGAGCATTTGTAAATGAAGAAGGACTTGCCCCAGGGTGAGCTCACTTACTTGTTGTGGGGTCCAACCAAATTCTTTCCCCAATAAGAAAGCTGCTTTGGTCAATGGAGATTCCATGGCTGTGGCGAGTTGATCTGCACTGGCCTCAATCCCACTTATTTGATTGACCTGTTTCAAAAGAAACTGCATGAGCCCAGCATGCATGGTGGTGACTTGAGGAATGGTCATCTCCGGATCCACCAAGGCCCGCTGGACCATTAAGGTGGCAATCAGAGAGTCACTTTCTTTGGCTGCCCGTGAGATGAGTTGCAAGTCTCGCACGGTGAGCGGGCGCAGTCTTATCGAATGATGAGTCCACTCAGTGGACTGAAGGTTCCCTGGATGTAACACCTCGTCAGGAATTTCCACATCAAATGTTAGGCTACTACCGGCGAGCAACTCTTCTGCAGATACCATTAGGCTTGATCCTCAACTGTGAGATACAAAGCCTGGAATCTGGCTGACTCTAGTAAAAATTCATCTTCTGGAAGATTGTAGACCCAGTCCTCAATTTTGACGTCATGTAAGACCACCGTATTTTGAGTGTCGGGGGCAGCGGCATTTTGCACAAGGAGCGTGACATTAAATGCGGGTTGAGCCCAGCTGGCTGCCGGTCGACTATCCGCTGCTTCCCCAAGAAGCAGCTTGACCATAGCTCCATTAATATAGGCTCTCCCAATGGTCCCTCGAATGGTGACATTCCCAGGACGAAGTTCAGTGGCATAACGCTGGCCAATTTCATGAAAAGGTTTGACATCGGAATGCACTTCGACTTTCACATTTTGGACTCGCCCCACAGAAACAAGGTCGTGCTTATCGATCACCTCTTGGGCTTTCTCTCCTTCCAGTCCTTCAGGCACCGAAAGAGTGATAGATCCATCTGCTCCCGTAAAAACGCTTGTATTTGCCATGTTCTTCCTCCTATTGAAGTACGAGTGTGACCGCAATAAAGTCGATGCTAAAGGTTGGTTTTAACATTACATTCACAATGGCACGACCGGCGATTTCATCGGCTCGGGAAGCCGTGACTTCGAGGGTATATTCTGTGAGTGCCTCGTCCTGAATCATTGTGGTCAGAAATCCGTCGATGGCACCTTGCAGCGCTTTTCGGACACGCTGATTGTTGAGTTTCCCAATAAAGGGGTTGGAGGCTTTCCGAATGCCGGCCTTGGCAAAGTCGGTAATACGCCTCGTCGTGATTTGGGTGAAGGCTCCATCGTCCGAGGTCAAGCCACGCACCACTCGAACCCCTCGTCGTTGTTCGATGACCAATACTCGTCCATTCAGCAATTGCTTGGTTTCCCCATAGGCAAATCGTTGGGAAAGTTTGACCACCCCAGGAAGGACTTTATTGGTTGGGCTCGACTGCGGAGTGAGAGTGCTAAGAAGGCCTGCGACGGCGGCAGCACTGTAGGGACCTTTTAATTCAATCTCCTGGCCTTTCCCGGCATTTGCCACAGAATCAAAAGCATGAAAGCCAGGTGTGGTAAAGATGATTCGGTCGTTCGTGGGAGCTTGGGTCACCGTTGTCGCCACGGTAGCGGCATCTGCCCCAATAACAGCGATCAAGTCGTGGCTATTGTTTTCTGCTGTTTCAAGGATTCCACCTAAGACGGTTTTGGCTATATCTGTGGTGAGTTCTGGGGCCACAAGAATATTGACATTATCTTTCACCACTTCTCCAAACGCCGTAGCAAAGGTTGCCTGGTTGGCCTCCGCAGCCACCGCTCGCGCATAAATCGTACGTGCCCCGTTCTGAAATAACACTTCAAGTGCACGAGTTAAATTTAATTTTCCAGCCCCCTCAGCATAGGCGTCATAGGCACCAAATATTTCACGGGCCGAGTCATAGTCAGATAAATTATGTGTTTCATCTATCCCTTTACTGGCTGTCCCAACGATGCCAATATTTCCGCTTGAAATTCCGCCGACACTTATTAACCCCTCTGCTCGCACTCGGACAAAAGTCCCAGGTACCACAAATTCTGACGTAGAAAAAGTTTCTGCCATTTTCGTTTCCTCCTCTAATAGGGATAGCCTGTAGGCGGCTTAACCTATGCTCTGATTGATGGGAATTTCTTGAATGACTCCTTCTGGTTCTGCTGGTTGTTTTAAGAATTCGAATAGAACGTGAAACGTCAAATCTCTTTCAAAAACCTGGGTGGTTTCATTCACTGAAACGCTGCGAATTTGGGAACCTACTTCGTCAAGTATTAATTTCAAAATCCCACTTTCCATCAATTCTTTCCGGGCCATTCCCATGAGGGATCGAGTGGTGGCGGCAGAGGTGGCGGTGAGGTCAGCCAATGTTCCACTTTTAACGGTCACCTGGACTTCTCCGGTCAGATGTCTTCCATAAATTTCATTTGTGATGCTTTCTTCATGTCCGACAAAGGCTCCAATTCCTGGTGCGGAAATTTGAGCGGCTTTGATTCCTACAATGGCTTGAAATATAGGGTTAGGTTCGTCTGGAAGAAGAGCTTCAATTGAGGCCAGAAGCGTATCGATGACTTCTGTGTTTGTAATGTCGTCCATAAATAATTGTGGCAATGAACAGTTATGTGGTGTTCTTCCAGGATGAAATCTTGTGTGTGCAATTTCAGATAAGCAAACTTCATACCTATTCTTTGAAATGGTAAGTTGTTGTTTTAGTGAAAAGTAATTTTTTGTCTCTACTGGATTGCGGGTTTTTCGCCGCAGGAGAAATGGTGTCATGTGAGGAGGTACTCTCGAAAATTGAGGGATTTTGTAGTGCGGTTATTATGCCCATCATGCGGGGAAATTCCCGCGATGGAGATGACACGGAATGAGGGTCTTTAAGGAAATTGAAATTGTGAGGGTGCTAAAAAGAAATGTCCGGAGGTGTAATTGCGCGATGAAACGAGTTGGGAGTCAGAGGTGATTCGAGAAGGTTGCACGATCGAGATTGTGTTTCCGAAGCAGCCTTTGAAACGAACGACGATCTTTCCCCGCAGCAATGGCCGCTTGGGAAATATTCCCGTGATGCGTGCTGAGGAGGTTGGTGAGAAAAGCTCGTTCAAATTGTTCTATGGCGTAAGCTTTGGCTTTACGAAGGACGGTACTCCCAGGCGCTCCATAGGATCTGACCTGAGGAAGGTCAATATCCTCAGGGTGGAGAGAATCAGTGGTACAGAAAGTCGCTGCGCTTTGAATGATTCCCTCTAGTTCTCGAACATTTCCAGGCCAGTGATATTCCATCAATTTATCAATGACTGTTGATGGCAATCGCACATTTTCTGGTGGAACATGTGGAAGTTCTTGTTTGAGAAAATGGTTGGCCAAAAATGGAATGTCTTCTTTTCGATCTTGAAGAGGCGGGATGGTGACGGAAAGAAAGTTAATCCGATAATACAGATCTTCTCGAAAAATCCCATCATTAACGAGCTGTTTCAAATTCCTATTGGTGGAGGTGAGTACTCGGACGTTGGCTTTTTGAATCTTCGAGGATCCAAGGGAGCGAAATTCACGGTTCTGGAGAAACCGGAGCAGCTTAACTTGTGCCGCGAGACTTAATGAGTCGATTTCATCAAGATACAGAGTCCCTCCCTCGGCTTCTTGCAGTAGGCCCGGCTGTTCTGAACTGGCATCAGTGAAAGCCCCTTTTCGGTGGCCAAACAATTCATTTTCAAAGAGGTGATCAGGAATTGCTCCACAGTTTACGGGAACAAAGGGGTTTGTCGATCGAGGGCCGTTTGAGTGGATGGCTTTAGCGAACAGCTCTTTTCCTGTCCCTGTTTCCCCTTTAATCAGCACCGTTGTCATACATTTTGCTAGTGGTGGGATTTTGTGCAGTGCCTCAAGGAAACAAGGGGAATTTCCAATGAATCCTTCGAACTCAGGTAAAGGAGGATACTCGTGGTCGGAGCGTCTTGAAATGGCCCTGGGCCGGTTTTGCATTATTTTGTGAAGCCGGATGAGGGCGTCAATTTTGTGGAATGGGCAAATCAGAAAGTCGTCGATACTTCTGAGCAGTTTTCCCTCATTGGCCAAGTGCACGGTGTTAGAGCATGCGATTCCTAGAATGGAAATTCCTGGATATTCTTTCTTTACTCGACAAAGAGATGTGCATGAATCTTCAGAAACTATTGGGGTAATGATAAGAAACCCTGGGTCGAGACTTTCTGTATGAAGGGTCTCAATGTCGGAAATGATTTTCGTTTCGATGTGTGGGAAGTGTTGTTGGAAGATACCTGGAAGTGCCGAGCAACTCTCCGTACGGCAAGGGTCTTGGTGGCGAACAAAAATAGTTTTTTGATTGTTCATTTTATGGTCTTGATCCTGGTAGATTTTACACGAGTGATTATCAAACATCATTACAAACTTGAGGATAGAAAGTATCTTTTCTGCAAAAAAATCCACATGAGGATCGTAGCCACTCATTTGTCTGACTCATAATATTTTAATTAAGCAAGGTTCGTGCCACAGGTGGAATATTTATGTGCCGGCAAGTTAGAGAAAAAAACTAAGGAAATTACTAGGGAAATATAATTTAGAGGGTACAGCACTGTTAGGGAGAGACCAGGCACTGTATCTCAACGGATACAGTGCCTGAAAAATGGATACAGTTTGAAGGGCAAGTATTACAAAAAAGAAAATGTCCCTATATTCTTCTCGCCAAATCTCCAAAACCTGAACTAAAGAAGTGTAAAGGAAAGTAAATCCATTTTCCTAAGATAAACTTCTCGATGGGTCAGAATTATGCTTGGTGGGTAAATAGTTGAGAACTTCAAGTGGAAAGAAATTTACTAAGGGTTGCTATGACTTCTCCCCGAAGACTCATCTTTGTTTTCTACAGGGAATGATGTAGTTTCCCATATATATCCGTCAGCCGAAATTTTCCCGAAGTGTTCAGGATTAACATATTGTGAAAGATTGTCGTTAAATGGAAGACAAGGATATCAGGAAGCGTTGGATTCCTTCAGGCGGTCCAAACGTTTTTGATCAACATAGACCCAGGTGGTTTTTTCTTGGGTGACAGTCACTGAGCCGGGTTTGGCGCCTTTGGGTTTTCGGACGTTATTTCGCAATGTGTAAATAACCTCACCTTTTCCGCTTTTCCGTAGATCGCTATAAAACAAGGCCAGCGTCGCGGCATCTTTTAAGGTTTCGGACGGAACCTGTTTTTTCTTTTCCAGTTCGATGATGACGTGTGATCCTGGTGTGCCGCGGGCATGTAGCCACATGTCGTCTTGTTTGGATACCTTGAAGGTGACGGCATCATTATCTTTGGCACTCTTGCCCACCAAAATTGAAAATCCATCCTCAGAGACATATCGCCGATAGGGGGTGGCTGTTTTTGGTTTTTTTGTTGAACCCCCCGGAGGCCTTGCCGGCTTGATTTTTGGTTCTGGGATTTCGGGTTGTTTCATCTCTCCACGTTCTGCTACTTGAAATTCATCCGTGAGTTTTGCGAGTTCAGCCTGAGCTTGTTCAAGGCGTGGGCGTACTTCGCGTTCGGCCCCAGTGTATTTTCGATGTTTTCGAAAGTAATCATTGAGGTTCCATGTTGGATCTTTTGCAGGGTCTAAGGGAAGTGTCAGTTCTGGGAGTTGTTCGTCATAGTAATCGATGAGCGTGATGTGTGGTTGCCCTCTTTTAATTTGATTCAATTGTCCTTTGAGAAGTTCTCCATAACGGGCATATTCGCAATATCGATGGGCTTTCTCAAGGTCTTGCGTGAGTGAATTGACTCGGCGTTGCGCTTTTTTCATCGCTTTCCGTAAGGCCGCAAGTTGTTGATCTTGGAGTTGCCGTTGCGCTTGGTTTTGCTCAAGTTCAAGAAACGTTTGTTCCAGCATGTTGGAGATGGTGAATGGTCTCGGAGGGGAGTCTGGTGTAAGAGAAAGATCAGTCCTTGATAGTTCTTGTATTTTTCCAGTCTCAAAATAGGATTGGATCCGTTGGGGGGCCTGGGTGTCTGGTTTCAGGGATCGGATCACTTCCTTATCTTGATTCACGAGGAAAAGATTGGCCGAACGTCCTGTGAATGCAGCGACGAGATACTGTGTTTTTTGTTTTGCTAAAAGTGTGATTACGACTACTCGATCATCCGGAACCTGCACGACCTGTTCAATTTGTGCACCGAGGACATGACTTCGTAAGTACTGACAAAATGAAGGGGGCGTGGTTGGATTTGGCAAACGTTGGGTTAACGCGTGAATGCGCGCGGTTTGCGGGTGGGTTGAGATAAAGAGAGTGGTGGTTTGTCCAGGTCGTCTGATTTCAAAGGAGAGTGAATCAGGCAACGGCTGAGAAATCTTTTGAATTTTCCCTCCAAATAGGGCGGGTGTGAGTTCAGACAGTACTTGGGAAAGGTGTTCTAGGGAAATAGCCAATGAAAAAATTTACCTTAAACGGGTAGGAGTCAATTGGACGGCAACGCGTTAGATTTTCGCGATCTAAATGGTATTGCCATTATGTGCCAAACATGTGGGGCAATGGAGTATACGACATTCTACATACTGCGTGATGATGAGGTACTCTAATGGGTTTTGAATATTTGCTTTTGTTTATGGTTTCCCAAGAAGCATGCGCATTTTCCGCTTAGTTCGTGCGCCGGCTATGCCGTCCGTGGTCAGTCCATGCCGTGCTTGAAAACGTTTGATGGCTTGGGTGGTCTTTCGGCCAGGGATTCCATCAACAACCAGACGAGACCCCATGAGTGTATTTAAAGATTTTTGCAGCCATTTGAGTTGTTCCTTCTTGGTCAAAGGGGTCTTGGGTTTTGGTTTAGGCTTGGGTTTCGGTTTGGGTTTTACAGGTTTGGGTATTGAGAGATCGCCAACGATAACAAAATCCTTTTTCCCATAACCGCGCGCACGCTTGCAGACTTCATACCCTTCTCGACTACCTTCGTCGTTGGTATTGCCTTCAATGGTTTCAAAGTGTTCTTGGCTCGCTTTGGTGACAATGCCAGTATGAACCCAATCGCCTTCCGACTTTTTATTCAGGAATAAGGAGCCAGGTTTGATCCGGCTTTTGTCTTGGGTGGCCCTACCATCAAGAAAACGTTTTTTCTTTTTGGCATCTTTTGCCAAGAGATCACACGATACTGACGAATTAATCGGCATGGGGATCTTTAATGTGTTACAGGCTTGACGAAGAAGGAATGAGGCGAACCCGGCGCACCAGGGAAAAGGATTTCCCTCGCGGTTGTTCATGTATAACCGGACCCATGGCCCACGGTTTTGTCCTCCGACTTCCCGGGGATGTTCCCGAAGATGTTGTTTGGCATACGCGACGACAAGGTTGCTAATGGTCCGACCATTCGCCGGAAGAGGTTTAAGCGCATTGCTCATGGGGAGGGTGAGGCGAGCAAAGGTTGTTTTATTGACTATGCCCGTTTCAGGAAGCCTCATTTTTTTTTGAAATTGCTTGATCATGCTCTCCGTGGCCGGCCCAAAATCTTTGTCCATGGTGAGAGTAAACCCGTGCAAGGAGAGCCATTCCTGGATGACCTTGACGGTATTATTGCGATCCCCACGTTTTTGCGTTCGATCAAGAGTGAGTTCTTTCATCCTAATTCTCCCTTTGGGTGCCAATGCTCAGTGAGGACTCAGGTGCTAGAGAAGTCGAAGCCTACCGTTTCTGGTATTTCAATACAATAAAAAATATCAGAGTCGATCACTTGAAGGTATTGGTTGGTTTTGATTTTAAGCTCGATCGAAGGTTGAACTACTGAAATTGGTGATGAGGGAAAGGTCAACCAAGGCCTTTGTTTTTCAGAGAAGTATGGGGAAGGGTGTCAGGAACTAAATGGCGTTTTTGAGTTGTCGAATGAAGGTTTGAACGTGATTTACAAGATGGGGGTCTTGTTGATACTTCGCAATAATTTTAACGAGCGCGCTCCCAACGATCACCGCATCAGCGAAGGCTGACATTCGTTTAGCGTCATCGGGTGTGGCAATACCAAAGCCGACGGCAATGGGTTTCTTGGCCTTCTTCTTCAGCGCGCGAACATTTTTTTCGATGTCGGGTAACCCTTGTAACTTCGCGCCAGTGATGCCGGTGATTGACACATAATAAATAAAACCGTGAGTTCGTCGAATTACTTCGGTTTTTCGGTTGGCTGTGCTCGTTGGTGCCAAGAGATAAATCAAGCATGGTCCTTGTGCTTCGGCGGCTTGGTGCAAGGTGTCGGCTTCTTCCGGCGGCATGTCTGGAACGATGACGCCATCAACTCCTGCATCTACGGCTTCTTTGCAAAAGTTCTTTTCACCCATGGCCATAATCGTATTGTAATAGGTCATGAGTATAAGAGGAACATGAGTTTTAGTGCGCAGGCTTTTCACTAAGGCAAGAATGCGCCGGAGTGAAGTGCCAGAGAGCAGGGCTCGCTCGGCGGCTTTTTGAATAACCGGCCCATCGGCAATGGGATCGGAAAAGGGGACGCCGAGTTCAATAAGATCCGCGCCAGCTTGTTCTAAGGCGAGAACCAGGTCTTCGGTTTCAGCCAATGAGGGGTCGCCCGCCATGATATAGGGGATGAGAGCTTTCTCTCCCTTCGCGGCGAGATTTTCAAATGTTTCAGAAATGCGATTCGCGGTAGAGATCATGGCTAGAGTGGAATGCCGCGCATACGCGCAATTTGGTTCACGTCTTTATCACCACGACCGGAAAGGTTCATGATGAGGATTTGGTTTTTCTTCAATTTTGGAGCAAGTTTGACCACTTCGGCTACTGCATGTGCACTTTCTAAAGCCGGGATGATGCCTTCCTCACGTGACAATAAGTCAAAAGCTTCAAGTGCTTCTTTATCATTGGCCGAGGTGTAATGAATTCGGCCCGAATCATGATGCATGCTATGTTCGGGACCGACTGCGGCGTAATCCAGACCTGCCGATACGGAATGAGTGAGATTGACCTGCCCATCTTTGTCTTGCAGTAGATAGGTCATGGTTCCGTGGAGCACCCCAGGGCTTCCTCCAGAAAAACGCGCCGCATGTTTCCCACTGGTCAGTCCATGTCCACCGGCTTCGACTCCAACCATTTGAACTTTTTTGTCTCCGACAAATGGATAGAAGAGGCCAATACTATTGCTCCCACCGCCGACACAGGCAACCAAACAATGCGGGAGTTTTCCTTCAGCCGCGAGAATCTGTTTTCGTGCCTCGCGCCCAATTACGGATTGAAAGTCACGAATCATCATTGGATACGGGTGTGCTCCTAGTACGGAGCCAAGTAAGTAATGCGTGGTGCGGACGTTTGTCGTCCAATCACGCATGGCTTCGCTAATGGCATCTTTGAGTGTTCGGCTTCCTGCATCCACCCCCGTGACCTTGGCTCCAAGCAAACGCATGCGAAAGACATTTAACGCCTGGCGTTCCATGTCTTCGGTGCCCATATAAATCTCGGCTTCAAGCCCAAGCATAGCCGCGACCGTGGCCACAGCGACACCATGCTGCCCCGCACCGGTCTCCGCGATGATCCGCTTCTTTTTCATGCGCTTGGTCATGAGCATTTGGCCAACGGCATTATTTATTTTATGCGCGCCCGTGTGACAGAGATCTTCGCGTTTTAGGTAGATTTTCGCGCCACCTAAGGTCTTGGTGAGTTGTTTGGCGAAATAGAGTGGAGTGGGTCGTCCGACATATTGCTTCAAGCATTCTTGAAGTTCTTTTTGAAAGGTTTTATCTCGACGAACTCGGGCATAGACTTCCTCAAGTTCAAGCATCGCTGGCATGAGGGT
>JAJDBO010000229.1 GCA_029261305.1 Nitrospirales bacterium
ATCCGTAGCTTTGATTGAGTCAAGATACGTGGGGTCTAGACTCAAACTGCACTCTGTGGCTTTTCTGGCCATCCACTCCAAGGCGGCAAAGGAAAGCCCGGCCTTGGCATACCCACCCCCGACATCCGAGTGAACACCAGGAAACCACACCTGTGCAGTGTTTTTTCGTCCCTCTTTCGTTTTCCAAAGCGTTGGTGAAAACGCTCCTCGTCGTTCATCAATGGCAAGCGCATGATAGGCGTTCTTGATAATGGAGCTGATTACCTGATCATGAAACCCATATTTTTTATTATTAAACTTTTTGAGGATCGAGAAAGGTACCCCTAGGGCACCCACCGTATCCCAGACCCCTAAAAATTTTACCGCCACAACTCGAGAATACTTCTCGCGAAAGGTGCGGACCCGTTGAACGTCGGGACCATTCCGTGAACGATACTCGTCGTACGCTACCGCAACACGGTCGGAATACATTTTTTTTAAAATGCCGCAATTCCGAATGAGACCAACCAAACTCCGTGCGGTATATGCTCCCCGGCTGAACCCAAAAATAAAGATCTCGTCACCTGGAACAAAATTATGTACCAGGACGCGGTACCCATCTTGAATATTTTTGTCGATTCCTTTCCCAATCCCCCCACCAACCAACTTGTCCAAAAACCCGTTGGTGCCAATACCCCAATCATAAAACACAGCCTGCTCCACTCCTTTGGCATCTTTGGGACGGATAGCCCTGGCCATTTTCACAACGTTGCTGACAGATTCCCCTTCTTTTTGCTTCGTGTCTTCTGGATTATTCCATGTCCCATCGCAACAAATGATAATGCGCTTCATCGGCGCCTCCTGTGTTTGTATGGTCTTGGGTTTAGATGGGGTTAACGGTATCTCAGTATCTTGTAAAAATACAGACAATTTTTCTCATCATTCCCTTCAATCGAGTTTAGCTAGTGTAATTTTCCTATAAAGAGTACCTGCGAACTTTCCTCTCTGAAGGTACGATCTGCCTGATTTCGATTCTTCCCGTCTATCATGCTTCCTTCCACGGGTCCAGATCCTGCGGACCTTGCAAAAATACCGTGCCTGTCCCACGGGCATTGTTGAGGATATTTCTCAAATTTGATGCCTAAGGACAACTAGTCAAGAAAAAAAGGCGCATGACCTCAATGAAATAAATGAATTAATGGATATTTTTGGGGGAGAATTACCTGCGTGTTTGAGCAGTAAATTTTTGACGATGGGATCTGATTAGATACAGGACTGTATCCAATCAGATCCCATCTTGTATTTTGACTCGGCGTCTTGTGATGGCAATATTCTTAGAGAAAGCCCCACTTAAATAGGAATGATGACAAATTACAAGTACACGAGAAGGACGATTACCCTCCACCCTCATTGCAAGGCTAGTCAGGAAATAAGGAGATTTCAAGGTTATGAAACTAATTTGTGGTGCGGGAGACGGGAATTGAACCCGTATGCCCTCGCGGGCGCAGGATTTTAAGTCCTGTGCGTCTGCCGATTCCGCCACTCCCGCATAGCGGGCGTCACTTTACCATCGCGGTCACGGACAGGCAAGAATGGGAAAAATCAACATACATCCGATCAAAAGAATTTACGTATCTGGCCCAGATAAAAAAAGAAGGGGCAGTGTGTTTCCACCCTGCCCCTTCGATGAGAAATTCAGAATCTCGATGACGAATTACTGATGAAGCTGCAAATGTCCTCGACGATTCAACTGATAGCATTGATCATTATTTCCAAAACAAAATGGCCGTTCCTTGCCATAGGAAATCACTTGGATTTTGTGAGCTTGCACACCTAAGTCGACAAGATAGCTTTGTACCGCCTGAGCGCGCTTCTTCCCAAGCACGATATTATAATCACGGGTTCCTCGTTGGTCGCAATGCCCTTCGACCGTCAAACTTCGAGCATGGTTTTGGTCCAACCATTCGGCGTCTTGCGCCAATGCTTGGCGTCCACCCGATGATATTCTCCAGCTATTGAATTCGAAAAATACATCTTGCAATTCCACCTGCGTTCCTTGGCCATAAGACCCGCTCCCATACCCTCCCCCTTGAGCAAAATCAGATGGGGAAAGTGGTTGGGCTTCAGCAATGCTGTCATAATCTTCTTGGATAAATTCATTGGCCAAGGCGCTACCTTGCCCTTGATTCCATGAACCTCCATATTCTTGAAGACCTGCTAAGGGACCAGCATTAGCCCAAGGTTCTGATCCGTTTTGACTGCCCCCGAAATAGGAAAGCCCGCCTTGAGAGCCATTTTGGCTGCCATTCTCTCCGCCTTGAGTACCTTGAGCGACGCCATCAATATACGCTTGGGGTGGCCCCTGAGGCCCTCCCTGGGACTCATTATTATATGCCCCTGAATTTCCCTGCTGAGACCAGCCAGGCTGATTCGCTTCTCCACTCTGCCATGACCCAGACTGGGCTCCTTGGCCAAAGGGGTTATCAGCACCTGCTTGATTGTCCGCATATTGAGCCCCCTGTTCAAATGTCTCCGAATCGGCTGTCACGTTTACCGACTTTTGGCTACATCCTTGCCCAATTAACAATGCCAGTCCCGCAAGACCAACAATTTTCAAAATTTCTCTACTGCTTCCCATAACACTACCTCCTTGTTCAATTTGCGAGCCCATCCCCCGGGTCGCCCTTAACATATGTAAATGCATTCTATCCTCAAGCAATATATTTCCGTGAAGTATCTTAGGGTTTTATTCTTAATCCATAAATTTCAAGAATTATGTTATTTCAGTCGAGCCAATTGAAGGATGTATCGGTGCATACATAAAAAACTTGAATTGAAATAAGTAGTTATGAAGGGTAAGAAACGGTAGGTAATTATTGCAGTAAGTAGAAAAATTTAGCCAAACATTGCAAAAAACAGTAATGATATCCGGTATGAAGTA
>JAJDBO010000230.1 GCA_029261305.1 Nitrospirales bacterium
TATAATTCAGGAATCATTATTGACAAATTGGAGGCTGCGGCTGCTCAGTTGGATGAGGATTTTTGGCTAGAGAAGGAGAATGTGAATGGCTGACGGTGATCGAATAGAACAGCTTTTGTCATCACTTCGTGATGAGAATGAAGGATTGAGAAATCATGCCGCGGCAGGGTTGGGGCAAATCGGAGAATCGGCAATTCCTAAGTTAATTGAATTATTTGAAGATGATGACTTGGTCATACGCGAAGCCGCGACGAGTGCTATGGTGCAAGTCGGGGAGGCAGCGATAGATCCCCTCATTGAGGCCCTTGGCGAGGATGAATGGGCTGTGCGTGAGCAAGCCGCTTCGGCATTGGGAAAGCTAAAAACTCCTCGAGCAGTGGAACCCTTGGTGAAAGCCTTGAAAGATAGAGATGGCGGTGTGCGAACGGCAGCTGTTTGGGCCTTGGAACGGATTGGGGATTCTCGCGCAGTTCCAGGCTTGATTGAATGTTTGATGGATACGATGTTGAGCGAAGATGTCGCCCGCGTCCTGAAAAAAATCGGTGATGAGCGTGCCACCGATGCCTTGATTGATGGTTTGCAAGGATCCAATTGGATCGTTCGTCGTCATGCCGCAGAAGCACTAGGCAAGATCGGCGACACCAAGGGGTATGGTCCGCTAGTTGAAGCCTTGGTTGATGAGGACTGGCTCGTGCGGCGAAATGCTGTGGAGTCTTTAGCGCGGCTTGGGGATTCACGGGCGATTGACTCGGTGGTTCCCTTACTTGAAGATGAAAATGAAATGGTTCGAGATACGGCCGAAGGTGTTTTGGCAAGCTTGGGGTGGAAGCCTAAGACATGATAGGGTGATCTATCCATTTGAAAAATAATCGTGAGTATCACAGTTTTTTCAGGAAAAGCAGTTCCAAAAAAAGTTTTTTTGGGCACCTGAGTATGTAGAAGGAGAAGTATCCATGGCAGAGCCAGCAAAACTCGTTCAAATAATGCCGAAGACCGTCAAGCAAGAAGGCTTTAATCTGGTGACCGAAAATGTCACGGCCATCCACATAGAAGAAAAACAAATTGAGATTGAGTTGTTGGCCTATGATGGCAAAACAGTGCTCCTCGAAGTGTCCGATGAAGCCTTAGAAGATCTTCAGCGGATCAAGCTTGGAGATGGGGCGACTCTGCGAGTGATAGAAGTTGAAGGTAAGCGAGTTGTCAAACAATTCCGCATTCGTTCGAAAGACCCTAATATCGTCAAAGTTGATGCGGCGTTGATGGATCTTAAGGATACTCACTGGCTGAACAGAAAATATGCGGTTGAAGTGTTAGGCGAACTCAGATCTGCTGAGGCGGTGGATGAGTTGGTGGTATGTCTCGAAGATGATGTGGGGGATGTCCGCAACCGGGCCTATGAGTCGTTGATCAAAATCGGGGCACCGTCTGCTACTAAAGTTATCCCATTATTGGTGGCTGAAGACGAAGAGCTTCGTCAAAATGCCACAGAAATTCTTCGAAAAATTGGAAAGCCTGCTGTGGAACCATTAGCCACAGCGTTAGTTGACGCAGATGCCGGTTTGAAAAAACGAATCATGAAAGTATTGGATCGAATGGGCTACAAACCCAAAGAAGCCTAATACCGTATCGTCGCGAGTTGCCCATAGAGATGAAATAAGAGAAGGGGAAGAAATGGGTGAAGGGTAACCAATCATTTGAGATTCATTACCCTTCACACTTTTAAGTAAATTCTTATGACTGTTTGAGAGGGTTCACTCCCGCCGAAGGCCGCCCTACCGAAACATGGTAGAATCCTTTTTCCGACACTCGAGCCGGGTCGTACACATTTCGAAGATCAATCAAGATCGGAGCCCGCAACAGGGTTTTCATTTGATCTAAGTCTAAGTTTCTGAATTGATTCCACTCAGTGGCCAGGACAATAGCGTCAGCCCCGTTTGCTGCATCATAGGCATCTTCGCACCCAACAAGCCCCGGGTGACGCTTTATCGCTTCTTTTTGGCCTTCTGGGTCATGTGCGCGTATAGTACAGCCTTCCTTCATCAGATGTTCTGCAATCATCAGTGCTGGCGAATCTCGTAAATCATCGGTGTTGGGTTTAAACGATAATCCCAACAGGGCGATCGTTTTCCCTTGCACGCCATCAAGGGTGTCTCGGATCTTATCAACCATCCGGCCTCCTTGTTGTTCATTTACGCGTTTGGTCGTCGCAGCCAACTTCATTTCATAGCCAGCCTGTTCACCAATATGAACGAGGGCAGCAGTATCCTTCCCAAAACACGATCCACCATACCCTGGTCCTGCGTGCAAAAACTTCGATCCAATCCGTTTATCTAAGCCCATGGCTTTGGCCACGACTTGTACATTGGCATCAACTGATTCGCACAGGTTGGCCACTTCATTGATAAAGGAAATTTTTGTGGCTAAGAATACATTTGAAGCATATTTGATCATTTCAGCCGTGGGCACGTTGGTGACAACGACAGGCGCTTCGATCAAATATAATGGGCGATACAAATCTTTCATAATGGCTGCAGCATGATCGCTATCCACACCAATGACGACGCGATCTGGCCGCATGAAATCTCCGATGGCCGATCCTTCCCGTAAAAATTCAGGATTCGATGCCACATCAAAATTAATTGGAGAGGGTTGGTTGCTCTGGATAAGCTCTCGCACACGTTTCGCCGTCCCAACAGGTACGGTTGATTTTGTCACGACGACCTTATACCCAGTCATACGGCTACCAATACTTCGTGCCACTTCATCCACGTACGACAAATCAGCGGAACCGTCTGGCCTTGAGGGAGTACCGACGGCAATAAAGATGACCAATGCTGTATCTAACGCGGCATTTAAATCAGTGGTAAATTTCAGGTTTCCTGATTTTCGACCCTTGGCGACCAGTTCGGCCAAACCGGGTTCGTAAAATGGTACTTCCCCATTTTCCAACATTTCGATCCGTGTTGGATCCACATCCATGCATGTGACGCTTAGCCCAAATTCTGCGAAGCACGCTCCTGTGACTAATCCAACATACCCCGTTCCTAGTACGCTAATGTGCATGGCTACCTCTTTAGGTGAGAAAAATGAAAGAATCTACAAATCTGAAAAAGTACAATAATCGTCAGGTTCTCATTCAGATTCTGTTAAGTCAATGCTCGTGTGGGTGTAACTCGATACCATCTAGTAGATCGGTCTCAAGGCGGCCATTCTTTAGGGAAGGGATATCTATCGACAATAACAGCCTAAAATTAAACAGTTTCTTAAAAAAGGTTCTACGATTGGCTTGACACGGTATTATTACGGAAACTAGAATTGAAATCTACCTGTTTTCTGGAGAGCGGGAATAGCTCAGTGGTAGAGCATCGCCTTGCCAAGGCGAGGGTCGAGGGTTCAAATCCCTTTTCCCGCTCCAATTTCCCTACTTCTTTTTCAACTACATAAATTCGGTCATGAGCTAGAAAATTATCTGGATTTGAACCCTCGACTAGGGGTTTCGAAGGGGATGTTTCCCCTTCGTGGGGAGCATGCGAGGGGGCTGGCCCCCTCTGCAGGAGCTGGCGAGGCCGTTGTTGGGTCGAGCCTGCGACGGAGAGGGTTCAAATACCTTTTCCCGCTTCAAATTTCCCTTCTGACACTTTAATCCCTAAATTTATAGTCTTCAGAGCCTTATCGCTTCTTTTGTTGGATCTGTGTGTGCTGTTTCAATATTTTGGAGTTTTGAATAAAGGTATTGCCTCTTCCAAATTTGGAGGCCTTTTGGAAATGCTTGGCTGCCTGCTCGGACTTGCCCAGGCGATTGTAGGTTAATGCCAAATTGTAATGGGCAACACCAGACCGTGGATTCTTCGCTAAGGCCTGCTGAAACTGAGACATGGCCTTAGTCAAATTTCCTTGATTAAATTGATTGACCCCATTGTTCACCGCCTCTGCACCTTTCGTTCCAGACAAGGGCTTAATGGCTTGGGCCATGGCTATGATACTGTGCGGGCTACTTATTGCCAAAAATAGGATGCCGACGGTGATGTACTTAGGGATACTGTTCATAAGGTTCTCCTCTTCTCCTCATCATGTCGGGTCTCCAGGGCCAATTATTAAGATTTCATTTGCTGGAAGGGGTATGGAGGCGATATTAGAACGGTGTGATTTTGGTAGTTTGGGGCCTTCTCACATTTAGTCTTCAGAAAAGAATCCCGAAAACGACCGTAGGAGCAAATTGGAGTCTTCGATGAATATTTCCGAATCAGTCGAGAGCAGCCCGGCACTCATTCTCCTGCAAAGCACAATTCAGGCCGTCAACTTGTCTACTCCCCGAGTCCAGCAATTACGTGATTCGGTGGATATCTCAGACGCAGGCAAGCAAATGGCGAAGGCCATTGCCAGTTCTCATTCATAAGACCAAACTTTACTTAAGAATTTTACTCTGCAGGTACGAGAATAAGGCACCAGGGTGGTGTCTCTTCCGTCATTTGAGAGAATTGCCGAGCGGTAAAGCTGGCAGGCATTTCTGAAAACACCGCACCACGTCGAACTTCTACATGACGAAACCGAAATCCAGATGACCCTCGAGGGGAAGGTGTTAACATATGTGGCAACTGAATTCTTAAGGGAGTGATCTGCGATAAGGAGCAACGTTCGCCCTCCTTCAATGAAGAAAGCGAGTCATGAACGTCTTTGAAAATGTCTGGGATATTCCCTTCAGTAAAAACGACATTGGAAGGACGCATAGATTCATTCTCAACAAGCTGGGCCAGGATTTCCCAAAACACTTCGCCATCAATCGCTGAGAGGATGCAGAGCTGTCCTCGCCTCGCGACAAGGTCTAAGAGTGCAAGCGGACCGCGAATGGCAAACTTCCAGGATGGAAAGGTGAGTGTTCGACCTCGATGCTTCACCTCCAAGGCCTCTTCCCCGTGGACCCGAACATTTTCAAACTCGCCCTTAGTCCGTGTTAAATGTTCTTGAATGGTACGCTGGGATAAGCGCGTTGGTTCAAAAGCAAATGTCGGGGTGGCTGGTGCATGACATGTCACGATGGAATACGACTTCAGGAGTTCACGAGGCGTGAAAAGATCCAACATGTCCTTGGCACCCCAAAATCGACAGGTCAGCTGCTCGCGAGCATATTGAGAAAATCGAGTCAGGCGGTCCTGATTCGCATGGTATACCCCCCCAAATTGGGAGCCAGGTTGAAGACGATCGAGGGCATGGAGTGTGAAAGATTTTCCTGCATTCTGGATTTTGGGGAAGACTTGATCGAGTAATTCTTCTTCAAAAGATAAATCCCCTGCGCCTAGGTCCAACAAGGAAGGGTGATCAACTTCGAGTAGCCAATCGTAGGGATTGGAGTGGGACTGAACGAACGTTTCGAGTGCCTGGGAGTCAAAATTGGAATCACTTGGACTTTCCCGGTGGACTACATAGAAATAGAGGCACAGGGCTCGAAGGGCCTTGGTGGGTGGAAATCCTGTTAACTCTTTCAGCGAGTTTGCGTTTCCCACCTTCTTGGGTGAGGTGGCTTCTTGGGGCTTAATGGCAGTCAGTAACGCATCCTGAATTGAAGGCAGACACTGACTATCTCGAATCCGTCCGGCCAATAGTTGCAGCGTGGCTTCAAGGGAATTTGCCTCAAGGAGTTTCCGTGTCAATTCCCAACCGACGGCGTCTTCATGTTTCGCCTGTTTCACTTGGTGTCGGAATTGGCTTAACGCATCTGGGTCCAAAGCTTTACCAGAATTCTGGGTTTGAGGGAGAGAGTCAGGTGCCACTCTTGGAGCCTATCGATCAATCTGATTGTGCGTCAAGCGCGCTGTAGCACTGGGTTGCGGCGGTGGAGGCTCTATGCTACACACATGGCCATGTGGCACTCGATTCCTAGAATGATGGGTAATTCTCTGGCCTATGCCTTCCTTGCCGTGTGGGCGATCACTTCGACCACGGCCTGTGCAACGGTTCAATCCCTTCCTTCTTATCAACCAGATCAAGTTCTTAATCTTGCCCAACAGTCGGTCGTGCCTTTTTTCGAGTTGCGTTCGGCTCTGCTGGATGCGGATGTCGTCTATATTGGTGAGTCGCATTACACGCCGTCTCACATTGAAGCGGCACTTCGGGTATTACAAATCCTCCTCGATGGAGGGCGAACACCTATTTTGGGGATGGAAATGTTTAGCTGGGACGGACAGTCTGGCTTGGACCGCTATTTAAATGATGAAATTTCCTCCGTCGAAAACTTTTTAGCTGAATCACAATGGAAGAATAACTGGGGTGGGAAATATGAAGATTACTCCGCACTCGTGGATTTTGCCAAAAAGCACCACTTCAAATTATTAGGGCTCAATCCCCCTCGTCCGTTTGTGAGAAAGGTGGCTCAAAAAGGATTAACTGGTATTGGGGCTGATCCAGATTTGAAAAAGTGGAATATTCCCGATCCTTTCCCTGCCGATGACCCTGAATATCGACGAGTGATTTACGAGCAAATAGAAAAATGCCATGGAGGCATGAAACCAGAAGTCTATCAAAAAATCTATGAGGCTTCGGTGTTCCGCGACGAAGGCATGGCCTCGGTGATTACCACTATGTCCAGGTTAGGCGCAGCAACACCTCAGACATTTGTGAGTTACACCGGAGCTGGGCATATTCAATACGGATTGCCCATTCCCAAGCGGGTGCAACGACAAATGGGAACGCCAGTCAAACAAGTCACGGTGTATTTACATGCCCTGGACCCTGAGCACCCTGAAGATGTCGAGAATTTGCTCGAAGAGCGGATCGCGGATTTCGTGTGGCTAACTGCCTTGGGCCCCCAGGGTCGGCAGCCACGATGTGGGGAATAAATAACTAAATTCGAGATACGAGCGACGGTATACCAACCACGAACCTGAGGAGGACCGAATGGGTGATCCCGTAATTATTGCGCAACGCCTGCCGTATGTGATGGAAATGGAGCCGGGGAAGTATTATTGGTGTGCATGTGGGCGTTCACAAACCCAACCGTTTTGTGATGGATCACATACGGGAACAGAGCATTCACCTGTGGAAGTCGAGCTCACAGAAAAGAAGCGCGTAGCCTGGTGTGGCTGTAAACATACAAAAAAACCACCATTTTGCGATGGTAGCCATTCCCATCTTGAAGAATAGCTGGAACTCGGCAAAAAATATCTCTTGCGTCTATCTAGAGAGTTTTAATAGAATGGCCGTTCTATAATTTTTTGAAGACCTTGGAAATTTTAGAAAGTGATCATAAGGAGGGCCAGAGTATGAAAAAGACAATTCAAGGAATCCTTGGCGGTGCGTTACTACTCGCAGGAACAACACCAGCTTTTGCTAACGCACCTGGAGGCGGCTATGAGGGAATTACCGCCATGTATTATGGAATTATTGCCATAATTCTTGGTTACGGTGCCTACGACATTTTCTTTAAAAGCGAGTAGTCCCCTTTAAGCCCTTCAAAAGGGTGAGATTGACGAAAACCCCTTATGACCTGGAGACTGAATGTCCCAGAGTGATAAGGGGTTTTTTGTGATTGGAATAAGTGAGCCGACCTTCCTCATCGAGTCTCCGGTTTTTTCAACAATGGGGCCAAAGTAGACATTACGGAATTTGCCACAATCTCATAGCCATCGGCGGTAGGGTGAATCCCATCGGCTTGATTCAGTCCAGGCCTAGCCGCGACTCCTTCCAG
>JAJDBO010000024.1 GCA_029261305.1 Nitrospirales bacterium
TTTCACCGCCTCAGCCATGCGATCAATGGAATCCACCACGAAGCCCGTTTTTCCATGAACAATGATTTCCGGCACCGATCCTTTATTGAAAGCCACCACCGGCGTACCGCATGCCATGGATTCAATCAGCACAAGCCCAAACGGTTCGCCCCATTGAATAGGGAAAAGTGTGGCCTGCGCGTGCTGGTACCATAGTTTTTTCTGGGCACTGTCTACTTCTCCGATATAAATGATCTGCTTGTCCGACTCCAGGATCGGCTTCATGACGGTTTCATAATAATCGATGCCGGGAGGTGTTGTGCCCGCATCGACCATTAAGTCAATTGATGGAAGTAATGTTTGGAAATATGCACGGTCTTTGGCTTTGTTCTGAACATTGCCGGCAATGATGAGCCGAGAGCCGGTTTTTTTCGCAATCTCAATGGCGATGTCTTGCCCTTTATCTTGGGTGATTCTCCCGATAGAAAATAAATATGTTGGTTCGTCCGCATTCTTTTGGAAAGGATAGTCCTCCACATCAATGCCGTGATGAATCACATTTTGCCCGTTGACTAATCCCTGGTGCTGCGATCTCTGGTAGTTACTGATTGGAACAAAGTATGCGCTGGAGGACGAAATGAGCGTTTCATTCCATCGCGTGAATCCAGCATGGTCTCCTGCAGGCACATGGAGCGTCATCACAATGGGGACAGGACTTTGACCTACTTCATTAAAGATATATTCAGCCATGTCGGCATCATGCAGGTGAATGATATCAATGTCACCCCGTTGCGCTCGTTGAAGTGACATGACCAGGTGCCTCCGCATTTCTTCCTGCTTGAGGAGAGTATGATCAGTGCAGTACTCATTGAAGCTTTTTTCAATGGTCGTGAACTGTTCTCCGACAACGTGGGAATCACCTGAACAGGCGACAATCGAACGGTGGCCTAATTCATGCAAACCTTTATCGATGTTATACACGACCGTTTCGATAGGACCGTAACCTAATGTCTGTTTAATCGGGCGATTGAGCGTTGCGACATGGAGCACATTCATCTTTTTTTATCTCGTTTCTTTGATGGTGATATCTTCTCTGAAAATTTATGAAATTTCGCGGTAAGGAATAATTATAATCAATCTAGCCGGCATAGATTTACATCACGCAAAAGCAACAGCGGCTCATGTTCATATTATATTTTCTCGCTTATCCATTGATGGGCGTAATCACTCAATTGTCAGAAACCGCTCCTCGTTCCGAAATGGAAATCGGGGGGGAAATCCGACGGGCAAGATATACCGCAACCACCAAAGCCACAATCACGAGCACATTCGCCCCCAGATCGAGGAGGTATCGATTAAATACTATCTCGCTCACCTCTTCCATATAGGCGATCTCGGCTCCGATGGTCAGGATTCGTCGTGTTGAGGCAATCACGCAGATATATAAAAATGGTTCTAACGTAATCACCTTGGTCTTGAGGAAGTTGATGATCGTGCGGAATAGCTCTAGCAGGATGATGACCAGCAAGAGATCATGAACCAGTGCCAGCACAGCAGGAACGACATTCGATCCGACCTCCATGGCAAAGGCGTACCAGGAATGCACAAAGACCACCATGCCAATGATCAGAAAACTAAAACCGGTCGCGATATACCCAAACCCATCAAGGGTTTCCATCAGATTGATCATCATTCCATTGACGGTCCGATCGAAAATCGACCAACGGCTTTTCTGGTCCTGATTTCTGGTTGTCGTCTCTTTCTCCATCCTCTAACTTTTCATTCCTTTCTTAAATCGATCTGTCACAACACATCCCGTGAATTGAGGACTCGTTTCAGCCCCTCGTTTCCTTTTCAGGGTTGCAGTGATGCATTTGAATAAGATCTGACAATGGTTGTCCCGTTCGGGTAGGCGAAAAACGGGAGACCTTGTCAAAAGAAACAGACGGGCGTATTCGGTGATGGGCACGAGTGTCGGTCGAGAATTTTCTGAATGACACGCCGGGACGTATTTACCCCGCAAACTGCGCAAGGGCGGTTTCGTACGAATGAGCCAATTCCTCCAACGCGAGGTTCATGCCTAATTGAAGGGCAGTCCAGTCTTTTTCGTTCCCGGTTTTCAGTGCCTCAATTTGAATTTGCACCTCTTCCCTTTTCTTGATCAAGGCCTCCAGGGTCGTATCCAATGCTGCTTGCGGTTCCGGTTCCAAACCCCTTGCTTGACTCGGTCAGCAAGTTTCACATGTGTAGATTTTAGATTATCCAATTTGTCCTCTACGTTTTGGACATACTGGTTGAAATCTTCTCCTAAGGGCGCTTGTATGAATTCGACTACTTCTGTGTTCCCTGACTGCACGTCCTTCCCTGCCAATCCGGATTCGTCCGAAGGCCCTGGTTCTGAGGTGTTACAACCAGCGACTCCTAAGATCGCTATGCAGAATAGAACATTTAATGCCAAAGAGTTTTTCATGTATTACTCTCCATATTGAATGTCATGTGAACTCGTTAAATTGCGCTGCATTACATTTCGGACTTATGGATGTTCGAGTATTCTCTCATGTCTCAAATCTCAACCCTTCCCCTTATTTTTGGACCAGCAAAATAGTGTAAAGGAGTAAGATTCGTCTTGTGCTTTATAAAAAATCACCTTCGAAATGCCGAGGATTATTTTGCACAATTCCAGCCATCCCTTCACGGATGGTTCATAGGAGATCTCCTTCCCCTACCGTACTGCACATTTTCCATGAAGGGATATTCTGGGCTTAGAGGCTTAGAAGGTTAATTGTATCTTCGTTCGATCTGCCTCGATTTGGTGGCAACCTTGTTCCGCCAGCATGACCTGACCCGGACTCGCGTCTGCCGGAATTCGGTTGAGACAGCCCTTTAGGGAGTCTTTTACACTTTCCGCGGCAATTTGTTTAAGACCCAGGTTTTGTAAACTCCTTGTTCCACCTTTTTCCGTTTCAGCAGCTGAAGACACTACTGGAAGGATCAGCGGAAAAACGAGCAAGGATGCGAGGACGAACGTGCGACTAATAAAGAGATGTTTGTTCATGATGTGACCCCTTTCAAAAAGGTGTGTATGTTAATGACGCATACGTCGTGGGAATCGCGATGTCGCGTCCTCTGAAATCGAACCTAGGCATAGGTTAGTTGTTGATGTCTAATGGCACCCGCTACTGAGGCCTTTAATTGCTCTTCCTCAAGGGGTTTCACCAAATAGTTACTGATCCCTCCGCCTATGAACGAAATAGCCAATTCCAAATCTGCAATCCCCGTTAAAACGATCAAGGGAATGCTGGGAAATTCTCTTTGAAAATAGGCTATGGCTTCCAGTCCCGTGATTTTGGGCATGGAAATATCGGTAATGATGATATCGATACTCCGGGAGCTTTCTTCACTGTTTGTTAATGCCTTGATGGCCTCCGCCCCATTTTCTGCTTCTATAACGTCATACCCCGAATTCCCACATGTTCTTCTGATGAACTTGAGAATTTCCGGATCGTCGTCCACCACAAGGATGCCTCCAAGAGATCTTTGTTCTGAACACTTTCCCACTGAATTTTGACCAAGGTGCTCCCCAGAAGGTCTTAAGGATGTCGCTTGTGCTTGTACTCTCCCGTCATGTATCTCGCTAGAAAAAACAGGTAGGGATTTCCTCGCTCCCTCTTTTGGCTGGTTGAGGGGAGTAAGCCTCATGCTTTTATTTAAGATTTCCCAACCGTGGCCATGAGGAGGTAGAAGATTATTTGCGGGACCACTTGATACAGGAGGAAAGAGCAGCGGGATCGATGAGCGCTGTCCAATCTCATCATCGAAGGGATCAATCATTTTTAAAAACAGTGATTGCACTCCATCTGATTCCTGCCGGAAAAATAGCCACACGGCCATGCAAAGCATGACCCCCACGCCGGTGGCCACCATTACTGTTTCTAGTTCTGTATTCAGATCTATCATGACTTGTCCCTTCCTGGGTTTACTCCTACCCTTTTTCGTATTCCTTGAATGCCCGTTGCTTTTGGTTTCCCCGAGAGAATCTGATTAACTTGTCCGCATCTTTCGGGGGGCTGGTATGATTTCGATAGCACGATCACGGGCCTGGCCCTTCTGCTTGTGAACCTGCTACCTACAATCAAGGGCCTGCAAGAATTACTGACGGAAAATTTCTGCGGGTATTTCCATCATAAAGGCTGCTGTTATTGCAGCACTACACAATAGAAGGATTAATCCAAAAAAGATGGGTTCGAAGGGATACATGGCCTCAACTCCGTTCTTTGACCGTGATGGTCAGGAGTGACTTCCTCAAAAACCTGATCTGATGACCAGCGTTACAATCGTCGTCAACACATGACAGCAATTGTTAGGAAGAAGTTTGGCGCAGAAGCGGCGGAGACTGGGAATCAGACGCGGAGGAAAGAATGCGGAAGCGCGAGGGATAGGAATGTCGGCGTGGCTCAATACGTCATATATTCAAGCTATACCCTAAAGAGGAGAGTGTCAAGGTGTTTCGGAGCTTTGGCGCATGAGAATTGGGCAAACTATCAGTTCTCGAACTTATTCCTTTTGAATAATAGCGAAAGTGTTGGAGCAAACTATTTCGAGCCTTTCTCACCTTAGATATCTCGCATGCAACATTCAGTACTTCACTCATGTGAGTCATGGGTGAAGTTCAGTGGTCCTATCTATTCAGCTAGTGGCCTGATAGTGTTGACCTATATGTATTGTGTGGGAGCTTGTGGTGAAGGAGCATTGAACAGTGTCCTTGACAGAAACCAATATCGTGTTGTCCGAGAATCACTTTGGACATCAGCCATCGGTCGCTGTAATTTTCCCTCTACGGAACGCACATCCCAATCATTCTTCGCTCCCAAGTAAAACAATGTCATCTCTTTTAAGGAGTTACAAAATGGGTTCAAATTTGTATGTCGGTGGGTTGCCGTTTTCTGCGACGGAAGCTGAATTGGAAAGCGTATTTGGTGCACATGGAAGCGTGGAGTCTGTACGAGTGATTATGGATAAGGTTACGGGGCAGTCCCGCGGTTTTGGTTTTGTCCAGATGTCTTCATCGTGCGAAGCCGAAGCGGCTATTGCTGCCCTTCATTCGTTTTCAATGGGTGGTCAGTCAATAACAGTGAATGAAGCCAAACCCAAGATGCCAAGCACGATGGAGCGAGGATCATGAGGATACGGTCTAGGCAATAACCGAGATTGTCAGAGTTAA
>JAJDBO010000231.1 GCA_029261305.1 Nitrospirales bacterium
TGCCCTCATCCAGATTGAACTGCTCAATGGTGTCAATACCAATAGCGTCCTCCAGGATGTGAATAATGAAGTTGAAAGCATTCAATCGTTTCCCGAGCTAGCGGAGGAACCCATTATCAGTCTGGTGGAAGTACGTCATCAGGTCTTGACGCTGATGGTCTATGGCCATCAAGAAGAACAGACGCTTCGCGACGTGGCAGAACGCGTTCGTGACGATTTACTCCAGCGTTCGGGGATTACCCTGGTGGAATTAGGTGTTGCCCGACCACGAGAAATTTCCGTGGAAGTACCGCAACGCCATCTTCGCGCCTATGATCTCACACTCGATCGCATCGCCCTAGAAATTCGAGAGGCAGCCATTGAGATGCCAGGCGGAGGAGTAAAAACCACCAGCGGGGAAGTGTTACTTCGCACACAGGAGCGACGCGACTTTGGTCGTGAGTATGCTGAGATCCCCGTTTCTTCTACACCAGATGGCGCAACCATTCGACTGGAAGATATTGCGACGATTCACGACGGATTCGAAGATACGGACGAAGAAGCTTTTTACAACGGCCAACGAGCCATTCAAGTCAAAGTGTTTCGCACCGGCCATGAATCGCCACAGTCGGTCTCCGATAGCGTGCATGCCTACATCAATGATTTCCAGGTTGAGTTACCCGAGGGCATAGGATTGGCTGTGTGGAACGACCAATCCGAGATTTATCAAGACCGCATGCAGTTACTCCTCAAAAATGCCGCCATTGGACTGATTTTGGTCTTGCTGCTTTTGGGTTTGTTTTTAGATCTTAAACTCGCGTTTTGGGTCACGGTGGGATTGCCGACTTCGATTATCGGTTCCTTCTTATTTATCCCCATGACCGGGGCATCAATCAATATGATATCCCTCTTTGCGTTTATCATCACGTTGGGAATCATTGTCGATGATGCCGTGGTGGCCGGAGAAATTGTGTATCAAAAACGCGAAGAAGGCATGCCTTATCTCCAGGCAGCCATTGCCGGTGCGCGTGAAATTGCTGGGCCCATTTGTTTTGCGGTACTCACCAACATTGCGGCATTTCTTCCCCTATTTTTTGTACCCGGCACCATGGGAAATTTCATGCGGCAGATTCCAGCAGTGGTCGTCGCTGTTTTTGTGGTCTCGCTGGTTGAGTCCTTGTTCATTCTTCCTGCTCACCTCGTCAGCACCAAAAACTCTTCACAGTTTTGGCATACCATGGATAGGCCTCGTATTTGGTTTAGCGAAAAAATGGAGCGCTTTATCCAAGACCGCTATCAACCATTCCTGCGTGGCGTCATTGCCAATAAATACCTGACGGTGGCCATCGGTTTTGCCATCTTAATTTTGGCCATTGGCACAGTTGCCGGTGGACATATTCCCTTTAGTTTCATTCCAGCCATTGACTCAGAAATCGTCATGGCCCAAGCCACTTTGCCGTATGGGGCACCGATCGAATCCTCGCGTGAAGTATTACAACGAATGCTGGACACCGCCAATGCGACCATCGATTCCCATGGAGGAAAATCGATCCTTCGTGGGATCTACGCCCAAATAGGCACCGCGCTACCTCAATTGGGTCCAGGTGACGCCCCCTCCGCTGTCGCAGGCAGCCATTTAGTCGGCATGATGGTCTTCCTGGTGCCTGCAGATCAACGGGATTTCAGTGGAGGCACATTCGCTAATGAATGGCGAACATCAATAGGATCCGTTCCCGGATTAGAATCGCTCACATTTAAAGCAGAGACTGGCCCTACCGGCGGAGCCCCCATTGATATCCAACTCTCGCATCGTTCTCGTCCCGTTCTAGAAGCTGCCGCCCAGGAATTGGCGGAAAGCCTGTCGCATTATGGCGGCGTCACTGATATCGATGACGGGGTATCCAAAGGAAAACCGCAGATGAGTTTTCGAATCAAACCTGAAGCACAAAGTTTAGGATTAAACGCGATGGATTTGGCTCGCCAAGTTCGGGGGGCATTTTACGGGGTGGAGGCCCTACGGCAACAACGTGGGCGCAATGAAGTTAAAGTAATGGTGCGACTACCAGAAGAAGAGCGGCGACAATATTTCACGGTGGAACAACTCGTGCTTCAAACTGAACAAGGTGGAGAGATTACACTAGCAGAAGCGGCGGACATTGAACCCGGACATGCCTACACGGAAATTAAGCGCCGAGATGGACGCCGCATCGTCGCGGTGACTGCAGACGTCGATGATCAAATTTCCAATGCCAACACCATCGTTGGAGAAATCACGACAAATGAACTGGCGGCCCTGTTGAAGAAATATCCAGGGCTTAATTATTCACTTGAAGGCGAACAGGCCTCTCAAAAAGAATCTCTCTCCGCCTTATCCGTAGGATTTGCCTTGGCCATGATCCTCATCTATGGCTTGCTGGCCATTCCCTTCCGAAGTTATGTGCAACCCCTCATCGTCATGCTCAGTATTCCCTTTGGTATTATCGGCGCAATCGCCGGACATTTCCTTTTGGGGTATGGCCTGAGCATCATTAGCCTCTTTGGAATCATTGCGTTGGCTGGGGTCGTCGTCAATGATTCGCTCGTGCTTATTGTCGCCACCAACCAACTTCGGGATGAAAAACATATTCCGCTCATCGAGGCCATCGTCCAAGGAGCCATGAAACGCTTTCGTCCCATTGTCCTAACTTCGTTGACCACGTTCTTCGGGTTGGCTCCGATGATTTTCGAAACGGCGCTTCAGGCTCGCTTCATTATTCCTATGGCTATCTCACTAGGATTTGGGATTTTATTTGGGACTCTGATTATTTTGACCATCGTGCCTTCGGTATATCTCATCATTGAAGACTTTTTAGGCAATCACAGAAGCCATCTGGAGGTTGAAGAAACCAACGTATCACGTGAAGCATAATTCGGGGAGGGAAAAACGTATCACATGGGTTGTGTCTCGCATCTCGAAAAAAAAATGCGAACGACGAAATACGAGGGACTCACGACGGGTTATCGAGGCGCTTGAGATTCACCATGCGCAAAAATGGCAAGAAGAGTAAGGAGTCTTCCACATTTGAGGGTGGGATTCCCAAATGGGTCTTCCTCCGATTCCGATGGAACTGGAGCTTGGATGTTGGGAGTAGGGGGCTTCTCAGCTATTTCAGCACTTTCAGTATCAGTCTCGAAATCTAATGAAGAATTCTCATCTGCCACATTTGAGGAAACACGAAAAATGCCTTGCGTGCCATCTTCTCGTTCACAGGGAACGGTCCACTTATGGGTCTGGGATTTGGCTCTGACCACGGAAGTCTGTTCCTCCCCAACTTTGGATTCTTGAACCTGGGAAACCCTGTCTTCGCCAAGTACACTCCCGCTTGGGATCACCGCAAACACACAGAGGGCGACACCCAACAATCCTATTGAAACTCTGTCATATTGGGAAGGCTTTTTCACAATCATCACCATGGCAATCAGTTCCCGATGAGATGGACGTTTCTCCAACAATCGTAAGGATACATTTTCTTTCCTTATTCACATTCTCGGAGTCCTTGCCAATCCCCTTGCCTAGGCCAACGTGCCTAAACCCAACATGGATAGATAAATACGAATTAGAATTAACCGATATTCTGTCTTAGCTGATTTTCAATTCTATGCCTTTTTCTCCATCGACCTATCGAACGATTCAAGCCTATCAAAATGGTTTGGACACCTATCTTAATACCTGGCACCGTCGCACCTACCGCACCCCTCCACACCTTGAAAAATGGGGCGCTCATCTGCCTACACACTCACATGTCCTGGACTTAGGGTGTGGCCCTGGACAGGATAGTCGATATCTTCGACGACACGGTTTTCAGGTGGTAGGACTCGACCTCATGATTCCCTTCCTTCGGGCCGCCAGAATAAAAAGTCCGAAATTGCCGTTAGTCCAAGCCGACATGAAATACCTACCCTTTCAACCCCGCACCTTTGAGGGAATCTGGGCAGCCGCGTCTTTCATTCACCTCCCGAAATCCACTCTCAAACAGGTACTACGACAGGTCCATGGTCTTACCCGTCCAGGCGGAATTCTTGGCGCCACATTGGTACATGGAAAGGGGAGCGGATTTCTCCAGAGTGAATGGATTCCTGACCGTTTCCTGTGTAGATGGTTAAAACCGGAATTGCAGAATGTGATTCAACAGGCAGGATGGGAAATTTTATCGCTACAAACGGTAAGCCACCAAGAGCGCAAAGGCCGATGGCTGAATATAATTGCGAAACGTGGAACGTAATAGGTCATGTGTAGTACCTAGACGTTTGTTCATGGGGATATCAGGTCGCCCCTAAGGCGATACCCCACTCTTCAGCGCAATCTCACAAATATGATCAAGTCGTTCGATATGTTCGTAAGCTGACCACGGATTGTCCGCGATAGCGCACACTCCGTGATTGGCTAACCCAACAATGTCATAATCACCTGCTGGATTGGCCTCAGAAACGCCCAAAGCCACAGCTGTGGCTTCTCCCAATTCGGCGCTCACGGCAGGAAGAAAGGGCACGGAAGCTCCGACGCGGGTATATCGGTGGATCTCAGGAAACTGTTTACACAGTTTTGGAAGATCAAACCCTCGATACATGGCTGCCACCACATGAGTGGAATGAACATGAACCACAGCGCGAGTTTTTGGATAATCTTTGGTCAGCAAATAATGCATGTGCAATTCCCCCGAAGGTGCCGTGCCCTCAGGAATATGGATCTGCCCATCTTTGAGTTTAATTTTTACCATGTGTTCGGGATGAATGATGGTCTTTCTCCACCCTGATGGCGTGATATACAAATAGATACTTCGCGCACGTTTCAAACTACAGTTTCCGTCTCGTGTGGTAATCCACCCTCGCTCATAACAGCGACGTAAAACGTCGCCAATTGCTGTAATCATATTGAGATTCCTTTTAGGAAAATAATCTATTGCCTTCTGGTTTCTTTTCGGTTGTTAAATTGCCCTACCTAAAGGCCATGAGCAAGAAAAAACAAAATATTCTCACGATTTTTAGGTAGGCCCAGGTGGATCAGGAGAAACGAGGATTCGAAATTATCATGTCAATTTGATACAACGCTTCTATGTTTGAAGCACGTTCTCATCCTTTTCTGGTTCCCTACACTAGTACATTCACCGTGAAAGATGCACGGACCACCCCTCTGGTGGGTGCCCCAGGGAAGAAAGGATGCGTGGCACAGCTCCAAAAA
>JAJDBO010000232.1 GCA_029261305.1 Nitrospirales bacterium
TGTTCGTTAGAGCAAATAGCTGGCCAACTTGCTGCTTGGACATCAGTCGGCTTGCCAATTTTCTCTTGAAACCAATTCGCAATAATTGGGTGGAACGAGGACAGTGGTCCTTTTCCATCTCCCATCTCACTTGATCCCTCAAGATCTTTCTGTTCCGAAGAATTTTTTGACATTAGAATCGGGACCCCAGGGTTTACCTCAGCATGAAGAAGTTAGGGCGTGCTGGGTGTTGTCATATTCTCAGATCGAATGGATTCAATTTTTTGTTGAACGATTTCCGCTTCTCCCTCGCGGTGAGCTTGGCGAAGTAACGATGCATACCGTTCATACAATGGGAGAAGTCTTGGATGGTGAAGGGTGAGGGAATGTTCAGTGATCTGAATGGCGCGGAGATAGAAGGATTCGGCTTGGTCAAATTTATGTTGGGCCTGTGTGACGATTCCTAAGGTGACAAGTGGTTGAACTAAATGTGGATGGCTGTCGCCTAGGATGCTTTCGCTAATTCCGAGAGATCTTTGCCACAAAGGCTCGGCCTTCCTGAATTCTTTTTGTGAGAAATACAACGATGCCAGGTTGTTCAAACCCATGGCGATATCGGGGTGGTTTGGGCCCTGGATAATTTCAATGACGGCTAATGAATTACGATACCGTAATTCCGCCTGTTCAAACTCTCCAAGCTTTTCATGGACGGCTCCGAGGTTATTAAAGGTCATTGCCGTGCGAGGGTCTGGGGGCTCTCCCTGTTCAAGGGGCTCCAGGGCGCGTTCAAAAAGTTCTTTGGCCGAGATGAAATTTTTTTCTTGGTAGGCCAGCATCCCCGCCGTATTGAGAGTTTCCCAACTCTCGGTTTCTGCTGCCGCAACTGCATGAACACCCACTATCACCAAGAAACCAAATGTAAGTGTGAAGAAATGCTGCATGGTTGAAATTCAGCTGGGCAATCAGGCCCCGGTCGTTAACAGCGTTTGAAAGCCACCGGGTTCCAAAAATTAAGGGTTTAGAATCATTGGTGAAATTGTAGCAGATATCACGATCAATCCAAAGGAATTTGATCTACATTAGTCATTGATCAGATGACATCAAATTTAGGGAAGTATAGGCTGAGCCCTTCTGAATGCCAAAAATAAAATCCCTAAAATTCATGCGAAAATGTGGGGTTTTTTCTTCTTCTTTCTCGTTCGCTTTTTTCTTGCCTGTTTCTTAATCCAGTCTCAAATTTTTTTCTTGGGTTGAACCGAAAAATAGCTAATGAAATTTTAAATTTTCCCGACAAGGCAACAATCAGGCGGAAAAGGTTTCGTCGAAAATTTGAATCTCATGAGAACGAAGCCACCACGGAACAAGAGTGACGAATACGGTGGTGTTTGCAATCAGCTTTAAGGAGGGATTCGACAACAATCACGTAGTGTGCAGGTGACAATGGCAAACTGCTCGAGAGGGTAGGGCGCAAAGCCGAGAGACCTGAGTCTGGGTGCTCACCATCCAAGGGTTCGTCTGGTTGCTGAACTGGAACAGTCTCGAATTGGTTTTGAAGTATGCCCATTCTCGTTTGAGAAGTGGGCATTTTTTATATCGCTTTAACTAAGGACAAACCAAGATGTATCGACATCGAGTGGGTGGGCTAAAACTTAAGGGAACCCGAGCCAAGCCAGCCATGCCGACCATGCCTGGAAACAGCTCTTCATCTGGGGAAGAGAGAACAATTGATCCTGCCTTTGATGGCAAAGATCCTGATCAGCTTGTTCGGGACTTTCTTCCTATCGTTCGTCGGATAGCGACCGAACTGGTTCTTCGTAATCCCGCGGCCCTCGATGTGGAAGACCTCACGAGTGCAGGGGTCATGGGGCTTCTATCGGCCATGACTCGCTATGACCCGTCTCGTGATATCAAATTCCGTACCTTTGCTGAATACCGTATTCGAGGAGCAATGCTTGATGAAATTCGTGCCATGGATTGGGTGCCTCGTTCTGTTCGCGCCAGAATTGAAAAGTATCAACAGGCCTCGGCTGAATTTGTGAGAACGGTTGGCCGACCTCCAACGCAAGATGAAATCGCCGAAATGTTAGGCATTGCGCCAGAGGATATGGGGGCGTCCCTCATGAAGGAAGCCACGGTCTTGAGCCTCGATGAATGGGTGGGGGAAGAAGACGAAGCCTGTACACTCAAAGATATGCTACCCGCCAAAGATCAAGTGGACCCACTAGCTGCCTGTATTTCGAATCAAGTGGGAGATGTGCTGCAATCGGCCATTGCTCTTCTGCCAGAACGCCAACAAGCTATTATTCGGCAGTACTACTTTTCAGGTATGACGATGAAAGCCATTGGTGAAACCCACGGGCTCACCGAATCGGGAATTTGTCGAGTCCATGGTGATGCCTTAATTCGGTTGCGCGAGGCCTTGCTCACTCTTGGAGCGGATATTCAGGATGCCGAAACAGCCTAACGTCAGACATTGGGAGCTCAAGACCGGTAGGATTGCCAGATTCGGGACAGACAGGAGGGCTCCTTGCCTTGAAATCTATTTGGAAAATCGTGCCTGGTGATTCAGTAACCCATTGCTGATGTCTTTTCTGTAAAACCCCTCAACTTATTCCTTTTATTCCTTAAAACGCATTCTTTATTTAGACTCTTGGTCTTCTTTTCAGTGAAATTCGAAGGGTTTGCCATTCTTCTTTAACCTTTGGCATTAATATGATCTTGGGGTAAGAAGTCCCGTGTTATAAATTTCAAGCACGACCGAAATTTTAGAGGCTGGAGGTTTGGAGGATCGGTGAAGAAACTATGAGTTAGGTTTCTTGTCGAGTTGGGACATAGAATTCATGTCCACCAATAGTGGCTACTAGTTGGCCCACTTTCGCCCACAGTGGCGTCTGAGCGATTTGGGGATTATAGAAAAGTACTGCACCATCGACTATATTTCGCCCATCCTGGACGAGTCGCCAGGCTAAAAGACTATCCTGCATTCGCCGTTTGTTAAAATTAAGTAATACCTGGTGGGGTTGTTGTCGATTCCATGGTTGAAACTGCTTTCGTTTGAGGACTGTACCTTTCACCGTGCCGTCACTGTGATATTTCAACTTCATTCGATTTCTAATAACGGCTGCGACTGCCATTTTTCCAGCAAAACTTTCCCCTCGAGCCTCCAAATAAATAGTCAGTGCAGCAAGATCCTCTGGAGTGGGGTAGGCTTGCCGTACATCTTCATTTTCCACCCACGAAGTTAGAGAAGTCTTAGGACTTGAATCGGCTAAAAGCCCTTTGGCCTTCATTGCAGGAGCCACTACCGATGGTGCTATTCCGAATAACACCATGCCAATGGCCACAGTGGCTATGAATGTCCGTGTTTGATATGTGAATCTCGATGTGCTCATTTGAACCTTTTCCCCACTATACAGATTTGTCCTTGACGTTGTCACTCTTTTGTGCCAGCCGGAAAAATTTGGTGTTTGGTCCTTGTGGAATCGATACTCATTTTTATTCTGGTGCATTGACTGTGCCATTGTTGGTTACATTGAAAAAAAGATATGGGAATCAATCGAACCCATTGTTCCTACAAAGGTTTTCAAGGGTAACGTTATCCCAATGTCTAAAGATTCAATGGGCCGTTACCAGCCTGCTCCGATCAGAATTGGAAAAAAATTCGACAGTAGGAAGGCCCCTCTCCACGAATTTTTTTAAGTTGTTCAAAGAATTCAAAGGGTTTACACCCTAAAATGAATTAGTAAACAAATCCGACACCGCGGTGAAACTTTTCCAAAGCGTGAGGGGGAGGCGAACCATTGTGAAGTTGTTTGGCGGTTTTTTGTCTATTTCTTTAAAATTAATAATGGGTTCTGCACAGTAAAAATCTCCGACAATATGGGTCGACCACTGGAAGGAGTGTCTATGAAATGGGGTAAACAGATACGGAATTTTAGGTGTTTTAAGGTTGGGCTTGTAATTGTCATGGCCTGGATGTGCTTAGGAACAAGTGTGTCTGGTGCTTCTGGTCAGCCAGAGCGACCGTTACATCGGGCCAAAACCTATTTACTAGCTGGGGATTATCGGCGGGCGGTGGAGGCCTGTCAGCTTCAAATTGATCGTAGCCCTTCAGTGGAAAGCTATGTCTATCTCATTTATGTGTACCATGCAATTGATGGGTATATGGAATGGCTAGCCAAGCAGGACAATTGGGGCGAGGTTGGACGGTTATCGCTGTCCATGGTGAATCGCGGGACGATGGATTTAGTAGATCCCCCGGATATGTTGTCTCGCATGGCCAAGGAAATTCTCAAGGAAGGGTTGCGACAACAATTTGATGTTACGGCCGGCATGGCAAATCGTTTGAATAAATCTCGGGCGGACGAATTATGGTTAGAGCGAAAGGCTTGGGAAGAGGCCCATCCCACAAGCTGGTGGGCTGGGGTCCCTGAGTCGTGGAACTGGTAATAATTGGATGTGGTCTATCGAATATGGAAGGGAGGCGTGAATACTTCTTGTAAATTGAGAATACCTTTTCCAGGCCGGAGTTTGATGGGATTGGTGACATTGACCTTTTCACAGGCACCCGATGCAATTCGGCGAGATTGCGGATAAAAAATTAGGGAAAGATCATCTTCATCAACGACATAGACGGTTTTCCCTGGAGGCCCAATGAGTACAGTGGGCAGCATGCCTTTCCCACCTTGAATTTGTGAGTATTTGAAATGTGGTTCGCCAATACATTCTTGGGACAAGTAAAATGCTTCTACACCGTCTGGACCTTTTAATTGATCCCTCGTCACATTCAATGCGACCAGTTGCCCTTCGATAGTAAAGGCTACCCACAAGGGGCTTGCTTTATCATTGAACATTCCCAGGATATTGCCCACCTTCTTATCCTTTGAATCGAAAACAGACAATTGGGTTCTTGGGAATAAGGTTTGGGCTTCGCTGGAAAATGATGAAATACACACAAGGCAAAGACCAACGAATAGGCTTCTGAAAAGAAAGGAAATAATGTGTCGCATAAATTCCTTATGAAGTTGATTTTGAATGGAGGTGGCGTGGGATATTTAGAAAAACATAGTCCCTCTATATTCTTTCGGCATTCATGGGGAGACTTGAGTCTAAGTCGCGAGAAACCTGAAAAAAGAGGCAAAGAGTTGTTACTGATGATGCCTTAGAATAAATTTGCTTTAGTTCCTGTTCATTAATCCTGTTGCGCTTGAGTTGACACTCTGTAGCGAGGAATGTACGATTCTGGTTCAGGTTTTCTTTCCTTGAAATCGTCCCGAAAATCAAAGTAGGTATGAAGGAGGGTGTTGTGTCAGATCTCGTTGTGCAGGCTACCGATGGAAACTGGGAGAGTGAAGTTCTTAAAACTTCTGAATTAGTCATGGTGGATTTTTGGGCTGTGTGGTGTGGTCCTTGCCAGATGGTGGCTCCGATAGTGGAGGAGTTGGCAAAAGAATATGAAGGCAAATTGAAAGTCATGAAACTCAATACGGACGAGGCCCCTGAAGTGGCTGGGAAGTATCAAATTATGAGCATCCCGACCATTCTATTTTTCAAAAATGGTGAGCCAGTTGAAAAGTTAGTTGGAGCTCGGCCTAAACCTCAGTTTAAACAAACTATTGATACCCTTATTTCACAACACTCGGCCACGGCCTAGAGTGCTGTTCTCTCCCAAGTGATGTGTCATGCTCCGTGAGCTGCGCATTTCCAACTTCGCTCTCTTTGATCAACTCCAGCTTGAATTTGCACCAGGCTTCATCGTATTTACCGGTGAAACTGGTGCTGGGAAGTCCCTGGTAGTCGATGCCTTAGCCTTGTTGCTGGGAGGTCGGGCCGTGGGTGAGCAAATTCGTCGTGGATCTGAAGAGGCCAGTCTCGAAGCCGTGTTTTCTGTGTCGACGACTTTGGTTGTGCAGGATTGGTTGAAATCTCTCGATCTTGCCATTTCTGATTCTGATGAACTGCTGATTCGGAGGGTACTTTCTCGGTCAGGAAGAAATCGTGCCTATATCAATGGGACCGCAACTCCTTTGCATCAACTCCAAGAGCTTGGGCAACTCTTGCTGGATATCCATGGTCAGCATGATCAACAATCATTACTTGCTTCTCGGATTCAGTTGGAGCTAGTCGATGCGTTTGGGGGCCTTATTCCCAAAAGGACAGAGTATGAAGTGGCCTTTGACCTTTGGAAAACCCAGCAGGATGAATTGGATCGACTTCGGGAACTTTCGAAAAATCGAGCCAGCCGTGAAGAGTTTTTGCAATTTGAGTATGCGGAATTGAGCCACGCACAATTGGTGACTGGAGAAGAAGACACATTGTTGCAAGAGTATCGTCGTCTCCAAAATAGTGGGACGTTGTCTGATCTTTCCAACCAGGCGTATGTCCTGTTGTATGAGCAAGAAGCTTCCATTTTATCCCATCTTCAAGACCTTACTCGTGTTGTGCAAGAACTGAAAGATATTGATCTTTCGGTCAAGCCTTGGAGTGATATGGTCGAGGGAGCCAGTGCGCAAATGGAGGAACTGGCTCATATCTGTCGCGATTATCGGGATGGAATCGAGCATGATCCTCAACGTTTGGGGGAAATCGATGAGCGGTTGGCCCTTCTCCAACGTCTTAAGAAAAAATATCACGAAACTCTGGACGGATTGATTGAGAAACGGGATACGATCATGACCGAATTATCTCAGATATCTGATTTGGATCATCACCTTGAGGCTTTAGAAGTGAGTGTAATGAATTCCCATCAGGAAGCTCTAAAAAAGGCCAAGGCCCTGTCGGTGTCTCGTAAGAAAGTAGCTCAGAACCTTCAACAGCGGGTGATGAAAGAATTGGCCGCCTTGAAAATGCAGCACACACGGTTCGAAGTACAGTTTGGGGAATTTTCTGAAGAGAGGCCAATGAGTGGGACTGGAATTGATCGTGTGGAATATTTGTTTTGCGCCAATCCAGGGGAGACTGTCCAATCTCTTGGGCGCGTGGCTTCAGGCGGAGAACTCTCACGACTGATGTTAGCGATGAAAACAGTTTTGGCGGATGTCGACCAGATTCCAGTGTTAGTGTTTGATGAAATCGACACTGGAGTTGGTGGGGATGTGGCTGCTGAGATGGGGCAGCGTCTTTTGGCACTCGGTCAATCTCATCAAGTCTTTTGCTTGACCCATCTTCCTCAGATCGCCTCACAAGGGATGCAACATTTTATGGTGGAAAAACTCGTGGACCAAAATCGAACGACAACCAGGGTGGCACCACTTGATTTGGCTGAGCGAAAGAGCGAAATCGCTCGTATGCTTGGGGGCGATCAACCGACGGATACCGTGAAAAAAGCTGCCTCGGAAATGCTTAAACTCTCAAAGTCTGCTACCCAAAAAAAATTAAGCTGATTTTTCCTAGGGAAAGCCAACACAGTTGGCAAAAAGTCCTGTCTCGTCAGTGTCTGGTGCAATTTTCAGTGGTCAAAACCAAAAAAAATGTTTTTTTTTTACGCAATCTGGCGTATGTTCCTCGTATATTTGTACTGATATTCTATGATGGAATTTAGTGCACTTATCAAATTGAAAACCACGGATGGAATTATTTCCCATGGATGGGAGGTCTTAACAGTCCTTTTTACAGCTATTTCAAAAATAGGGGAGAAATGCCTTTTTTATGGAAGCCCAAACAGACGAGTTGGAGCCATGGCGTTACCTCATTGAGGAATAGCCAATTCAAAGCGATCTCTGTTCCTCTGAAAATTTTCCTGGCTTCCTTGTTATTGTGGGTTTTACCTGTAGTCCCTGCTTCTGCTCAACCTGATATTCCAAAACTTTCTCTAGAAGCTCTCAACCAAATCCAAGCGTTATTGACGGAAAAATCACAACGAACTCCTTCCCAAAAGAAAATCAGCTCCCATTTGTTGCACGCAAGGAATATGCGAATGGGGCGATCTGTAGCAAAAGGGATCCAGCGTTTATTAAACGGAGTGCGAATCCATTCCGGTGAAACCACCGACATTTTCATTCGTGCGGATGTCTCCCCCTCCGTTATCGGGCAAATTAAAGCCATGGGTGGAACCAATCTAAAGAGTTATCCCAAACATCGAGCCATTCACGCACGAGTTCCTCTTTCGCAATTAGAATCCCTGGCTCTCCTCCCCCAAGTACAATTTATTCGGCCAGGTGATCACGCCATTACGAATTCTCATCCTCTGCCCGATGTGTCCGAAGGAGACCAGGCACATCGCAGTGAGCTCGGGCGTAGCACGTTTGGGGTGGATGGCTCAGGCGTCACAGTGGGCGTGATGTCAGATGGCGTAGACAATCTCTCTCATCTTCAAGGAGTAGGAGATCTGCCGATCAATGTAACGGTCCTACCCGGGCAAGGCGGATCCGGAAGTGAAGGCACCGCCATGTTGGAGATCGTGCATGATTTGGCGCCTGGCGCCGATTTGTTATTTGCCACTGCATTTAGCACCCAACAACAGTTTGCCAATAATATCTTGGCTTTACGTGATGCGGGGGCTGATATCATTGTGGACGATGTCTTTTATTTTTCAGAACCCCCATTCATTGATGGAACTGTTGCCTCGGCTGTCAATGATGTCACGGCCAGCGGCGTCTTATTTTTTTCCTCGGCGGGGAATTCCGGCAATGTCAATGATAACCGCGCAGGAGTCTGGGAAGGTAATTTCTCTGAAATGGATATTCCCGGCGTAATTTCCCACCCCACCTTCAATCCTGGTGACAAAGCCCATGATTTTGGTGGAGGAATTGCGACGAACCAAATTACCGATGATCCGCCGAATTGGGTGATTCTGTGGTGGTCCGATCTCCCTGGTGCCTCAAATAATGATTATGATTTGTTTCTGTTGGATCCCAGCGGAACAACGGTATTAGCCGCTTCGACCAGTAGTCAAACGGGTGTTCAAGATCCTCTGGAATTTATTGATTCCCGCCTAGCCAATCATTTGAACACGAGATTAATGGTGGTGCGGAATAATGGTGCCCAGGATCGGTATTTGCATTTAAATACTCATCGCGGCGAATTAGAATTTGCTACGAATGGACAAACCTTAGGTCATGCTGCTGCTGCCGAAGCCTTTGGTGTCGCAGCGGTCAACGTTGCCACGGCGGGCGGGGGCGACTTTACCGGCGGGCTCAGCAACCCGGTGGAAACCTTCAGTTCTGATGGACCTCGTCGGATATTTTATCATGCTGATGGGAGTGAAGTGACTCCAGGCAACCTCAGTGCCACGGGTGGGCTTGTCAGACAAAAACCGGATATTGCCGCTGCCGACGGAGTCACCACATCAACGCCTGGCTTCCAACCATTTTTTGGTACCTCTGCTGCTGCGCCGCATGCTGCGGCAATTGCCGCGTTAGTCAAGTCAGCAAATCTTTCTTTAAGCAACGCACAAATTCGTACGGCTTTGGAATCAACAGCTCTTGATATTGAAGTCCCAGGAATTGACCAGGACTCAGGCCATGGATTACTCGATGCCTATGCCGCAGTCCAAAGTGTGAATCCTTCCGGTCAAAGAGCACTCGCGGTGATCCTTTCGGGGAATGGGAGTGGGGTGGTGTCAAGCGATGTAGGATTAATCAACTGCCCAGGTGTCTGTAATCATGATTATGACCTGAATGCTGTGGTGACCTTAAGTGCGACGCCAGCGAGCGGCATAGTGTTTTCGGGTTGGACAGGCGCTGGATGCAGTGGAACAGGCACATGCATGGTCACCATGGATCAAACTCATGAAGTTACGGCGATTTTTCAAGGCCAACAACCGGTTTCCATAGTGTTTGCTGGGACTGGAAGCGGGGTCATTACTGATGACAATGCTCTGAACTGTACCACGAATTGTGTAGCTTTTTTTGATTTTGGTACTACCCTTACGTTGAATGCTACGGCGAATGAAGGGTTCTTGTTTGGTGGTTGGAGTGGTGCCGGATGTAGTGGTACCGGTAGTTGTATTGTGACCTTGGATCAAGCGCAAACTGTGTCGGCCGCCTTTGATAGTATAACTCCACCCTCAGATCCTGTGACCCTCACTTTTCAAGAAGGGGCCAATGGGTATGTGGGAACGCAGGATACCTTCATTCGGGGGGCCTCGCCTACGACACATAGTGCTCATCGGCCGATGGGGAAATGGAGTGTGACCGAATCCAAATCTGCCTTAGTGCGTTTTGACAATATCTTTGGCAGTGCGGTGGAACAAATTCCCGTGGGGGCGACGATTCAATCAGCGACCCTGACGCTTCAAGTCTTTAATGGGGGACCGGCTGCCGATGTATACGAATCGGCGGTGGGCTGGGTAGAAAATGTGACCTTTAATGAGTTTGGGGCGGATCCAGATGTGCAAGCCGAGGAGCTTGGGCCCTTAGTTGAAGCCGGAACAGGAAATACCGTGGCCGTTGGTGGCTACACTGTGGATGTGACGGCGACTCTGAGCCGATGGAATACGGA
>JAJDBO010000233.1 GCA_029261305.1 Nitrospirales bacterium
CTCTAGAATATCTTTCGCACGCACCTTGGCGGAGAGGTCCCCTCGCTTTTCATCCTCGGTCACGGACAACACTGCGGAAGGAAATTTCGCTTGCAATGATTCAAGTACGCGATGCATAAATTTCGTGATCCGTTATTTTACAAACACTTTTTCTTTTTGAATTTTCTCTTGGAGCTTAAGCAGCCCATCAATTAACGCCTCTGGCCGTGGAGGACAGCCGGCGATGTATACATCAACTGGCACAATCTGATCCACTCCCTGCACCACACTATAACTATTGTAGTGATTGCCCGACGTCGCACAGGATCCCATAGAAATCACATAACGCGGCTCAGACATTTGGTCATAAATTCGCCGAATCACCGGCGCCATCTTTCGGCACACCGTTCCTGCAACAATCATGACATCAGATTGTCTCGGCGATGCCCGAAACACACCAGCCCCAAACCGATCAATGTCGTATCGAGAAGACACCGACGCAATCATCTCAATGGCACAACACGCCAAGCCAAACGTCATCGGCCACATAGCCGACTTCCGGCACCAGCTCACCAAATAATCAAGATTGGTGGTCAGAACATTCGCTTCAAACTGTCGTTCAAGCATTCCCATATATACAACCTCGTCGTTCGTATCTCGTATCTAGTCCCACTCCAACGCACCTTTTTTCCAAGCGTACCAATAGCCAACCACGAGGATGGCAATAAACAATCCCATTTCAATGAGACCCAATAGCCCCAGCTTCTTAAACGCCACGGCCCATGGGAACATGAAAACAATTTCAATATCAAAAATCACGAACAGCATCGCGATGATGTAATAGCGCATGGGAAATTGAATGCGAGCATCCGAAAACAACGGACTGCCGCTCTCATAAGGAAGGAGCTTCGCGCGGTAAGGCCGACTGGGCCGTACAAAATATCCTGCCACGAGGGAGACCACGCCAAAGGCCATCGCAATCAAAGCAAAGATAGCAATTGGAATATAATTTAATGGAACCGCTTCACTACCCATTGGCAGTCACCCTTGGAACCCAAAAAATAACAGGCCCTACGCCTTACACTCCGCTGAAGTCAGCACGCCATCAAAAAACGGTCGATGTCTGAGCGCTTGAAGGTTGGGAGCTTCCAAGCCTTTATGTTGAACTAGCACCTTAAACGTGGTGCCCATGCCTTGAGGGCGCAATAACTCAATGGCCGCTTTCACCTCATCAGATTCTTGTGCATAACCAGCCACCATTTCATCAATCCCCAAACCCATGAAGAAATGCATCAGATTCGTAAAACCAGTCAGAGTGAGTCCAGCGGAGGCACCAACCTGAGCCAAACTGGAAAAGTTCACATGCGCGGTCATGTCTTGTTCGCCAATGCGGTCATAAGGATTGGTTGTCACTGTATGACGGTAGTAACACATTAACGTTCCGTCTTTTCTCGTGGGAGAAAAATAATCCTGACTGGTATGCCCATAATCGATTGTAAGCACGACCCCGCGACGCAACACACGAGCCACTTGCTGCATCCATTCGATGGCATTCACATTGATTTCCGTCGTCATCCCGTCCGGCAACTCCACATCTAAGGCTTTGAGAGTATCCAACAACGAATCAGTGGAAGGCTCATCGAGATGCTCAACAAATTGGCCATCCACATAATTCACATAGATTTCTTTCAGGCCTTCAGATTCCATCTGCACTCGATGCACAGGGAAGGCATCTACTAATTCATTCGAAACCACCACTCCCACGAATGATTCGTCATCTATTGAGCCTAGACCTGAGATCCATTTAATTTTTATGTTTGAGGAATAAGCTCCTAATGCTTGTTCCTGAAGCGCTCGAAGGTAGGGACTTCGCTCGACTAAAATCACAGAAAGCCGACTGAACAGCCCAGGATCAAGCCGCGCGATTTCATCGATCACATCATGAATCAACTGGCCTTCTCCAGGCCCCATTTCAAGAAGACTAAATTCAGGAGGGTATGCGAGTAACGCATCGATTTCTTGGAATTGACGAACAAGAGATTTGGCGAGAAAGGGAGAAACACAGGGAGCCGTGTAAAAATCCCCGCCTTCCATACCTATAGGTGAAGAGGAATCGCCGGTTCGACCACGATTACCGCCCGTCGTATAATACCCGTGATCTGGGTCATACAACGCCATGGCCATAAACCGTGCAAAGGTGATGGGTCTGCCGGCTTCTTGGATCCAAGAAGCAATTTTATCTGCCAAAGGCGTCACAAGAATTTCCCAAAAAATCCAGGGGTTAAGACGCAAAAAATCCCATAGGACCCATAAGCCTAGGTCCAATAGGCCAAAGGAAGCATACATTAGCTTCCACCCTAGGGGTTAGTCAAGAGAAGAGGGGGGTTCCACCCCCAAGGGAAGAGAAATTTTTCAGGACCGAAGAAGAAGAATTCCAGAAAAATTGAACAATAGCAGGTCGGCAATAAATTCCTTTTCACGACATAAACATTTGAAAAAAGGTCTCATCATCAGTAGATCGTGGAACAGGGGATTCCGGGCTAAGCTACGCATGGCGACCCACCCAAGAATTATCAATGCCCATAGGTCCTGCCATTTGAATAGTCAACTCCTGGCGAGGTGCCCCCCAAACCAAAGATTTAATTCCTTCCCTTAGGCCGTCCTGATATAAAACCCAATCACTTTTCACCAAAATTCCTTCCTTTAAGGGACCAACCCTGGTAGCTTTAATCGGCAAATCAAATAAACCACATGGAGTAGGGCTCAACACCGCATCCTAATCAATATTCAAATAACCAATTCTTTTTTTGGGGGGACATAGACATATGGCGCGCGCGCTGGTTCTTTCGGTCATCGGCAAAGATCAACCGGGCCTGGTTGAAGCACTGGCAGATTTAATTGCCCATCACAAAGGAAACTGGGACGAAAGCCGCATGGCCCGCTTAGCCGGCCATTTCGCGGGAGTCGTCCAGATTCACATACAGGAGGATCTCGCAGATGGGCTCATCTCTGCGCTTCCTACGCTAAAAGACCGAGGCCTGGCTGTCAGTGTCGTCGATAGTGATTGGACACTTGCGGTGGTTGACCACCGGGAATCATTACGTCTCGAGTTGGTAGGACAGGACCGGCCAGGGATCGTGCAGGAGATTTCGCGGACCTTGGCGGCCCTTGGGGTCAGCATGCAAGAACTCCGGACCGTCATCGAAAGTGCGCCCATGTCAGGAGAGCGACTCTTTCGCGCCGAGGCCGAACTGGTCCCACCCGCCGGAGTCGGGTTCGAACAAATCCGCACAGCTCTCGAACAGCTAGCCAACGACATGGTCATCGACATCACACTGAAGACGGGAAAGGAATAAGGCGGAAGTACAACTTTCTCCCATTTATTGCCCCTCCCCCCTTTTCCAGAAAATTTCGTCTTTTTCTGGGACCCGCAGGATAGTAGACAAACCTCCAAGAAGAGAAATCAGCTTAAGCCATTATCCGCAATTGCCGATAAACTCTCCATGAGAGTGACTACAGTTAGTCCTTTCCTGTCCACTCAAGAAAACCGTTAACGCTACTCTCGTTCTATGCAGAAGAAATCCGATGGTGAGCAATCGAAAATCCGTTTTTCTCATCTGCCTGTTGGCATTATTGCTGATGATACCTCCTGGGTATGCGAACGCCCAATCCGTTCCGGCAGACCTCACGGATATGAGCCTCTCGGAGTTGATGGAAGTCACAGTTGTCGAGCAAGATTCGGAGACCAAACAATCGGGCAACTGGTGGAACCCAAGCCGTTTACATGTCTCCTACAGCTATGTCCGTGCGGAGTTCAACGGGTTTCGCAACGGGACGAACAATATTTCAGACTCCGCGCTGATCGGCCCGGCCAACGGAGTGACCTTTCCGATTCTTCAAGATGCCATCATTCAGGAAGCGCATTCGTTCGAGTTTGCGATTGACCTGAATAAATGGATCACGGCGCAGATGACAATCCCCTATATCCTCCAGTCGTCCGGCCATCACGCGATCATCGGTGGGCCGAGTTTCAGCGACTTCACCATTCGATCCGAGGGATTGGGTGATATCGGTGTGGGGGGATCGTTTCGCATGCTGAGCACTAAAAAGTATTCCATCGTGTTGAATGCGGGATTCAGCATTCCGACAGGCTCGATTCGTGAAAAGGGAGATACGCCTGCTCCGGGGACTCAGAATCAACTGCCATTTACCATGCAGATTGGGTCCGGAACGTGGGACATGATTCTCGGCGCTGGCTATCAAGGGACCACGGGGCCACTCGGGTCGGCCTACACAAAACCACTCGGGTCAGTCAGTTGGAGTCTTCGTGCGCACGGAAAAATTCGAACCGGAAGGAACTCGCGTGGCTACCGGCTGGGCAATCGACTGATCATCATGGCTTCGGTGGCAGCGCATCCTTCCCCGTGGTTCCAACCCTTCGTCAGGTTCAACACTGAAATCAGTGGGAAAATTTCAGGCACCGACGAAAACTTTCCGGGCCCGATCTTTCCCACACCCGCCGCAGACCCGAACAATTTCGGCGGAGAAAAGATCATCATATCGACTGGAACGACAATCAGCTTTTCGGCCCTTCCAAAAGGCGCAATCTTCGATCTGCTGAAGGGACAGAAGATTGTCATCGAGCATGGACAGCCCATCTATCAATCGTTGAACGGTCCGCAGGCACGAGAGCGATGGCGCGGGTCCATCAATTGGTCCGTCGATTTCTAAATTCGATTGTATACGTGTACGAGACAGTCAGAAGGAAAGTAAAGGCCTAACAAAATCTGACTTCAAGTTGTTGTTCCTCAACTTTCCTTGTCACACTCTCCATCCCTCTTCCCCATCAACGCCGTTCAGGCTAACTGTGACCGAAGGATACAAGAGAGCGCTTCGTATTAGAATATGGGCTTAGAACACCTCAATCTTTGCCTTGGTCCCAGTGCTTGGGGCCCAACGCAGATCTCGTGTATATGAAACCAAGACTTGATTGAATACCTTTTTCTCAGAAATCAACTGTAACCATTTACTCCTCACCTACTTAAACAAACGGATACACATCTGTATCTGTTCAGATACAGTTTCAATTCCCCTGTTGCTCTGCACAGACACACTTTCTCCTCTTCCTCATATAAAATTTTCCATTTCTTATTTTCTTTCAAAGGCTTAAAGTTTCCATTCACTAAATATCTAAAAAGAGGCTTATGGCATAGCTTCTGCAATACTTCTGAAAGAAACTGATTCGCAAAGGAGGAACAAACATGGTCATGTTGGAAGCTGCAATGGCGTTTGCTGTTGCCATGATAATCTTTTCAACTATTGTCACGAGTATTGTCGAGTTTATTCATCGATTGGCACAATCACGAAGTATGCAGCTCAGGCAAATTGTTGGGTACTTTTTCGATGAGATCGTATGGCCCCGTTTGAAAGACCCGTTATGTGCTGCGAGCAAGGAAAAAAATGAAGAAAAGAAGAAGATAGACCAGCGTGACAAGTTTATTAAGCAATTGACCTTTAACCCAATGGCAAGCGCTGTAGAAGATGTCTCCAAATATAAAAATTATCAAATATTTAAAAAGTATAAAAAAGGGGAAAAGTTGTATGGAAATCAAATTGATAAGCTCACGCCGTTGGCCTTTGCCGAACGTTTGGGCCGCACAGAGGTTGGGAAAGCCATTGTTGAGGTAGGAGAACAACAGATTGATTTATTGATTACCGACTTTGCACGAACTTTTGACAGACTGGGAAGAACTGCAAAAGAGTTTCTGGACTCACGTGCCCGCTCATTATCAATAGTGGTGGGAATTATCCTTGCCTTGGCAGTCAATATCGATGCCGGTCGACTAATCACGACATTGATCGAAAATCCAGACCTCAGATCCGGTTTGATCGAACAAGCGAATGAGGTTGCTAAGGAAAACCAAGAAGCTGTTGAAAAGCTTGAAATGGTTATTAAACAGGCTGAGGACAAAGGGCAAAAAACCCAACCCGAGGCCAACGTAGAGGTCAAAGAAAATGGTGAGATAAACATTGAGTCCAATACTGAGGAAAATCCCAAGCCAACGGTTACTCTCAATAATCCTCAGGTTATTCAGGAAATGAAAGTCGCGGCTGCCGCTCTTCAAAAAAAGGTGGAAAAGTTACAAGCAGGGGAATTGCCAATCGGCTATAAATTTTTTCCATACTGTCCAAAAAATGTTATGACCGATACCGGCAGGAAAATGGATTCGGTGTGTGAGGAGGTCGGGCACTTCGATTGGGAGACCAAGTCTTGGACAATTGATAATACAGATGGGTGGCTCGCTTTCATACGGTGGATCGTTCTTTGTGTAGTTGCAGGTGTGCTCATGGGACTTGGCGGGCCATTTTGGTATCGTGCATTTTCAAATATCTCCCAAGTGATGCAGATGGTACGGGCTCTGGGCATTGGTAAAAAAGTCGAAGAAAATAGCCAAAAGACCTCTACGTCAGAATTAAAACCAGAAGATTCAGCCAAACCCCAAAGTGTTCTCGATGCCTTCAAAGTCGCAGCAGCCGTTCATAACCCTTCAAGCCACTTAACTGCAGAGCTTCTAGGAAAAGAGAGCAAAGAATCGGAGAAGACATTCGGGGAAATAGGCAAGGATTTCACAAAGGCGATATTTAAAAAATTGAGTCAATAAAAGGAGACTGAAGAGGAAGGACACACACCCCGAGAACACGAGGGGAAAGAAATGATCCGACCGGAAGGTGATCGGCGAGGGTATGGAGAAAGGCCTGGTCAGCGGCGGGTTGTTGAAAAATCCGTTGCCGCCCGCGGCCCCGATTCATGACATGGGAGACCGCGTTCTCAACGTGGATTCGAAGAAGGCGGACTATGAGACATCTCCAGAAAATTAAGGGTATGAAGTCAAGAACTGTTCCCCATGCTACAAAATAAACCGACGAGTTCTTCCAGTGGTGTACAGTTCATGTACGATATTACTTTCCAGGCCTGGTTTACCAAGATGAATCACGCCGATATTCCCCTTTTGAATGAGAAGCTGGTTATCATCACGCGGCACAATGCCCTGGACGTGATCCGTCCAAAAGCCTGGAGTGGTTGAATCAAAGTCCATCAGTTCCCATCGAACAAGAAGCTCCCAAAGAGGCCGAGACAGCCGCATCATCCGACTGGCAAACGGATAGAGCCCCATCCGATGTTCGGTGCGCCCTCCGGAGGCCCCCAATATTCGAAGAAGCCCACCTCCTTTCGGTGAATTATTCATGGCGCTGCTCGTCAGCTGTCGTACCTCAATCGTACCGTCATATCCATGGAACTGCGCCTGCGTGCTAAATCCATAATGCACATCTCCGGACAACACCACACACTTCTTGATACCCAACTCTTGCACCAAACATCGCATCAATGCCCCAAACCCTTCCCGATTGGCAATCCAAGATTCATGATCGAGTTGCCAGGCTGGAAGACCAAAGGACGTGCCAATTTTTTGCAGAGTTTCAATGGGCTCGAAACCATACACCGGTGCGGGAGACACCAAGAGCACTTGGTCCCCCTGCCCCTCGCCCAACCGATCGAATTCGGCTTTCATTCGTGTCAACTCCACATCATTCATCAACTGCGCCGGGCCTGTCGTTGAATCGAAATGTCGTTGAGTCCGAGCATTCACCACCACCACAGGAGGTGTGGTGGGAAGGGCATAGCCCCAATGATGAAAATCTTCTAACAAGCACGTATCAAAACGTTGCGCCAGTTGGTCCGATTGTCCTTGGTCACACAGGTGCGCCGACACCTCATCGACAAACGCCTTCAGGAAATGATCAGGAGCATTGCCCCACCCTTGAAACGCCCAATAGGCAGCCAGACCATTCGCAATGATTCGACGACCTGAGGAATTCCCGTAGACCTTGTCATGCCAAGTCTTCGTCAAATTCCAATCATCGGTAATCTCATGATCGTCAAAAATCATATAGGTCGGCACATTCGCCATAACTCGTCTGACTTGATGAAGACCACGTTGAAATACCTCTAAGGCTTCGCGCTCCTCCGCATATTTCTCCTGATATTGTTCAGGAATGGACGCATCGGCTTCAGGCAACAACTGAGGCCAGAAGTCTGGGTTCCACACAGAAAGATACATGGCCGCATATTCCCCAAAGGTCAGTAAATGATTGAGAGAGTAATCAGACGTGAGTTCAGAAGGCGCATTCTTTGGTTTAAGACCAAAGAGCGGTCTCACCTTACTCCAAAGAGTTTGCTTCCCTCGGAGGGCATCTCGCCGTGCGTAGAGAGGAATGGAACGAACAGGATCGAGGCCGGGAATATCCTCCACCCACCCACCCATAAGTCGATCGCCTTGCGCTAATAGATACCGGCTTAGCGGCCCCGCCACATCATCCGCATAGATTTGATCTCCGGTGAGAAATAAGGCCGCCGGACGGTCCGCTAAACTACGAGAGTGACGAAGAAACAACGCATCAGCCCTGGCAAAGGCATCGTCAGACTCACCCGATTGGGGCATTCCTGACTGTGACTCGGACCTGGTCTCGGGTTTTTTCCCATGAGGTTTCCGACACGATCCATGAAGAAGCGTACGAAGGACCGAAGGAATAAAAAAAGATGGGAGGTCCATCCCTGGATATACCACCCCCGTCTGTTCCTGGGTAAGACCAAGCTGTTTCAGGTTTTGACCATCCAAGGTCACGTCATACATCAACAATTCGTCTATGGGGAAAGTGCCGGAAAGCGGTGTGATGGCTAACAGGGTAATAAAAAGATTCCCTCCAACTTGAACGGTTTCCAATCGTTGAAGATGTTGACCGCTCAGCCCAAGAGGTTCCGCAGCGGATCCACAGACTAAACCTTTTACAGACACGGCCCGGCTCGTGGCCAGCCACACATTCACACAGGTGGGATCAGTCCGTCGAAGAATCGGACCAGCGAGTAACAAGGGCAATGAGGTGTTTGAAAGATCAGCCATCAAAAAAACCTCCTGACATGAAATGTCACGTCGATCAAAGGCCTCAGATCAAA
>JAJDBO010000234.1 GCA_029261305.1 Nitrospirales bacterium
CAAAGAAAGCCAGGTTGAGAAACTTGACCAGCTCAGCGAGGGAGTGAAAACCCTTCCCTACGTTCGAGATATCCGTAGAATTGACAATGGCTTGGATATCCGTGTTGAGTCACCGGAAAAATCTCTCCCCGGGGTCCTTGATGTCGCCAATCGAATTGATTGCCAAATAGATGGCATTGAGTATCATCGGCCAAGGCTGGATGATGTGTTTGTCTCGTTTACCGGTCATGCCCTAAAAGGAGAATATCCAGAGGTTGTAGAGGAGTAGCACCATTTCCCCTGCCACACTCAATAAAATATCATGAATTTCCCACACTACAAACAAGAAGTCCTGGCCCTGACCTTACGATGGGTTCGTCGCCTCAGTCGAGAAAAATTCAGCATGCTGTTCACCTTGGTCCAGCCCATGCTGTTCTGGCTGATATTTTTTGGCAGTCTCTTTCAACGCGCCGCCGACATCGAAGTGCTCCAAGCCCCCAATTACATGAGCTTTCTTGCCGGGGGCGTCGTCGTCATGACCGTCCTGAATAACGGGTTAGCCGGCGGTGTGGACTTGCTGTTCGATAAAGAGAATGGGTTTTTAGAACGCATGATGTCCACCCCAATTCACCGAACCTCGGTGATTCTCAGCCGATATTTGTTTGTCATGGCTATCACCGGCATGCAGATCCTGGTGATTTTAGGCATCGCGTTTTTATTTGGCGTCACTCCGATCACCGGACTCTTGGGTATAGGGGTGATCATGGTGATCGGCATGTTATTTGGAATTGGGCTGACCGCCATTTCAATGGCCATGGCATTTTCCGTCAAAAGCCATGGAGATTTTTTCTCAATGCTCGGCTTTCTTTCATTGCCCATGATTTTTCTCAGCTCAGCGCTGGTTCCCCTGTCAGCCATGCCTGGATGGATGCAAGCGATGGCGTTTCTCAATCCCATGACGTGGGTCATCGATGCCGTCCGTCCCCTCATTATCACCGGCTGGGAAGCTGCTATCCCGCAAGTCGCCATGGCCTTGGTCATCCTGGCAATTTTTGATGCCATTTGCTTATACGGTGGAGCCAAAGCATTCCAGAAGGCCATAGGTTAATTCAATGCGAATCAATGAAATTGTGTGCCATGAAGATCCAACCGTTGGCTTGCGCTGAATTTTCGGAAAGCCAGATCAACGCCCTCATCCATCTCCTGTCTGATCAAGACACCCATATCGCACAGACGATCCATGAGCAACTTGTGGTAATTGGCCAACCAGCCTTACCTTTTCTGACCCAAGCGCAAGGAACACTGCATGACGACACACTGCAAGATCGCATCAAATCCGTAATCGCTGATATCCGGCTCACCGACATTGAGCAATCACTCAAAGCCCTGACCACATCACCGACCGAATCAACCGATCTAGAAACGGGCGCCTTTCTTATTGCTCAAGCTGCCTACCCAGATCTAGATATCCAAGCCTATCAACAGCAAATTGAGGACATGGCCACGATCCTAAAACAACGGTGCGAACCTGGAATGGATCCACGACAAGCCATTCAGATGATCAACCAGCACTTGTTCAAGGAACTCGGCTTCAAAGGCAACACCCAAGACTATTACGATCCAGACAATAGTTTTTTGCACCAAGTGATAGACCACCGTGTGGGCATTCCTATCAGTTTATCCGTGCTGTACTTGTTGGTCGGCCAACGCCTCAATGTCCCTGTGGTCGGGGTTGGAATGCCGGGACATTTCATCGTGCGATTACAGGCAGAACCGGTGTTTATCGATTGTTTTAATCAAGGAGTGATCCTCTCGCAACATGACTGTGCAAAGTTTTTACAGGACTATGGCGTCGATTTTGACAGCCACTATTTGGATCCTATCCCAAACGAACAGATACTCGCTCGAATGCTTCGAAACCTCGTGACCATCTACCAAAAACGTGATGAGTACCAACAAGCCGAACGCTTTAACCGACTCTTAGCCATCGTCGAGCGTAATGAATGACTTCTAACTCATTAACAACCTGACCTATGCCTGCTCACCTGCTTCACAGATCGATCGCCAACCACCGAGGCCAAGCCAATATTACCACGGTGCTCATTCTCCTGATTATCATCGTCGGCGCGGCCTGGACATGGAACCATCTCGATTTTGATACCCAGGACTTTGTTATTGATGAAGTCTTGCCCGTTCTCTTTCTCACGTTTGTCGCAACACTCGGACTTTGGATGAGTATCCGAAATTTTAAGCGCAATAAAAACATACTCAAACGACGCGGCCTCCTCATTCAGCGATTCAGTCAAGAAAAGTCTCCCAAAAAACGTTTCGATTTGGCCATAGAATTGATCGAACTGAACAATTACAAACCAGATGGGTTAGAAAGCATTTCAAAGGGTATCGCCGAAGTATTGATCCATACCTTCAAGCGCTCTCTTGGTGATAAACAGCATCGGATGAAAGGTATAGCCGCAAGCCACCTTGGAGTCATTCAGCATCGAGAGAGTGTTCCCCTGTTGATGAAAGCCCTGGAAGACGACTTTGCCTATGTCCGCAGCAGTGCAGCCCTTGCATTAGGTCGCATGCGCGCAACCGAAGCCAAAGCCAAGCTGGAACATACAATGAAAGAGGACTGGGACCAGACCGTCAGAAGTCGGTCAAGAGAAGCGGTGGAGAGGATGGGGTAGAAAAGAAAAAAACGTCGAAAGAGATTTTGTGCGTTAAGAAGGTTGTTGCCCAGCTACCTTATTTAAGGCGTCTTGGTCAGAAGGTGTTAAACGATAGCCTTTGGTGAACAACGTCTGCAGGCCATCGGTCAACACGGAAAATTCCACAGTTTCACGAACAACATCAAACTTCCCATTGAGATTAGCCAAATACTGAAACGTCTCTTCCTGCCCTAAAAATCTCACTCCTAACGATTCCGAAACATCTTGGAGTTCGACAGAATCATATTCTCCATCGTCGTTTCGGTCACCCACCAAGGCGAATTGATAAAACGTCAGGCTGAGTGATAATGACGATTGCCATTTGGCAAAGGCAGCCCTCGCACCATTGATGCCGTCCGGATAGTCCATTGGGCAAGGACTCGTATCCAAACCTTGATCAATGGATTGGAAAGAAATTGTTTCTACCTCTGGACGAACAATCGGCTTTTTCTTCAATTTTTCATAATGCCACACGGTGCAACTTTCCGCGGCAGCAAATTCCACTTTGTCTTTTTTGATTTGTTCGGAGATATGATCCGTAAAGCCACTAAATACTCCAATGGTCGCCGCAGCAAAAAGGACACTGCCGCCACACCACGCCGACAAGCCCCCAACACTTATCAGTAATTTTTTCAAGAATCCCTTTCGCATGAGCTTAGTATACCACCCGCCACATGTAGGGACTAGCGAAAATTCATGATTCTCTTAATTTCTTGGAGGTTTTTGCCGATTGAAGAGACATAACTATTCATCTCCGCAAGGTGTAGAATATGACTATGGCAACCGAAACTGTCACGCTTGAAGGACATATCATTGACTCGCTCATTTTAGCGAAGGTACTCGACACCATTCTCCAGATGGGTGGGACCTTTGACATGAATGAAATGAAAGTGGGAGCCACTCGCGAGGAGTCGTCGTTAACTAAAATCAAAGTGCAGGGAGACTCGCCCCAACTGCTCGATGAAATCCTGCAAGCGATTCAACCTCATGGGGCAGTGGTTGAAACAGTTGCGAATTGCACTCTAGCGCCAGCCCCACAAAATGGGGTATTGCCTGATGCCTTTTATGCGACCTCACACCTACCTACTCAAGTGCGTATCAATAATCAGTGGATCGATGTTGAGCACATCGAAATGGACTTGGCAATTCGCGTGACCCTCGATCCTCCAACTGCGTGTACCGTGCCTATGGCCGAAGTTAAAGCAGGGGAAATGATTATTACCGGTCGAAACGGCGTTCGAGTCTTTCCTTTGGAGCGGCCTAAAGAACGAGATGTGTTTGCGTTCATGGAAGCCCAGGTGTCGTCGGAACGACCGCATCAGCATATCATCACCGATGTGGCCAAACGCATGCGAATGATTCGTGACAATCGGCAAAAAGCCCTGACCCAAGGTGAAGCCGCATGCGACCAAGAACTCGGCACCAAAGTACTCATCGTCGGAGGGCCAGCCATTGTCCATGCTGGTGGTCGTGACGCGCTGTCCTGGCTCATCGATGAAGGGTTTATTCACGTCTTGTTTTGCGGGAACGCCCTCGCTGCGCATGATATGGAAGCCAGCGTGTACGGAACATCGTTAGGCTACGGCCTCTGCGCGGGGAGAACAGTGCCCCATGGCCACGAACATCACCTGCGCACCATCAACAAAGTCCGCGGGGCAGGCAGCATCAAAAACGCCGTCGAGTCGGGGTTAATCAAAGACGGCATCATGGCTTCCTGCGTTCGCCAAAATGTGGACATGGTGTTAGCTGGCAGCATTCGCGATGATGGTCCATTGCCCGACGTCATCACCGATTCCGTCCAGGCTCAGTCCGCCATGCGAAAGGAACTTCCGGGAGTGGGACTCGCACTGATGGTCGCGACTACGCTTCACGCCATCGCCACGGGGAACTGTTTACCAGCCAAAGTCCCAACCGTATGTGTGGATATCAATCCAGCCGTCCCAACGAAACTCAGTGATCGTGGCAGTTTTCAAGCCGTCGGGCTCGTGATGGATTCCTCCTCCTTCCTCAAACAATTAGCACAAGAACTCAGTTGGCATGGCTAAGACCATGGGACGCATCCTCGTTTGTCCACCAGATTTTTTTGGAATCGAGTATGAGATCAATCCATGGATGCGCGTGTCCGACGCCACGGATTCAGAAAAAAGTAAAGCCCAATGGCACGAGCTGGCTCGTGTATTAGAAGAAGAGGTTGGCGCCAAACTCGAACGCATGACGCCGATCAAAGGTCTACCAGATCTCGTCTTCACGGCCAACGCCGGTGTGCTCCACGATGGCAAAGCGGTCATCAGTCGATTTCGTCACCCCGAACGGCAGGGGGAAGAAGAACACTTCGAACGCTGGTTCAAAGAGCATGGCTATCAAGTCATCTTGATGGACAAGGATTGTTACTTTGAAGGAGCCGGAGACTTGCTGGGATTCCCCGATACTTGGTTCGGAGGATATCGCCAACGGAGTGACATTAAGGCATATCCCATGTTGGGGGAAATTTACGGAAAAGAAATTTTGCCACTAGAACTCGTCACCGGCCAATTCTATCACCTCGACACATGCTTCTGCCCCTTGAGCTGTGGCGAACTCATGTACTACCCCGCAGCGTTCGACACCTACGCCCAAACCACCATTGCCCATCGTGTCGAAGAACACCGCCGCATCGTCGTCCCCCAAGCCGAAGCCGAACGCTTTGCCTGCAACTCCGTCTGCGTCGGCAACCATGTCGTCCTCCCAGCCGGCTGCCCAGAAACCATGGCCATGCTGAAAGACCGCGGCTACACCCCCCACCCCGTCAACCTCGACCACTTCCTAAAATCCGGCGGCTCCGCCAAGTGTTTGACTCTTGCACTAGATCAATAAGTTCCGCACAATCACTGAAATTTTTAAAGTCTTACTCTTCTCTCCTGCCTTGGGCGCAGCTTCTTCGCCTTACCGAATCCGACTCTCTGGCGAAGACTGTTTGAGCGCAGCGAGTTTCTGAGCCATCTTGATTCGGCAAGGCGAAGAAGGAACCTGAAGGGCTGCGCACAGGCAGAAATGGTTTTGGTCCCTTTTGCCGAAACAAAAGGGACTCGTCGCGCGGGGCCGAAACCCCGCATAAAATAATTCTTCTATTTAATTCTTATGTCCAACGAACA
>JAJDBO010000235.1 GCA_029261305.1 Nitrospirales bacterium
AAATACAAAGGAGTTGAGAAGGCTGGCCTTTGCGTTTTGTACTTCCTCATCTGTTGGTGGATCGGTCTTCATGATCTTATCGGCTTCCTCGATGAGGGCGTCGATCCCGGCTTGGGTAGTTTCTGTTTTGGTGGACATGGAGAAATTTGCAGACTCGGGGTAGTCCCACCCAAAGCCCACGCCACCATGTACATCGTAGGCTAAGCCTTTCTTCGAACGAATCCTTGAGAACAGGCGTGCCCCAAAGGATCCAGATAAAATCTGATTGGTGATGACCACTGGATGGTAATCGGGATGCATGCGAATGAGTCCCATGTGCCCAATGATGATTTTCGCCTGGGTCATATCATTCTTCTCAACGTAGTAGACGCCGGCTTCGGTCGCGGCTTGGTAAGGGACTTCAGGGTCAGTAAACTCTGGCCCTTTCGGCCATTGGCCAAACACCCGTTTTACTAACGCCAAGGCGTCAGCTGTTTTGAAATCACCGACGAGTCCTAGGATCATGCGGTTGGGGTGGTAGTATTTTTGATGCCAGGCCGCGAGATCTTCGCGGGTAATACTGCCGATGGTGGCATAGGTTTCCTGAGCAGCGTAAGGCGAGTCCTTGCCATACACGAGTTTGGTAAATTCGCGTTTGACGATGCCGTCTGGATTGTCATTTTGCCTGGCGATTCCAGCCATGATTTGATTTTTGGCAATGGCCAATTTTTCTGGTGCAAAGCTTGGGTTTCTGAGGACATCGACAAATACTTGGACAACTTCTTCAAAGTCTTCGATGAGGCAATTCATCGATGCCGTGCCGGCGGTTGTGCCAATGCCGGTTTCGATAGAGGCGGCCTTCCCTTCAAGATAATCGTCGAGGGTATCGCCGGCTCGCGTGGTGGTTCCACCGCTACGCATCACCGTTCCAGTTAACCTGGCTAATCCGATTTTTTCTTTCGGTTCGAGTCGCGCTCCGGTCCGAACTCGCGCTGATACAGAGACAATGGGCAACTCATGATCTTCCAGCAACAAAACGACCATTCCATTATCTAAGACCACTCGAGTGGGTTCCGGGATTTTGATTTCGGGGAGCGGCGGATAGTGAAGTTGGTCGACCCGTTCAACTTGGCCCGAAACAGGCGCGGTCATGAGACCCACGGTTGCCAGTACAAAAATAATCAAGTTGAGTTGAAATCTTTTCATCGTTGGTTGGCCTTATATCTTTCTTAATGTTTCTGTGCTGCAGGTGGTGTGGGGGAGGCCGTTTCGATTTGGGCGACCACTCGATTCGAAGGCTGAAACGTGTGCTTGGCGATGCGGCGAATATCTGACTTGGTGACCTTGTCAAACCGTTCGATGTATCGGAATAGTTCACGCCAATCACCGAATATGGTGTGGTAGTCGGTGAGACTCATCGCTAATCCAAGGTTGCTTTTTAACGAATAGATTAAGCTCGCTTTCGCGCGTGTTCTGAATTTTGCCAATTCTTCATCAGTCACATCTTCGGTTTTCAATCGTTCAAGTTCATCTCGAATCGCCTGTTGGACTGCTACATTACCCACCCCTCGGCCCGGAACAGCATACGCAACCCAGAGATGTGGATATTTTTCACCAGGGTATGCGCCATACGCGCCTGCGGCCACGGCAATTTTTTTATCTCTGACCAATGAACGATAAAATCTCGATGTGCGACCATTCGTCAGAATGTCATCGATGGCATCAAAGACCGGTTGATCCTTATGGGACATCGAAGGTTTGTGGTAACCCTCAAGATAAAACGGCTGCGACGGATCTTTGAGCGTGATGGTTTTTTCAGCGGTTGACGATGGTTCGATAGTTCGAAGTGCGGGGGACCTTGGGGATGAAGGGATCCGTCCAAAGTATTTTTCTAGTAATGGAATCAGCGTCTTGGGATTAATGTCACCGACGATGGCTGTTACCATGTTCGTAGGGACGTAATAGGTTTTGTAGAACTCTTGCGCATCGGTCATGGTATACGACTGAATATCGCTGGCGTACCCAATGACTGGATGGTGGTAGGGATGCGCGGTAAAAGAAGTGGCCGTGAACTGTTCGAGTAGGCGTCCCACAGGGCGGCTTTCGGTTCGCATGCGTCGTTCTTCCATCACCACATCACGTTCTTCATAAAATTCCCGAAACACGGGTTCCATAAATCGTTCAGATTCAAGATAGGCGAACAGTTCGACTTTATTGGATGGCAATGCATAAAAGTAGCCGGTGACGTCTGCACTGGTGAATGCATTGAGTGAGACCCCGCCTTCTCGCTCAACAATATCCCCGAATTCATTTTTTTTGACATACTGCGCTGCGGATTTTTGTTTGGCCTTGAAGGCTTTCAATAATTGTTCAACGTGTTGTGGGTCGGCCTGAGGATCGAATTTGGCTTGCTGATAAGCAAGATAGGCTTGTTCAAGTTGTGCTAATGCAGGCTTTTCTTTCGCGTAGTCTAATGTGCCGAGTCTTGGCGTTCCTTTGAATGCCATGTGCTCGAACATATGCGCCAGCCCGGTGACTCCGGCACCTTCTTGTGCCGATCCCACATCTACCCTCGTCATGAAGGCAAAGACTGGTGCGACTGGGCGTTCGACTAAAATGAACTTCCACCCATTTTTTAAGGTGTGTTCAGTGACTCGTTGTTCAAAGGCCTCGAGGTTTTGACTGAAGGATGAAACTGGAAACGCTAAAAGAGCAAAGAGTAGCGGAATGATTCGGAGACGAAGCGAGTGAAGGAATACAGGGGATGAGTGAGTTTGATTCTGTGTGTGTGTCATGGTCTTATCCTAACCAGGGACTCAGGTAGTTGCAAGATGAAGCGGGAATTTTGTGAGGACGAAGCAGAGAGGAAAAGTGAAGAGGCAGAGCACAACAACATGTTGGCTCTACCTCTTCATTATCAGGAGATTACGGCATGGTGTTTTGCGCGAGTGATTGGCATTCCCCTCGGGTCATGTAGAGCAGGTAATTGCCCATACCCCAAGCTTCGGTTTTTTGCTGTAGAGGGCGATGATGGACCAGGACCATTTCATAATCTTCTTTGGTGTTGACAGAGAAACCCTGCCCATCGTTATAGATTTGGTGCATTGGGAATTCGATGAGTGTGCCATCTTGATCCACTTTGGGCACGGTACGCAGTAAGGTTTTATTTTGGGTCCGATTTTCCAAACCCACCATGAGCACGCCATTATGACCATGTGGGTAGGCAAATTTGACACATCCATCGATCAAAAATCGTAGCGGTGCGGTATTCACCTGGACCCCGGGTTGAATACTGATTCCTTCATCGCTTTGGTTGACAGGACGTTGATCAAATTTGCTAAAGCAGACGACATTGACTCCGACTTGATACACCTCTAAGGGTAGCATATTGGCCCCTTTGGGTGCGGTATACATCGTAAAACGGGCATACACATTTTTCGTCGGTGGCACCTTATGGTAGAAGGCGACCAAGGTCATGAGCTTATGCGACGGATCGAGTTTTACACCATTTCCGGTTGGGAACCGAGTATCGGTCATTTCCATGCCAGCGCCAGCCATAAAGAGTGGTTCTCCCGGGCATGAGACGCTAGGTGAATCCATATCAAGCAATAGCAGGTGATGCAGGTACTCTTTCGGGAGGGCGCCGCCTTCTTTGGTAAAGACTTCGGCTTTGTACCCCGTCATATACCGCAACTCCGGCATATTGAAGAAGTGTTTTGGCATACTAGCGGCCAGGTCACCATCATGTCCGGCCGGAAGATCTATCGGTCCGAAGGTAATTGTGACCTTATCCTCCTCCATCGAAACGATGGTCTTTGTCTTTTCTAATGTGGGAACCTGTTGATGCTTGTGGTTCTTTTCATGTGCGAACGCAAGGTTCGTAGCAAAGAAGAGGCAGGCGAGCCCCAATATCAAGTGACGCATTCAAATTCTCCTTCTCAACAGAATGTAAAGTGGTTTATGGTTGTTGTATGTGTTCATGAGACGGGGTATTGATTGAATCCTGTTTTGCGGGTTGATCTGTTGGGGGGGGGACTCGTGTAAAGAGGTACGAGCCGCCATGCATCCGTGGTGGGATGTTTTGGTGTTCTTCGACTCGGGTATACCACCAGACCCCTTCGGCGGACATAAAGTCTTCAGAAAGCAGTACTTCAAACCCGCCTTCTCGATTGTTGCCTGTTTGTGCCCATGTGCCAGACCATAATCGGCCATCAAGTTCCGTCGTCGTAAATTCGCCATTTTTGTGAGTGTATGTCCCGTTCCCTTGTGCATCAAGGGTGGCCTGATAGGTCTTGTCTTCTTCTTGGATCTCCCAGATTCCTCTTAACGTCAGTTGCTTTGGCTTCTCTATGGGAGAGCGTTCCGTAGAAGGAGCGGTAGGTGTTTGGGCTGTGGATTGCAATGGTTTCTGCATACTTTCATGCCAATTGACCAATTGCCAAACTCCCTCCTGTCGTTCTAATACGCCGGTTTCTCTTAACGGAATGACGTGGGTCGTGAGGCCGTCTTGATTTCTGGTGATTCGAGTGTAATCTAATTCCAACGCAAACCAGGCAATATCTCCACGTTGCGACACCTGTAAATGGGTAATGGGAATCTTGATTTCTTCAGTGTCACGGAATTCGGTTTCCATCACCCTCGCAAACTTTTCCCATCCTACAAATTTTCGTCCTCCAATGGTATATCCAATTGATTGAGGGTCTCCTCCCATATACTTCTTCATCGTGGAAAGATCTTTGTTCGCATTGGCTTCGACCAATG
>JAJDBO010000236.1 GCA_029261305.1 Nitrospirales bacterium
ATGGGGCTCGGGATCGAATCATCATTCCCAATGTCGTACATCAAGACGTCCCTAATATATTTTCTAGAGGCCTATCTTCACCAGAGGAATTGGATCCAACCGAAAAAGTCCGTTTTCATATGATGCTTCAAGAAAATGTACTCCAGCTTCAGAACGACCTCAAACTACGAAATCAGAAGATGCTTCCGGAGCGGGATTATCGGACGTGGCTTGTCTATGTTGGCTCTGTAATGCGCACTCCCGGCGGAACCGAGCGATGGCCTGAAATAGCTCGAGCGGTATCGCCGGACGTGCGCCGCGCGATCGAAGAACATATATCCGAAGAGCCAGATCTACCCTCGTTATTGGAAAATCAACCCGTGATGGACGCCCGGAAATGGTAAGGAACCATGTACTTACGCTCCGGGAACTCTGAAGGTGCCACCTAACCAGGGGATCAACTTGACCCATTACAGAGCGCTTTTCCGATGTGCAGATATTTTCACATCTCCAAAGCGCACTATAACGGGCCGGTTATCCCAACGTTAGGCGGGAATATAACGTTGCGTGATGCGCAACGCGCAGTTATACTCCTGAGGTGATTAGGTCTATTCGCCATAAAGGTCTTCGTAAATTCTACGAATCCGGCTCCAAAGCTGGAATACAGGCTTCCCACGCGAATAAGCTAAGAATGCAATTAGCGGCCTTGGACACTGCCCAGAACATTGATGATATGGATATTCCAGGGTTTCGACTGCACGAGTTATCGGGTCCATCGCGAAATAGATGGTCGATAACGGTCAATGGAAATTGGCGGCTCACATTTGAATTTCGCGGTGGAGACGCCTATTTATTGGATTACGAGGATTATCACTGATGAGTATGCACAATCCCCCGCATCCCGGTGAATTCATAAAAGACGTGTACCTGGCTCCCTACGATTTGAGCATTCGAAGCTTATCGGAGAGTCTTGGTGTGTCAGCATCTACGCTAACCCGAATCATTAATGGCCAGAGTGGGATAAGTCCGGAAATGGCTCTTCGTTTATCGAAAGCAGTAGGTCGGACACCGGAGAGTTGGTTGGCAATGCAGCATAATCACGATCTTTGGAAGGCGAAGAAGTCTGTCGATCTGTCGCACGTCACCACGATCGAATTTGCCGCCTAACCAAGGGATGAACCTGACCCGTTACAGTGCGCTTTTCCGATGTGCAGATATTTTCACATCTCCAAAGCGCACTGTAACGGGCACGTTATCGCAACGTTATGTGACTGCTTAAAATGTCTAAACAATTGGGCTTAGTTGAAAGTTACATGAAGTCATTTTTTGGGCAGGCGCCATTGGAAATGATGAGTACGTGTCTTGCAGTCGATTTAGAGTTTGAGGGGCCATTTTATAAATCATCCACAGCAAAAGAATATTTGGATAGCTTGCGAGAGTACCCACCAACGAATGTACGCTACGTGTTGGAAAAGACTTATGAGGACGATACTTCGGTATGCTTGATTTATCTATTTTCGAAGCCTGGAGTGGAAACAAGGATGGTACAAACATTCGAGATCGCAAATGAAAAAATACAAAAAATTAGTCTCGTGTTTGATACAAATGCATTCACATAACAATGGCATGCAGTCGGACAAATTGCTGCGCTGCGCTCCGCAATTTGCCGCTGATGCCAAGCGTTAGGTGGAATTAGGCCCATGCGAAATTGCCTTCGCTAAGTCTTTATTAGAAGCACCAAGCGCAAGGAGCGATTTCACTAGCAGATCAATGGAGACGGAAGCGTCTCCGGATTCCATCTTGGCTACCCGAGATTGGGAAGAATCTATTAGCGCGGCTAATTTCATCTGGCTCAGGCGTTTAAGTTTCCGCCTTTCTCGTAACATCTCGCTCAGCGCAAGCTTCATCTCCACATAGGCCATTTCGTCATCGGAAAGATCAAGAAAATCCTTCGCATCGCTGATCTTCCATCCGGCCGCTTCAAGTCTATTTCGTTTAGCTTGTTTCATTGTCATAGCTTTTTAGTCTGTCCTGACACACATCGATAACTCGTTTCGGAGTTTTCGTTGTCTTCTTCTCAAAGACATCGAGTATTACAATGGCATCAGGATCAATTCGGTAGATTACGCGCCAAGTCAATTTGTCGTCATTTATCCTTAATTCATGGCACCTGGAACCGATTGTTGGCATCGGACGGGAATGAGGCATGGAAATGCGTTCGCCTTTTTGCAGTCGCCTAAGCAGAAAGCCAGCCTCCAAGCGCGCGGTGGATGAAAACGGTGGCGTTTTTACTGCTCCAAATAGCCAAACTAGCGGTTTATCTTTCGGGCTCATTGACGGTGAATATATGCCAAATATGACATATATACAAATTCCACCTAACCAAGCGCTGCAGCTGACCCATTACAGCGCGCTTTTCCGATGTGCAGATATTTTCACATCTCCAAAGCGCGCTGTAATGGGCAGCTGAGCGCGACGTTAGGCGCAATCATGAACACCACTGTACGACAATGGGCTAAGTTCGAGTATTTCGATCCGAAGGTCGTATTGCCGAAACTGCAATCTATTAGGAACCTCGTTGCTACATCAGACCTTCCGCCTCATGTAAAGAATCTACTAACACGCGATCTTCAACCTGAGCGCGAAAGTTGGGACGCAGCAGTACTATGCTACTTACTCGGCGAAGTATCTGGGCTGGACATACGCTTCAGTCGCACTGAGGCGTCCGATTACGATTCAATTTTCTACTGGGTCGACGAAGAGTCGCCGAAATTTGCACCTGTTCAATTGAAAGAGCTAGTCCCGGAGTGCACGAATCCGAAGGCGAATATTGGGGACGTATTCGAGAAACTTAAAAAGTACGTAGATTCGGATGACCTTGTAGTTGGAATAAAGCTAAACCGACGAATAACATTAGAATTCACGGAGTTGGATACACCCGAATTGCCAGTCAGAGAAATATGGCTATTCGGCGCAACTAAACCGGACGAGAGCGAGTGGAGTTTGTTTGGTAAAAAAAATGGGGAGTGGACGCAATGGAAAATTCCAATGCCGAGCGCCTAACAAAGGGATCAACGCGGACCCGTTACAGTGCGCTTTTCCAATGTGCAGATATTTTCACATTTCCAAAGCGCACTGTAACGGGCCGGTTATCCCAACGTTAGGCGTAAGACGAACAATCCAGCAAAACGTACGCGAACAACGATGAAGTTCTTATATCCGATAGTTTTGGCG
>JAJDBO010000237.1 GCA_029261305.1 Nitrospirales bacterium
AAATTAACAGGGTCACCCCAATCGAGGAAAGCGAATGACGCTGTTTCCTTTCTCACGACCCCAAGTTGGACTGTATATCTCAGCTGATTCTCTCTGTGTGGCCCACATAAATCGACGGATGGGGCGCACCTCATTTGGCGGCTATGTCGAACAGCCCCTTCCATCAGGATCGATTCGCCTCTCCCCGGTGGAAACGAATATATTGGAAGATGCCCAGGTTATCACCTGCTTACAAGCACTATTTGGAAACCCCAAGGGACCTCAGTCTGTGGCATTGTGTCTCCCCGATCTGTGTGCTCGAACAACCATCATTGAACTCGCTGACTTCCCCTCCAAAGCTACAGAGCAACGGGCTCTCGTCGAATGGCGATTGCGACAAGATCTCAATCTTCCCAAAGAACCCATGCGAATTTCCTATCAGATTCTCTCTTCCTCTACCCCCGAACTGACAGGTACTTCCGATCAACCCATCCAGCTCCTGGCAACCGCGATCAAGGAAAGTATTATTGAAAAATATGAAGGCGTGTGTTTGGAAGTTGGACTCATTCCAGCCTCGATTCATTTAGCCAGCCTGGCCGTGTTGAATATGTGCCAGCCTATTTTGGCATCAGCACTCAACACCACCACGGACCATACGTCCTTTGTCTCAGACACCCAATTGTTTCTCTATCTAGCCGATTGGGGCTTTTCCATCATTGGCATGCGAAACCAGGTACCATTTTTCATGCGCGTCAAACCTCTCCCCCACATGTCACTATGGACTTCCCAGGCATCACGCCCTGTGACACCACCTAGTGATCAAGACCAGGAAAATGGGGACTCAACCGATGAGGAAGATGGATTTTCCGTAAAGACTCACTCAGAACCAGCCTTCACCCCGCAGACCGCCACACTGATTACGAATGAACTCGTCGGGACACTCCAATACCTGTTTGAATCCCACGAAACATTGCTTCACACAAACGACGTGTATCCACTTTTCTTAATTGGTAGCCATGCGCCTGAGAGTGTTCTGCCTCTCATTACCGAACGTATCCAAGAAGAATTTCCATATGAGTCCGATCAAGGCACACCACGCATCAAAACCATCCCCCTCTTTCCTGGAAACGCGGCCCTTAACCTGAAACCATTATCAGGCTTGCCAGCGTGGACCAATACGTCCTTACCAGCCTATGCCGCAATGAGCCAAATATCATGAGTACCACTGGATTGCATATTCCCCTTTCAGCTTTAGGACTCCAGACCGTTCGTCTGATTCAAACAGCATTATCGGGAATATGCCTCCTCCTCGTTATCAGCATGGGGTGGTTATGGTGGGAAAGCCACGAGATCGAAACTGAAATCCTTGAACAGGAAACCGCCATCGCCCAAATCATGGACATCTCACGTCAATTTCGGCAGCAGGCCGAAGACAAAGGCTATAACCTTTCTGATCAATGGGTACAAACCCTTCCTCAACACGTAGCCTTTGCGGAAGAACTGGCAACCCATCAACAGTTTTCATGGACACAATTATTGAATGATTTGGAAATGGCCGTTCCACCCAATGTGTCAATGGAATCTGTCACATTGGACTTTAGGAATTCATCCATCGCCTTAAGTGGTGCCGCCCTCAACTTACAAGACTTATCAGCCTTAGTAGACGGCCTGGAACACCATCCAGCATTTCAAAAAATTGTGTTATCGAACCATAAAGTTCAAAAGAAAAAAGATAAGAAGAAAAAGTTTTCTTTTATTGTCTTTAACTTAACCGTCACCTATCAACCAAACCAATCCCAGCAAACCTTGTGATGAATCTAGAACTCCCCACAACCACGCTGTCCCCAACCGCTCGCCGGACACTTCCCTTTTTGAAGCCGTTGGTCGGGCTCACCTGTATCAGCCTTCTCGGGTGCCTGGGTATCTATTTTGGAATCCTCGTTCCAGTAGAATCACGACAACTCCAGGTTTCAGCAACCCTCACGCAACTGCAACAGCAACAAGTACGTCGCATTGCCGCAAAATCTACCCAAGGGCAGTTAGCAAAGGTTTGGGACCGACTCCCTGTCTCAAATGAATTCATGGAATTAGGGGTCACCATTACGAGACTGGCAAAGTCCAATCAGGTTCGTATCCCTGGCATGCAATACAATAAAAATGCCACCAAGGACGGCTTAGCCGCGAAAGGTGCGATTTCATTTGAAGCCTTTGGGGCCTATGAGGCCATTCGCACATTTATCTATGAACTCGAAACCTCAGGCACCTATGTCGTCATAGAAAAACTCACAGCTGAACGATCGAAAAAAAAGAAAGATGTCGCGTTTAAGCTGAGAATTGGAACGTATTTCAAACCAGATTCGGCACTATCAGTGAAAGGAACTACCACGCCGTGACGACACGCGAAAAAGGGCTTCTCCTCACGGGACTTATCCTCATTTGGGGCACCATGATGTGGGCTGATCAAAATGAACAAGAGGACCTACAATACCAGCCGACCAAGACGTCAGACGTTCGCTCCCCAGACCAAACAAAGGGTGGACCTCAAACTGAAAGATTTAGTTTAGACAAACCCTTACAAACCATCGCGCTGAACACCCCACGAAATATTTTCGCGCCGTTACAAGACCCAAATCAGCCCAAACCAAAAATTGCCAAGAGCCGACCTACACCAAAAGTCCAAGCCCCAAAATCTCAACCAACACCCTCAAGACCCGCACCGATGAAACAACCACGAACCGGCCCATCACCCAGTGATCTTGCCGCACAACAAGCCCAACAACAATTAAAGAAATATCAATTTCTGGGATATCTGACTAAAGAAGGCGAGAAGCAGATTTTCCTGAGTAACGGCCAAGCCATTTATATTGTGAAACAAGGTGAAACTCTGGAGGGAGATATTCAAGTCAAATCTATTGCCCCCAAAGCGGTTGTCCTTTCAAAACAGCTCAAGGGACTTGGAGAAACAGTCGAGGCCACACTTCCCTTAACCAAAGATGGACAGAAAACCTAAGATATGAGGTTTAGTACAAAGCAAATCAACACATGGCTACCCATTGGCATAGCCATGAGCCTTCTGCTCATGCAGCCGGCACCGTCAGCACATGCGACGATGTATCGATGTTTTGATGCCACTGGCACCACAATCCTTACGGATAGCCCTGCACAACTTAATGACTGTACGGTGCTCGATCCCAAGAAACCATCAGCCCAGATTTCCCCAAAACCCCAACGCAAAGCCAAACGAACATCCCGGCCTCGCCACCGACATTCCATCACACCACCCCAAGAAGAACAGCCACCACCAGAACTTTTTTCAGAAGAAACACAGGAAGACAACACGGATGACAATCCCATCGAACCCATCACCGTTCCGGTCACGAAAATTGGCGGATCAATGGTGGTCCAAGTATTATTCAATAACTCGGTCGACGCCCATCTGATTGTGGACACAGGAGCGACGATGACCGTGATCTCTTACGACTTAGGAATTGAACTCGGCTTACTCTCCGGATCAGATGTCAGCTTGAACACCGTGAACACGGCTGGAGGGTCAGTACAAGTCAGTATGACAAAGGTAGGATTAGTACAAGTTGGATCCGCCAAAGCCACAAATGTCTCCGTGGCTATTCACGATTTGCCAGATGGAATTTCAGGCGTCTCAGGTCTCCTCGGCATGTCCTTTCTCAGAAACTTCGAAGTCACCCTCGACGCCGATCGCGGCTTGCTTCGGCTATTACCAAAATCCAAAAAGTGACAGTTCTCAGGAAAAAGGAAGAACGCTCTGGCATGGAATGTTTCCATTGCCTCAAGGAACCAGTGACAAGCAGCATTCCACGAACTATTCTTTTCTTGTATTAAAAATGGCTTTAATGCTTTGACGCAACAAGAAAATCAGGTAGCCTTGACTTAGTTCAATTCATGATTTAAATCATAGTCATGATTCGACTGAATATTCATGAGGTCACAATACACCTCTCCCGTTATTTGAAGAAACTCGCTGGTGGAGAAACGCTGCTTCTCTGTAAGCGAAATGTGCCCATTGCAGAAATTCGTCCCATCCCAGAAGTAAGGAAGAAAAAACGACCCATTAGTCTCGCCAAAGGGAAACTTCAGATTCCCTCGTCCTTTTTTAAACCACTCCCCGCTGAATTGTTGAAAGCCTTTCAAGGTCAAAACCCTTGAACTTCTTATTGGACACCTGCACGTTTCTTTGGATCGTGACCGACGCGCCTAAACTTTCACACACCGCCCGCACACATTTCCCAACCCAGAACATGAGTTTTTTTATCGTCGGTTTCCTCTTGGGAAATCACGGTCAAACATGGTCTTGGTCGCCTTCCGCTTCCCGAACCGCCTGACCAGTTCATTCCAACACAACGCGAACTCCATGGGATTGCCACACTGCCTTTAGATGAAGAAGCCACACTGTACCTTTCCCGTTTGCCTGATCTCCACTCCGACCCATTTGACCGCATGTTGGTCTGCCAGGCCCTAGCCTTAGGGTTGATCTTGCTTAGCCCAGACGAGGAAATTTCACGATACCCCGTTCGCACGATTTGGTAAAAGAGTTGTGGGCCAAAACCCGTTCCTCGGAATCCCGTCTGTTGAGATCTGGAATTCCGGTTGGTTGCATTCCGTCAAAAGTCATCCAAAAATGATGACACGACCCTCTATAAAACCCTCACTGGACTGAATGGGACGTATAAAACGATCACACAATCCGGCGGGTTTACTTTCCACATCAATTTTCAGGCATTGTTAATTTAGGATATATATGCTAGCTCGCCGTTCCATTTAGCCATCAAAAGCCTGACGGAATACCTCAGCATGGATTCGCTTTTGCTGTAACATTTCGTTTTCCGACGAAAGCGGGCCAGAAAATGGCGGAAC
>JAJDBO010000238.1 GCA_029261305.1 Nitrospirales bacterium
AGTGTGAGTCTACGTGTGGAAAGGTTTTCGCCAATGATTTCCTCCATTGTCTTTCCGTCTAAGGCATACACACGGCTTCCAAATTTTCTCAACAATTCCTTTAAGTAAACATCAAGTTCTAGCTTATGTTTGTCTAATTTATGACCTATGGTATTATCGATTGGCATTTTTTGAATTAGGCTTCTAGTTAAAGAAATTGATACCCCAAGAGGAGACGCTAATATTCCCAATTGAATACCACTGGCCTCTGGAACAATTCCCTGAATCCGTTGATCCACCTCCCCTTCGATCAGCCCAAAGGTGTGTAAGGTTCGGGTTTCAATACCAGGTCCCACAACCCCATCTTTCATTAAAATGGGAAGGACTGATTCTGTAAACATTGCCCTTGCTTCATGGCTCACTCCTGGTAAGCAAAAGATTCGGCATCTGTTCCATTTTAAAGAAAACCCAGGAGCTGTCCCTGAGGAATTTCGAAGGAGGTCTGATCCAGATGGGAGAAATGCCTGCTTTCGCTGGTTCGCCGAGACCGTCCTGCCCGCCAACTTAAAGCGTGCCCGTATTGATCGAAGCGCCTGGGGACGAAGGCCTAAAGGCTTCCCCGTGAATTTAGCCACCGCTTCTCGAGTCAAATCATCTACCGTAGGCCCTAGTCCTCCGGTGACCATGACCACTTTGGCCCGCTTGGAAGCCTGAGTGAGGGCCTGACACATATCATCAATATCATCCCCCACCACCGTCTTAAACCGAGCCTCAATCCCCTGCTCCGCCAGCATCTCAGCCAGAAATACGGAATTCGTATCTACCCGCCCCCCCAGGAGCAACTCCGACCCCACAGCAATAATTTCAGCCTTAATCAAGATTTACTCTCAAGTTCATCTTAAATTTTTCCTGTGTTGGAAGCGGCAACATCGCCGGATGCCGGACAGAAAGAAGTGCATTTGAGTCCTTTGGGTAAAAGAATAAGTAGGAACTTCGTCGCGCCACCCCGAAAGGCCTCATAAATATCCTTCCCCCATGAACGTATACGCCTTTTGACGTAGATTCAAGACACGTCCCGAAGAAGCCACACTACACTGTAAAATCACTACCCAAACTGTCAGAAATTTTTGCACTTTTGGAATCTTCGCTAAGCCGATGATTTAAAAACCGAAATCGCATGTTCACATAAATAAAGTTCAAAAAGTGTCAGGAAATTTTCAAATTTCCATTTTTCTTTACTTTTTCGACTAATCAGGAACTATTCGGAACACCGACAAGCCTCGATTAACAGCAACGAAGATCCAAATTGGAATCCGTTGGCCCAGCAGTTGCTTATACCTAAAACTTAAGAACACACCATTTGTCTAACTTTTCAACCAAGGGAGCTTATATGAAACATTTAACAACTTTTCTCTTAGGATTAGGTCTCGTCGCAGGATTAGCTGGCCAGGTTGGAGCCACAGTGTTGACCTTTACGGACAAAACAGCCTGGGAGACCGCCCTCGCTGGTGCGACATTTATAACCGAAAATTTTAATGGGAACGCTAGCTCCTTTTCCGCGAATTCCACTGGAAATTCAGTGGGAACCGTCACCACAATTGACTTAATAGGAGGCGTTAATGACACCGGACCGACCGGACTGGTCGGAAATGGGTTTTTACAAGGTGAAGTCGATTCTAGCACCTTTCAAACTAGTGATGGCCTCACGTTGCAATTTAACTCCCCATCGATCATTGGATTTGGGTTAGTGGGGTTACAGGATGATAGTACATCTTCTCCCGGAGGCTTAGATTTAGAAGAAATCGGAATAATGGTGGACGGGGAAAGTTTCCTCGTAAGCGATATTCTCGGATTAACCAATTCTTCAAACGGAAGTTTTGTTAATACAGTAGAAAATACCGCACCCATACCCTTTCTGGGGTTTATTGCCATGAACAATGTGAACAGTTTTAAGCTGCTCCACGGCGATTTTGTGGCATCAGGTGGAGTAAATGGAGGGAATGAGGAATTCTACATTGATGAACTGATCCTTGCCCAACCCGGCACTCAACCAGTTCCCGAACCCAGTACGATGATTCTCTTGGGTACTGGCTTGGCGGGCATCATCGCCTGGCGGAGAAAGAACGTCGCGTAAAAAAATGCTTTTCAACCGACTCAAATACGGTTTGCCATTTGAGCCTCGCACCCATCGGTGCGAGGCTCTTTAATTTTTAGGGCATCTCATAACTTCGGTTGGGTGCGGCTTGGCCGGGGGCATCACCACATTCGACTACCAGTAGCAAGCAATGTTTGACTCCTGGGATGAAAAGTAATTGGAGTCGATGTCCATCCTACAACAAGGAAATCCAATATATAGGTTGGAACTGCCCAATCCTAACCTTTCAATTCTTGACACGTATTCATACTCGTCGTATACCTTCCAAAATTCACATATCTTTTCTCACCTTTGCCAAAGAAGTATTTCCATCCGGAGGTTTCAGCAATGAATACACCGTTGCGATTTTCCATAATGGTTTGTAGCCTCGTGGTCGGTTTTGGATTAAGTGGATGCGTCTCTCACGACTTGGAAGCCGATTCCGGCTTTTCCTATACCTCAATTCCCATAGCTCAAGGCACGGTTCCTACCGGAGAAAGATCGAGCATTCAATTTCGTGGGTCACCGCTGGCGCTCTCCGGACAAGGCATTTCCCAAGGAGATTCTCTTCGATCCGTCAAAGTGGCTAAAGGGGATTTATCTCTTTTAGACATTTCAGACACAAAAGGTAAGGTTAGAATTATCAGTATAGTACCCTCACTCGACACTAAGGTCTGTGAGCAGCAAACACATTACCTCAGCGAGAAAAGTCACGGCCTTGATGCGAAAGTCGGCCTCTATACCGTGAGTGTAGACACTCCATTTGCCCAAGACCGCTTCGCCAAAGAAGCCAAAATCAACAATGTCACCTTTCTCTCGGATTATCGTGGGGGGGATTTTGGCCGAACTTTTGGGCTCTTGTTAGGCGGTCCACATGTGTTGGCTCGAGCAGTCATGGTCGTGGATCGAGAGAACGTGATCCAATATCTTCAAGTCACTCCTGATCTCGCCACCATGCCAGACATGGAAGCGGCCTTTGCCGCCGCCAAGAAGCTCTTATGAATTTATTCCCGCAATAGACTCCCCCCAAGGAACCTTGAGACTTACAGGCTAGGCAGGGTTTGCCCACTTGGTCTTTTTCACCCCACCTTGGCCCAAAATCATTTTCCCCCGGCAGTCCGCTTTTCTTTTGAAAACCCCAGAAATCATTCTTTTTTCAAATCTTTCAGGCCACGCGGCTTCCTTGGCACAAGAGTTGAAGGGGAAGAAGAAAAGGGCTCGCTTTGTCTCATTGTCTCGGAAAGGACTTGCATGACACCCCTGAAGAAGAATCTGGGTTTGCTTCAAAAATATCATCCTGAATTATTCTCTCTTGTACAGAAACCGATTTCCACCTCTCACTTAACCGTCCTCCCAAGCAAGAATGGGGCGGCGCAGCTATTGGTGACCACGACCACAGGAGCCTCCGTCCCTCTCCACGAATCTGAAAATCCTTTACAGCCGATTCAACACATGGCAAACCAGATAGCTCTAACCTTGTCAGGAGTTCGCGTAGTACTGGGATTCGAATTGGGCTATCTGGCGAAATTCTTATGCCATCAATTGCCGGATAATGCCGCGTTAATTTTTTATGAGGCTGACCCTGCCATATTCTTGATGGCATTGAATGTAGTGGATTTATCTGATGTCTTAAGCCATCCTCGCGTAGCTATCCATGTTGGCCCTCAAGCCACCCTCCAACACACCTGCTCAGAGTTTCTGTCTCAAGTTGGCGGTCCACTGGAAACGACGACCTACGGCCCTTCATTTCACCTCTCCCCTGACCTGTATCAAGATAAAATCCAGAGTGAGATGACGCATATGATTTCCTTAATCCACTCGACCCAACAAGTGATGGAATGGAATGGGTGGTCCCTCACAAGCAACGTCTTAGAGAATATGCCCCACGTACTGGTGACACCCAGTGCCCTCCCACTCCAATATGCGTTTCAAGATCTTCCGGCAATACTTGTTGCCGCGGGTCCCTCACTTGCAAAAAATGTGAGCCAGCTGAAAGCTGCAAAGGGACAATCAATAATTTTGGCCGCGGATAGCGCACTGAAGTATCTACTTGACCATGAGGTAGTGCCAGACTTTGTGGTGAGTGTCGACCCCGAAGAGGCGACATCACGAAAGTTTAGGGGATACCATATTCCGCAAGAAATTACGCTCCTTTACCATCCCGCAACCCATCATGAAGTCGTGGAGCAATTCCCGGGACAAAAACTCACCATGGATGTTCCTCTTCCCGTTTGTGAGTGGTTACAACCACACTGGACACCTAAGGGAAGATTCGATCAAGAAGCTACCTGCCAAATGCAAGTCGGGTTCAATCTCGCGGCCTGGATGGGCTGCAATCCAATGGTATTAGTCGGACATGATTTGTGTTTCACAGATGATGGCATGCACGTGGAGGCAGGAAGCTATCTCACATCTGAGGAAAACACTCAACAAGTGCAGCAAGGTCAGTTGATAGAAGATCAAGATGGCCATCCTGTGAGAGTCAATCCCACTTTGATCCATGATAAACTGGTTCTTGAGAAGAAAATACGGGACTTTTCTGGGACAGTCATCAATGCCACGGAAGGTGGACTCATAATTGCTGGAGCTCAGTCATCGTTCCTTCAAGACGCTCTCACAAGGTATGGAGCTGACCAACCCAGGGAAGTACTCACGAATATTCATCAGTTACTTGAAGAAACGGCTTTACCAGATACCACCGCGGTGGAACAAGATATTCAAGATCAACTGCGGGATATTTTTCGCATCGAACGTACCTCCCACCACGTCTGTCGAATATTGACGGAGATGAAGGATCGAAACCAGGAATCTGGGGAACCCCAAGCCTATGTTCGCCATCTTGGAAAACAAGTGGAACATTTAACAAGTTTCATGCCCCGCTATCCTCAGGCTCAAACGCTGATTATTGGTATGGACAAACAGATTTCCCAGCGATTTGAACAAGACACCCTCACCTGTGACCAGGAAACCAATCCTTCGTTAAAGATGGATCTGCAGATCGACAGAGGTCTGCGATATTACAATGGACTGTTAGGGGTGACCCCTTCGCTTCGAAGGATGTTGTTACGACTCCTGAAACGGTTTAAACCCGACCAAGAACTATCTTCGGATCCAGCAAACGTCACCTCAGACTATGAGACTTCAGAGATAATGGTGCAATAAACTCTGGCCCTAGTATGCCCATTAATTGATCGCCACACTTCCCTCCCTGTTCAAAATGCGATACCCTCAAAGTTTATGAACCTGGATATTTGCCTAAAGAACCGGGTTTCACCCTGTGAATCTTTTATTCACTTTTAAGGAGTCACATTGTGAGCTTCACAGAACAGATGAGGACATTGGCAAAACCTATTTGGGATGCCCAGTTTAAACACCCCTTTGTCACGGCGTTAGGCAAAGGCACACTCCCTACTCGCAAGTTTCAATACTATATTTTGCAAGATGCCCGCTACCTAGAAGAACTCGCTCGGGTATTCGCTCTTGGTGCACAACGAGCACAGGATCCCGACACTGCACTCCGATTTGCCAAACTCGTTGAAGAAACGATCATCGTTGAACGCGGACTGCATGAGACTTATGGGAAACAATGGAAGCTCACCGCCAAACAAATGCGAACGACGCCACTCTCTCCCACAAATTATGCGTATTGTCGTCACATGCGAAGCGTGGCTCTCACTGGGACACTCGCAGAACTCACGGTGGTGGCTCTTCCCTGTGCGTGGGTATATTGTCTGGTGGGACAGCACTTATTGCGCAAAGGGCCTCCATCCGGAAAACATCCGTATCGAGAATGGCTCCTCCTCTATGGATCGCCAGAATTTGCCGAAATCACGCAATGGATGCGAGCCCTCGTTGACCGTGAAGCGAAAACCGCTGGGAAAGCTGAGAAAGATCGAATGGTCGAATCCTTTATCACCAGCTCTCGTTATGAATGGATGTTTTGGGACATGGCTTGGCGCGAGGAACAATGGCCAGTGTAATGCGATGAACCCGTCTCTTTCCCTTAGTCTAACTTCCCGCCCAACCCACGGGATACAATCATCGGCATTCAACCAACGGGGTGCCACCTATCTCATGATGATGTTTTTCATCGTGCTCGCCGGAATCACCCTCATGGCCGTCAGTCAGCATTGGTCGATGGTGATGAAGCGCGATCGTGAAGCTGAACTCCTATTTCGAGGTAACCGAATCAAAGAGGCCATTGAGCGATATGTGGCCGATTATGAGGTACAAAAAGCCACACGAGCGAATCGGTACCCCCTAAAATTGGAAGATTTGACGAAACGCCCCAAACGATACCTCCAATTCGTATACAAAGATCCTATGACTGGGGAAGATTTTGACCTGATTCTTGTTGGAAGAGATATTCGCGGCGTCCGAAGCACCAGCATGGAGCCACCCATGGATCTTGTAAATTTCAAAGGAGCTTCGAGTTACAGTAGTATTCGATTTGAGGCCGTGACCGCTGGTTGTGGAAACAACCCTGCCAACCCTGCCGTCCCAGCAAATTGTCAATCAACATCAACAAATAGCGAGGCCAAGGAAGGAACTGAGGAGAGTGAATCGCCCTAATCTGCCAATATAAAACCATGCAAACTTAAAATAGGCAAATATACTTAATATTATTCCCCATCAAATAGCACTGACGATATTTCTCTTCTCCTTTGGAGGCAAGTTAGCAAATTTACTTCAAACTCCACGACAGCTCTCCTCAGCAAGGCTCCTCAGATTTGACCCGACAACGTAAAGATCTGATAGGGCACGAGAAACCTGACCCAGATTAGACCAAAAGAAAGAGGTTAATCATTAACGTCCAAAAACCGATAAAAAGGTCATACAGGTATCAGTATCGGTTGAATCCCTATTCACTTTTTCCGAGTTATGGTAGGCTGATAGGGCTCGGTGTTCACGGGGTTTTCTCCCTGTGACCATTCCATGAGGGAATTCGTTTTTTCCATGATCACACGTCTCCCACACATTGCGGTTTCCGCATTCCTGGCTCTGTGCTTTCTGGTCATGATTGCGTGTAATACTACTGGGCCCGACATCAAACTTGCGGAACAAATGGTTGCCCAAGGGAAATGGGATGCCGCAGTTCACGCCTATCGTGAAGCCTTAAAGAAAGATCCGTTCGATGAGGAAATTGGAAAGGCCTTTTTGCAAACCAAAATGCAAGCCGCACAGGAACATTACAAACAGGGCCGGAACTATTTAAAGCGTAAGCAACTCCCCAAGGCCATGCAAGAATTCGAAATTGCTCTAGGGCTAGATCCGACTCGACCAGAACATCATTCGGCATTGGGAGACGTGGTTCGACTCAAGGAGTCTCGTCAATTGTTAAAAGATGGTCAAAAGTTACAAAATCTTGGTCGGCTTGATGATGCCATGACTGCCTATGAGCGTGCGATTGAACTCAACCCAAATCTGACAGAAGCCCTTGAAGGCATTACGAGCATCGCCCAACACCAAAAGGCCTTTCAGAGTTTGGGTGGCACCACGGAAACCGTAACACTTCGTTTTCAAAACACGCGATTAAAACAAGTATTTGAAATTCTTGCACGAACCGCCAATATCAATATCTTATTTGAAAAGGATGTTCGTGACGACCTCGTGACAATCTTCACCAAAGATACACCCTTTGAAGAAGCCTTGAATTTAATCTTATCGACCAACCAACTATTTTCAAGACGAATAGGGCCAGACACGCTGCTGATTATTCCCGACACCAAACAAAAGCGCCAAAAATACGAAGACCTCCAAATTCGCACGTTTTATCTGTCCACAGCAAAAGCCAAGGATATGGCGAACTTATTGCGAACGATTCTTGAGACCAAGCGAGTCTATGTGAATGAGCCACTCAACTCTGTGGTGATTCGCGATAAACCAGAAAAGCTTAAATTGGCAGAACATGTCATTCTTTCTAATGATCGTCGAGATTCGGAAGTCGAACTCACATTGGAAGTGCTAGAGGTCAGTCGCAGTCAACGCGAAGAAATCGGGCTGAGTTTTGCCAAACAGGTGGGGGCAGGATTTTTCCCGGGATCCGCCGAGGCAGCATCATTTGGTGAAACCGTCACGACATCAACGTTTAAATTTGACCAACTCACAGGTCTTGGACCAGACTCGTATTTATATAAATTCCCATCAAGTATTTTACTTGATTTCTTTAAAACTGAATCCAACGCCAAAACTCTCGCCTCTCCAAAAATTCGAGTCTTGAATAATCAAAAAGCCTCGATCAATGTTGGTGATAAAGAACCCATCCTGTTATCAACGACTTCCTCGAATCCGAACATCGGTAGCGGTGTTGCGACTCAGGCAACCGTCACCTCTATTGAATTTAAAGATACTGGAGTCAAACTCGATGTAGAACCCACCATTCACTTAACTGGGGAAATCACCATCAAAATGAAGGTTGAGGTCACAAGAATTGGTGAACAGGTGACCCTTCAGGACAGCCCTTTGATCAATCAATTCCGTTTTGGCACACGAACTGCAGAAACCACATTGAATATGCGAGATGGAGAAACCGTAATTCTTGCCGGTTTGATCCAAGAAGAAGATAGAAAGACTCGCGACTCGATTCCTGGACTGGATGATATTCCCATTATTGAAGACCTCTTCAATAAAGAAAAGAGAAAAATTGACACGGAGGTCATTCTTATCCTCACGTCAAGAATTATTCGCAATGTGGTTCCGCCCAATATCGCCAAACAAACGCTCTGGTCTGGAACAGCAGATCACTTTTCGACAAAACCGCTTTTTTCCCCACAAGAAAAAGCTCCGATATTTGAAATGTCGTTGGATGCTCAACAAAGCCCTGAGGAAGAACCTGTGGAAACAGCCTCACAGGAAACACCGAAGTCTAACGCTAGTCCCCAGACTCAATCTCCGGCATCATCAACGACGACACCGACAGCCTCTAAACCTTCGACCAAATCTGTACCATCGTCACCAGCAAAATTGATTTTGAAGCCTTCGGAAATTACGACTGGTCCAGGACAGACCTTTGAGTTAATCCTCGTAGGAGAAGCCGTACCCGAATCTCAAACAGCCCAGGTCACGGTCACCTATAATCCCCAGCATCTAGAATTCTCCGAAGCATTGCCTGGGCAATTTTTTAGAATCGATCAAAAGGAATCGGCAATGACGGTGTCCGCCTCGGCCCAAACAGGAAAGATCGTATTGCAATTTGGGAAACAGGGACATTCCGTGAGTGGAAATGGTCAGCTGGCGACATTAGTGTTTAAAACAAAGACGAAGGGGCAATCCCCTATTGTCATTAAACAACCAAGACTTACCGGCACCTCGGGACAATCTATCCCGATTACCGTTCAACACAGCCTTATTCGAATTTTATAGGATGAAAA
>JAJDBO010000239.1 GCA_029261305.1 Nitrospirales bacterium
TTCGCTGGAAGAAACCCAGGGTTGCTATGCGGGCAGCCTGAACACTCAAATTTGAACATAGGGAATGTTGAAAAAAGCCGCCAGCGGCGTTCTCGCCATTTTGCCGTGCTCACGTACTATGAGTACGCTCCGCGCGCCAAAATAGCTGCGGCCTTGCTGGACGGACTTTTTTGAACATTCCCTCACACTGGTGAGGGTCGTCTGCTCTGGAATATCTATGGGTTCTGGTTCTCAAATATTCACCTGACGCATATATCAACTTGATGATATGCCGCAGGGCGCACCACGAATTTTCGTAATTCACGAAGTTTCGATGGATGGGTCAAAGAGATTGAAGTATTTAATTTTATTTAAAATCAATAACTTACAGCAGATTAAACACATGGCACGCTCCTTGTAATGGTGGGTCAGTATGAACTTCGATTGATTCTTTAGCATCAAAAAAATTAAAAAGGAGATTTGACATGCCACTCACACTCACATTGACCGAAGGTGTTCTTCCACGGGGCGCAGAAAAACAGGCCGTCCAGCAAATCACTGCTGCGATGCTGGAACGACATGGACTTACCGGCCATACCGTCATGACACCCAACATCACTGCGACGGTGCATGTGCTGCCCAAAGGTTCGACGTTTTCTGGCGGGGAAGAATTTTCGGGAGCTTGGGTTGAATGGAAAGTTCCTTCCTTTGCCCTAGGCACTCGAGAGGTCCAACAAGGTTTTTTCAAAGATGCCACTGACATTATCGAAAATCTGTCGGGTGGAAAACAGCCGAGAGACAACATCTACGTCAACGTCGTCCACACGGTCGATGGCGCCTGGAATCTCGATGGCAAAGCGATGTCCAACGAAGAGCTGGGTCAAGCCATTTCACAAGGGTAATGTTGAAAAAAGCCGCCAGCGGCGTTCTCGCTCTTTTGCCGTGCTCACGTACTATGAGTACGCTCCGCGCGTCAAAAGTGCTGCGGCCTTGCTGGACGGACTTTTTTGAACATTCCCCCTCATTTTTAAAAACAGATTAAGCCTCAATGGGGACAAGGGAGAATGAACAATGAGCCATTACATTTTAATTCACGGTGCGTGGGAAGAATCCCGAATGTGGGATGATGTTTTACCGATTCTTCAGAAAAATGGTCATACCGTCACGGCGATAGATTTGCCTGGGCATGGCGAGAATAAGCAGTCTAGTTCACCGGTGACAACTTCAGACTATATACAAGCCGTTGTTGATGTTGTCTCACAATTTGACCATCAGGTTGTGTTGGTGGGGCATAGCATGAACGGTGCCTTGATCTCTCGTGTAGCTGAACAGATACCTGAGAAGATTGAACGACTGATATACGTGACAGCGTTCCTATTGAAAGACGGAGGGTCTGTGTTGGAAGCCATGCAAAATGATCCCGCTGGGGAAGTTCTTCCGGAAATTGTGTTTTCTGAGGATCAAGCCTTCGCCACACTTTCCGTGCCAGCGTTAAGGAGAGTCGGTTTTCACGACATCGAAGAGTCGAGAATCACAGGGCTTTTTCCATTGATGGCTGAATGGCAGTCAACCGAGCCGTTCATGGCAAAGGTCGCGCTGAGTGAAAAAAACTTTGGCTCTGTGCCAAAAACATACATTCGCACCAGCATCGACAAAATGGTTTCGCCTGCATTGCAAAATACGATGATAGCGAATTGGGAAGTCGAATCTGTACTTGATCTAGAGTCTGGACATTTCCCAGCATTTTCAGTGCCGGAAGAATTAGCTGGGGTTTTGCTTCAAGCTATTTCAGTAGAGGAGTTGAAACTTGTCAGTCATGCGTAATCAGTAACCTGAATTGTGCTCTGCTAGTAACTGGGAGAACATTAAATGGCAGAGTTTGATCCCGTAAGAGAATTTGTTTCTTGGGCTTCAGATTTTTGACCATAATCAATTTCAACAATCCCAGTAGTCACTTGGATTTCTGGAGTGTCATTCAACTTGCCAAGAAGCCTTAACTTCTCGGCCGTTTCATGGATAATCCTATCCATCAACTCAGCAGATTTGACTGTGTGTGATTGACTATCTTCAATCTGCATTTTGATAATCTGAAGATTGTTGAGGGCGTTATTCACGATGTGGTGAACGGTGTTCATGGTGACTTTTAGGACCCGCAGTCGTTGTTCCTGGATCTTCATGTGATGTAGGGTATTCCGATGATTCCGTAGTAAATCATGAACGAGTCCACCCAAAATAAGGAAAGCGAGAATCAAGAATTCGTCAATTTCATAGGCCTCGACAGTGTTCAACAATTTGATAAGTTTTTCGAAAACATCAATATCCCCGAGGATAAATAATACGCCATAGCCTGTCATTCCAACGAGAATGGCCCAGGTAGTTGTAGGAAATCTTTTAAATGATTGCACGAAATATGTATGCAGCATAAGCTAATAGGTTGTTCCAAGTAAGGAGTTTGGGTGTATCAAAAAGAAGGGGAAAATGGAAGGGGTCAAATGTCTTGTTGAGAGTTAAGAACACCTCCGAATCTTTTTTTAACCCCAATGTCTATTATTCCAGAGACGAGTTATTCTAGACGTCTCCTTCGCTCAATTTCCGCTTAAATAACTCTAGAATCATGCTATAGGAAATTTGCGTGGTTGCAGGATCATACCGATACCCTTCATCGCGAAGAAACGCATGCGCGTTATTAAACTCATGCCACTGGAAGTGGATGCCATGGTCCGTCATGGTGTTATAGACCTCCAGCCGGCCTTCGCGGGAATATGGACAAGGTCAAATCTTTTGTTGAGAGTCAAGCGTTCTGCTAAAAAATGTTTTTGATTTGTGATGGTAACCCGTTAGTAATAAGTAGTTAGGTAGGACTTCAAATTGAGTTTTGAGGTTCATGCTTAGGTTTTTTTCCACGGGTTAATCACCGGAACTGCAAATTCTTTAAAGTCTTTGGTGTTTCTTGTTGCAATTGAACTTCGCTTGGCAATCGCTATTCCTGCAATTTGGGTGTCTCTCATGTCTACTGTGATACCACGTTTTTTCCGTTCGGCGGCTAACTTTCCTGCTGCAAGTACGGCATCTTCATCAAAGGGTAGTACCCATCCTTCGAGGATGTTTTCTAGAGAGAGGGGTCAGCCATTAGAAGGATCCGGTCAAGTGGGCGCATGTTTCCTGTCGGTTTGAACCGTCTGTTTTTCTGATCGCTCTCCTGCATTGCTGCGTAGAACCCCTCTTCCTGCATCCGAGTTTTCCTTGGGTGCGGTGTCGACTTCATGCTCTGAGTCGCACCAGTCACCCATCAGGATCAAGGCAAGGGAGACGTGGGCTCTCCCGCCCCTGGCCACTCGGTGGCCCCAGAAAACCGTTAGTACCCAGACTTGTCCACACGAGGGGATCACAAATCCTGTGTCTTCTCTGTGCCAACTGATTCCGTATAAGCTGCTCTGTCTCATATCCCGCTCTTTTTGGACACCGCATTGAAAATTCCTAGTCACCCCAACCAGGGACCCGTTTTCCAGAGTTTGTTTCAACTTTCCCTGTAGATCACCCCCAATTCATTAGAATAACGTGAGGGACATCTAATGATATGTCAGCTCAAAATCTCTACAACATCTTCGGGGGGACGTCTTTGGGATCAGGAAACTGAATCTTGTGGTTCGTACACCCGTCACTAATAGTTTTAGGATTAGCTCACCCGTAAATTCTGTGGTGGGGTAATCTTAGGCTCTTGCTCACCTGTAGGTTCTGTCATCGTTGAAATCGTTCCCCATTCCACTAATTCCTCACCATCCGTATAGCTGTCCCAGTGCATGAATAAGGGTTTCTCATACCGTAACATTGTTACGACATCGTTGAATCGACTAAATGGATAATGTAGCGAGGCCTGATGGCTCATTGGTACTTGCCCATCTGGATAGAAGACGATCCTCCCGACATATTCCGTTCCACGGTAGCAATAGATCATGGCCTGAAAAGGCGCAAATGGGCGATC
>JAJDBO010000240.1 GCA_029261305.1 Nitrospirales bacterium
CACGTTGATGGGAAGGACCTTGGCACGGCGAAATATGCTATGGCACTCATCAATAAACACATTGAGGCGGAAGGAGGACCGGACAATATCGATATTAAACTGGTCGTTCATGGTCCAGCGCTTCACTTGTTTAAATCAGAAAGCATTGATCCTGGACTCAAAGCCAAACTGAAAACCGTGATTGACCAAGGCATTGGCGCCGAGATGTGCCAAGTATCCATGAAACTTTTTGGGACGCCACTGGAGAAACTTGCAGCGGGATTTCAACCGACGGAACACCCGGTTGCCGTGAAACGTATCGCAGATCTTCAACAGCAAGGCTACATTTATATTAAGCCGTAGATCGGTTTTCTTAAATGAGGGGGAGGGGAAAAAAGTTCCCCCTCTTCCTCATTTGTGTTGTCGAATTCCTACAGGTCGATTATTCCCCCGCTCGCTCAAAATTTTCTCCATTTCTTTTCCAGTTTCCTCTCCGTTCAAAAACCTCCCAGACGTTTTCCAATTGACCGGGACATGCTGAACACGTCCAATCCCCCTCAGGCTTAAATTTCTAAATATCAAGATCCTGAAGCAACAAACCGAAATATGAATAAATGAGTTTTATGTGATTGAAAAATTCAAGATTTTGAGAATGTTTTCTTTTGCCAATGTATATTGACCGTAGCTTGGAACAAAGATTGCAGTATATAAATACTTAGGACCCTAATAGTGCACCATTTCAAACATTTCCGCGAGGACACCCAGCCCAACCCGAAGAGATTCTCGACCGAATTCAAGAAAGAATCAGATAACTTATGAATATGTTCATTCTCATCGTCATCGTGTTTTGGACACATATGTGTGCAGATTTAGCCACAGCCATCCCCCCCCAAATCGCCAATCATACGTCGACGGAGAAGATTTTCGAATCTTCAGCAAACCTTGATGCCCGAGATTTCTTACCGGCAGAACTATTAAAAAGCGAACATCATACGGTACTTGATCAGGTTGAATCCTTTCGGCTGACCAACCATTTCAATATCTCTTCTCCATTTGGCCAATTTGAGGCCTACGGACAAGATATGCTGCGGATCCGGGTTCAAGAGATCCACGCCTTGGCAAAACTGAAAGAAGAGGGCCAACTCGACCAACTGACCGCCTTTGGACATGGGGTCGCCCATGCGGCGATGAGTCCGTTCAAATTTGTGGTGAATCTATTGACTGATCCTGTGAACACGGTCGTTGAAATTCCGAAAGGAATGTGGCGAGCCAGCACCAGGATTCAAGAGATGGTCACCGGTGACCGCGGACAATTAGAAGACTCAGCAAGCCAGGAGTTAATCGGGTTTTCCATTGTGAAAAGAAAAATTGCAGACAAGTTAGGCGTTGATGCGTATACCTCCAACCCTGTGTTACAGCACATACTCGATCGGTTGAGTTGGGCGGGATATGCTGGCGACACTGGGGTTCGATTACTGACGATTCCTGTGGCCGGCCCTGCTGGTGCCATTCTCACCGGAACGACTTTGAGCACGGCCGTTAGCGACCTCCTCCTCGATTATTGCCCAGAAGATCTACGACGGCTCAACCGCGAAAAGCTTGAAGACATGGGCATTCATGAGACCATCATTGAAGATTTTCTAGGTCATGAGTGGTATTCACCACGACATGAAACCGTCATCGTCCAAGCTCTTTCAGAAATGCCATCCGTCTCGAACCGGGGACGCTTTCTCGAAGTCGCGGTGTCCGCACAATATGAAGAGGATGCCTTGTTTTTTCAGCGGATGGCGGAAATGCTGGTCGCCTATCATCTCACCATCAAACCCCTTGCCGATCTCGTCGAGGTGGACAAGCAACTCGTGATGGGATATGCCAGCAATCACACACTCATTGCCATGGTTCCCACGGCTCGATTAGCTTGGCAACGAGAGGTTGCACAAGCCGCACGACAGATCAGAAATTGGAAAAACCCTGAGCACCCCACACAAAAAGTCGAGGTATGGATTTCTGGAGAGGCCACCCCAATGGCCGAAATGAACCTCAAAGCTATGGGCCTTACCGTGAAATACCGAACCCAAGCTCAGCTCCATTGGGCATCCACTATTGGTCAATCTGGCTCCATCGCCACGACTCTTCGATAGGCCACAATCTTTTCCATACATGTTCTGGGCCTTCCTCAAGACCTTCAATTCAAACAAACAATCTTTTCCTGCGAAACGAAATTTCGAGTTCCACGAAATATCGTATATTTAAATCGACTTTTCGTTTGCCTCAAAATACCTGACACAAATATTTATATTTAAATTCAATGACTTATGAATTTATTTCATATGGCACGAAAAATGTATTTTATTCAAACATCAATTAACGCTTAAACACATTTGGGAGGACGACATGGAAATTAACACGGAGGAAAATCTCCCCCTGACGGAGAAAAATTTTCACACCCAGGTCTTACAAAGTGATCAACCCGTACTCGTGGACTTTTGGGCACCTTGGTGCGGACCATGCCGAACAATGAGTCCGGTTATCGCTGATCTAGCATTGGAGTGGAAAGGTAAGATAACCATTGGGAAGGTGAATGTAGATGAGCAACCACAACTGGCGGCAGAATATCGCATTCAATCGATACCCACCTTCTTGCTCTTTCAAAATGGTCAGGTCGCAGAGACCCTGGTAGGGGCAGTGTCCAGGAAAGTATTGGTTGAAAAATTTCAGGTTACCTCAAACCCAGGCACCATATTGAATGAGGAGACACCATCATGACGCAAGCACTCACATCAAGAGTCCTTCAGAATGGGGGACCAACGCTGTATGATAGGCAAATGAATCGGGAGACCACTCAACGCAAGATTGACCAATCAGAAGATTGGATTGAACAATTGCAGCACACCTACAACGCAGCCGTTGATCGTTACCAGAAAGGCAACCGAAATCCAGAGAACGTTATTCCTGAAACGAGCCTGGACTTTCTAACATCGATCGGAACTTCGGCCCAGGAATTGTTCGACTTTGTTGAGGATTGGGTAGATGACGGCGAACCAGGCTTTTCGACAGTAGCAGCCATTACTGGGGTGAGACGCGATTATTTTTTGAACATCCAAAAGCAAAAATCATCAGGGCGCGTGGTAGAAACGCCTTCATTACCCTCAGGACGGGAAGAATTAGGTGGATTTCGATGGCTCCCTAGGATCATTGCCAAAGCTCAAGCAAAGCTTCGAGGAGAGATGTCACCTGACATCATGTTCGGCTGCGGTGCAGATCGGCCTTTCTTGCGAAGAATAGGAATTGATCCTGCTGAATTCTTACGACTCGTTTGGGAAGCTAACGATGATAAGCAGGTCGTGCTCGAAGCGATCAAACGATATGCTCGAACATTGCCATCCCAAGGGTAAGACCAAATAATCATGGACCAGTCCCTCGGACTGGTCCATCTAGGTGCCATTCCAAAAACCTCCTCAATCACAGGAAACAAACATTTTTCGCCATAGCTCATTTATTGACCATTAATTGTGGTATTCTTTTTCTTAATACACATACAGCACCTCAGGTGGGCATATTCATTTTCATTTATCACAATTAAGGATTAAACTCATGGCAGACAAGATTCAGAAATCTGAAGAAGAATGGAGACAGCACCTGACTCCAGAACAGTTCCACGTCACCCGCGAGCATGGGACGGAACCCGCCTTTAGCGGGCCCTACTATAATCACAAGGGACAGGGAACATATCACTGCATCTGTTGCGAAACACCCTTATTTCAATCCGATGACAAGTTTGATTCCGGAACAGGTTGGCCAAGCTTCACTCAACCCGCACCTGACTCTTCGTTAGATTCCATATCAGATCATAGCTATGGCATGACGAGAGTAGAAGTCCAATGTGCCAAATGTGAAGCGCATCTCGGACATGTGTTCCCTGACGGCCCGGCGCCAACAGGACAACGATACTGCATTAATTCTGCATCATTGAATTTCAAGGAGAAGGAATAGGAGTGCCGGGTAAAGACATAATCAAATAACCGTTTACCATTCTGCACCTAACCGGTCCACGACGACCTGGCGTACGATGGCGTGAGGGCCTAAAGTCGCGAGAAAGACTGCTGTTTCCGCGATATCATATGGGTCAATCTTTTCACTTTCTTCTATTTCCGTTTTGGAAGCATCGACGAACTCATCCGCCACTCCTGCTGGACAAATTGCACAAACCTTTATTCCATAGGATCTGGCTTCGTCCGCCAAAGCCTTGGTCAATCCCATCAACCCATGCTTTGAAGCGCTATAGATTCCTGTCCCGGCCCAGGCTTCAACACCAGCCACACTGGACATATTGATGATCGTGCCACTCCCCTGTTTGATCATAACTTTGATCCCCGCCCGACAGCAAAAAAAAGCGCCTCGCAAGTTGGTATTTAACACATGATCAAACCCCGCTGTACTGGTGCTCATCAGCTGTCCTCCACCAAACACGCCAGCATTATTCACCAGAATATCTACTCTCCCATGCCGGGTCACGGTTTCAGCCATTAGAGCTTCGACCTGGACTTCTTTGGTCACATCAGTCTGTACCGCCTCTGCCTTTCCACCTTGGGCCAAAATCTGATCAACTAATTGCTCGCACAAACCTAACCGGCGTGCCGTCACCACAACGGTCGCACCTTCCATTCCAAACTTTAAGGCGATCGCTTTGCCAATCCCACTGCTACTAACCGTAACAATGGCAATTTTCCCATCCAAGCGCTTCATGGTTTCTCCTCTCGAACGAGCTAGGTTTTCCAAAGAACCAGTCTTAAAAAACTATCGGTCCTTTAGCAAGTCGAGCCGCCATAACACAACGCGCGCGACAGACTTCGCGTGCCCCAAATTATCAACTCACCACTAACACTCAGATACGGATAGCGAAGGTTTAGATAGGAAGAAAGAAGGAAAAAGAGAAGGGATGGTCATAGATTTCCAGATTCCTGACAAGCAGCTAAATCGACCCGACCAATTCATCAAAAGAAATGAGAACTTTAAGCATTGTCATATCAGCGGAGGACACTTTCAATCTAATGATTCTCCTTCCTCCTTTAATAACCGACGAACACCGTTAAGGAGATCCTGCACATCGAAGGGTTTCCGCAACACATGATTGGCACCAAGACGTTTGGCAATCTCTAGTACATCTACCCCACTTTTCGTGAGTCCTCCTGAAATAGCCAGAATTTTTGTTTGAGGATATCGGTCTCGCAGCTCTCTGATGGTTTCCAGGCCTTCTTTTTCTGGCATTAACACATCAGTAATCACAAGGTCCACAGTCGCACCTTCCAAATGATGGAGACCTTCGTCAGCCCTCTGTGCGGTGATCACATGATACCCTTCAAATTCTAAAACATCTTTTAATAAACTGTTAATTTGTGGATCATCGTCGATGACAATAATAGATGACATAGGATTAATACTTAACTCTAATGGTTATTCTTGGCACACCTGTCCAAATAAGACCAGCAGATATCATGCCAAAACAAAACCTCCGAATTCATTAAATTTTCTACACGCAACCATTTGAATTTAAATGATTTTATTAGACATTTTTAAATTTTTAATTTTTTGAGGAATTATCAAATTTCGTATCTAAACAGATACAACGCTGTATCTGTTTAGATACGAGAATCCAAGTATCTAAGCAAAGTTAAACCCCAAGGCTGAATGAAAATAATAAAGGGTGCATAAAGAACCCTACCATTTTGCTTATGGAGTTGTATCCACCTTATTGTTTACTAAGGAAAATTTGTCGAGTGCAAAAGAAAAAATGGGGGGGAAGAACACCTGGCAACAGACCAGTTCTTGGTGTTGGGAGATAAAAACTAGCCTGAGACTTTAATAGTATTACGCATGACTTCTAACAATCCTCCGACTTCAAAGGGGTCATTGATGACACGAAAAACTCCTGGCTGATTGGCCACCGCCTGTCGTTCGGTCTGATCCTCAATGCCAGAAAACAATGCAATAATTTTTGCTTGGGGAGCCGCCTCATGAACGTGTCGAAGAGTATCCAGACTATCATCACAATTTGTATTCATACAATCCGTAATCACTAGAGAAGGTGTGGATTTGGTGGGTACCGAAAACGAATCAGATTTTGAGCTGGCCAACACCACGTCATGCCCAGCTTTTTGTAGGACTTTTTGCAGCATTGGCCCAATAGGGGAATTCCCTTGCACGACAAGTATTTTTGGCAGCATAGATTCTTCTTTCTCTATTTTCGTCATCAACTTTTCCAATGGCCAATCAATACCCATTCCCTAGTTAGGAAGAAAAACTATTGACTCAACACTTCAGACAAATCAATATGAAACCTAAGCTGCCTTACAAAAAAATAAAGGGGGGAAATCCCAAGCTCATCCTTGAGCCGCAATGACTCTATGCCAGCGAAAGAGCCACGACCATCTCGATTGCGGGGTTTCCCCCCACTTTTCCCTCAACTCCAAAATTCATAAGACCTTAGTAGTTTCTATTCGATACACCATTGAGACCAAACCTACTTCTAGTTGGTAGATCCTAACTAAATAAATCGCCCAAAAGCGATGACTCTCATCACTTCCGCATTGTGACCTTCGTCACGCCTTTGCTTCTTGCACGCCCTACCAGCTGGCAACCAAATTTGGTTCCGGGGAAATCATTTCAGCTAAATTGGAATGAAATAAAATTCGATGGGATAGTCAGGGCTCTACCTATCTTTGTCGAGGTTTTTTTATCTCATTGATCTTCAAAACGCCACTTCAGAAAAGACTTGCAAAGTTTTCAGGTAAGAATTTCAGACCTCACATCCAACCCCAGAAACCAAACCTTTCCAAGTCAAATGCCTAGGCCGGCAGGTACATAACGATTGCACTAAGGTGAAAAGAGGGGTACCGTAATTATTGATATCCTAAATTTCATCCTGAGAATACGAGCATTCATTTAAGATTGTGAATTTCAGGTATAATCCTTCTGTCTTAAAATCCACAGCTGCCAAAATCTCTGATAGGAAAAAGTCGATCAATGGGGTTTTTAATAAAATGGACAGCCAGTCTTCTCATAATTGCCATGCTGGTATGTACACATATTATATTCTCAAAATGGGCGGAAAAAACCTCACATCGTCTCGCGACAGTCAAGTCAAACCTCCAAATGAAAAATATTCAGGCATTAACCCGTCCCCAAACTAGTAAGCCCGTGCCAGTCAAGAAAATACTCTCCCCCTATGATCGAAAAATATTTTTTAAACATCTCAGAACACGATTCCCACGGTATCAAGAACATTTTCATAACGCAGCGAAAAAGCATGACCTGCCTTGGAAACTTCTCGCGTCACAAGCCTATCAGGAATCACATTGGAACCGTCGAGCCAGAAGCCCAACAGGTGTTCGGGGAATTATGATGCTCACAAGGCGCACGGCCGCATCACTGGGCATCAGGAATCGGCTTGATCCCAGGAAAAGTATTTATGGGGGAGCAGAATATCTCTCGATCATGCAAAAGAGAATCCCCGTTGCCGTTCCCATACCGGATCGAACATTCTTTGCCCTTGCTGCATATAATGTTGGATTAGGACATCTCACAGATGCTCGGAGGCTGGCTCTCAAGAAATCAAAAAACCCGGATCGCTGGCCAGACATGATGCAAGTTCTGCCCCTTCTGAGCCAGAAAAAATATTATCGATCCCTTCGGTATGGTTATGCGCGCGGGCAGGAACCCGTCACCTACGTCCAGAGAATACGGGCGTATCAAGTTTTGCTGGAGGAAATAATGTCGGAGAAATCTTACGTGAGGAATCGGGACAAAGATGGCAAGATGACCAGGTTCTTCGCACACCGAAATCTTTTGCCCTTTCCCAGTCGTTTTAAGATAGATACAGGAGTCTAACTCATGGATGAACTACCTCTGATACTTCCCCTTCAAGAATCGCTCTATGATAGCTTGGACCTGATCATTACCTTTCTTCCAAATATCCTGGGCGCACTGGTTCTCTTAACGATCGGCATCATTCTCGCTCGGCTCCTGAGTAGTGCGATTCAACGGCTCCTCACATTTACAAATTTTGATCGGCACTTAGAGCGTTGGGGTATTTCCTCCCTCATCCAACAACTCGGCCTACAACAATCCGGAGCCCACCTCATCGGAGCACTCTCGTTTTGGATTATCTTCCTCCTCTTTCTCATTTCGGCAGCTCGTACGTTGGGTCTCGACGTCATTACCGAAGCACTCATTTCCCTCGCCTATACACTTCCAGATATTCTTCTGGCGACACTGATTATCTTGCTTGGGTTACTTGGGGCAGGGGGATTGCGCACCTTGGTCACCACAACTTGCGATGGTATAGGCTTACCGGCCGCAAGGATGGCGGGACATTTAACCTTCGCACTTTGCGCCACTGTTGCTGGAATCATGGCGGCTTCTCGATTAGGCTTTGACACCAGTTTTCTCTCTTCCTTTTTATTAATTCTCGCCGCAGGGTTAGTGGCCACACTGGCACTCTCTATCGGACTCGGGGCTCGACCCGCGATTAGAAATCTCATCGGCACCTATTCCGTACGGCATTTTGTTCAAATCGGCCAGCAAGTCCAAGTTGGCGATATGACCGGAACCGTTCTTGACCTCACCTCAATGGTGATTGTCCTTGATGTGGATGGCAAGAAAATCGTGATTCCTGCATCCCGACTCAATGATGCCCCCACCACGATAAATCCCTCACCATCCTGAATCTCTCTGGGTGGAACCGTAAAACGGAAGGCTGAAAACACCACTCCGAAAATGAGCTAGCTGTTTAATTCATTTTCTTCATTCAAGGATTCTTGTCGATTCCACATCGACATCAAAAAGGCCAAACCCACAAAATCATAGGCACTGCGACTACGACAATAATCACTTCCAAAAGAAGTCCCATCCGCCAATAGTCACCAAACTTGTATCCTCCTGGTCCCATAATGAGAAGATTGTTTTGATGCCCAATAGGTGTTAAAAACGCACAGGAGGCCCCGATAGCCACGGCCATCAAAAACGGATCGGGATTAAGGTGTAAATTCTCTGCACAAGCAAACCCTAAGGGGGTCATGACCACAGCGGTGGCCGCATTGTTCATCACATCTGACAAGACCATGGTCATGGCAAGGACCACACTTAACAGGAGGACTGGCGGAAATTCCTGCGTAGCCGAAATAAGGGTTGACGCCAGTATTGAGATCACTCCATTCGTTTCTAATGCCCCAGCCACAGGAATCATGGCGCCAATCAACACAATCACCGGCCAATCAATCTGTTCATACACCTCTCGAATAGGCACGATCTGCAATAGCACCAGCACCGAGGCAGCTGCCACAAAAGCCACGGGAATTGAGCACCATTGCAAAATGGCTGCTCCAATGGCTAGGCCAAATATTCCAATCGTCAACCAAACCTGCTGAGGCCTGCCGACTGAGAGGTCCCTTTTCGCAAGAGGGAACACCCCCAACCTAGATATCGTTTCTCCAAGCTGATCACTATCCCCTTGAAGCAACAACACGTCACCAGATTGAAATTTGAAAGATTTCAATCGCCCCCGATAAGGCTTTCCCTGTCGAGATACCGCCAAAAGATTCACGCCAAAACGTGATCGAAGGTTAAGACTCCGTGGTGTATTCCCTGCCAGTCGAGAACGCCTGGAGGGAACCACCACCTCGACTAACGTCATATCCTCGGTACCAAAGTGGTTGGGGGTTTCTACCGGAGAAGCGTCATCCAATGGTTTGCTGTCTTCCTGTATTGCTTCAGCCTCCTTCACGTTTCCTGGTAATTGCAGGCCTAATGTTGACACGAAATTATTAATCCCCTCTGACCCAGCTTCAATGAGAAGAATATCCCCGGCCTGAACCCGTTCCCGTACCGTTAAACGAAAGATAGAACGAGCCCCACGAATGAGCCCAACGATAAGAGCATCCGATTCCTCCGTCGACGCTTCAATTTCCAAAAGTGATTGGCCAATTATCGAGGAATCCTCAGGCACCTTGATTTCAGTCATATAATCTTCGATATCGAATAACTCTTTCGTAGCCTTTCGTTTTCGGGATGCAGAAGGAATCATCCTCCATCCAACCAACGAAACAAAGACCACCCCAACCACAGCCACGACCAGTCCCACTGGAGTAAAATCAAACATTCCAAATGAACTTCCGAGTGTTTGAGTTCGTTGAGTTGCCACAATGATATTGGCTGGCGTTCCGATCAACGTCACGAGCCCGCCAAGAATCGTGGCAAAGGATAGAGGCATCAATAAAACGGCTGGAGAACGCTGTGCCTTTTCAGCTGATTGCAAGGCCACCGGCATCAACAAGGCCAAGGCACCAACGTTATTCATGATAGAGGAAAGGCTGGCACCCACAGTGGAAAGAAGCGCCACATGGGTGGATGGGCGTTGCACTGCATGGTCCACATATCGAGCAACAAGAGAAACGGCCCCCGAATTAAGCAGAGCTCGACTGATGATTAATACAGCAGCAATCGTAATTGTGGCAGGATGACCAAATCCAGAAAATGCCTCTGCTGCTGGGATCAAACCTGAAAGGGAACAGACCATCAAGGCAAGAATGGCCACCAAATCAAAACGCCATCGGTCCCAAACAAACAAGACAAAGACAACGAGCAGGAGCCCCAGAAGAAAACCCTGTGCGGCATTCATGATGTATTACACTTTCAACAATGACTCAAATGTAACGTTCAAATTAAAAGGCGTGAATGGAGTTCTCACAAAAATTCAGGTAGCATCCTACCATGGCACAAAAAAAATCTCGCATCTTGCTTGAACGCGCCCTCGTCATGCCAGAGGATTTATCGCCCTGGCGAACCATCGCTATCCGCATTGGGCTTATTCTCATCCTACTCCTCTTTCTCGTTTCCTACTTATGGATGGATCGGGATGGGCTCAAAGATCATGCCGATGGGCAGATCAGTCTCACAGACGTGGTGTACTTCACCATGGTGACCATCACCACTGTCGGGTATGGCGATATCGTCCCGGTTACTCCACATGCTCGACTTTTTGATGCCTTTGTCATTACACCGATTCGTATGTTTATTTGGGTGCTCTTTCTCGGGACGGCTTACCAGTTGGCGGTCAAACAATTTACAGAGGGTTATCGAATGGCAAAAGTCAAAGCAAGCTTAGATCAACACGTGGTTGTCTGTGGTATCGGGTATACCGGACTCGCCGCCATCAAAGAATTACTCGCAAAAGGGACGAGTCCCGATCAAATCCTCGCCATTGATTTACGCGATGATCGCATTCGAGCGGCAGTGGAATTAGGGGTATTCGCCATTCGTGGAGATGCCTCAAAAGAAGCTACACTTCGAGATGCCGTCCTGGACAAAGCGAAAGCCATTATCATCACCTCGGGCCGAGATGATACCAACGCCCTCACATTGCTGACCATACGGAATATCTGCCCAAAGATCCGAACCCTTGTTAGTGCAAAAGAAGAAGAAAACGTCAAACTCTTGCGACAGGCCGGCGCCAATACTATCATTACACCAGCCACATTTGGCGGATCAATGCTTGCTTCTGCCGTCAACCAGACACATTTGGCGCGTTATATGGAAGACTTACTCACGTCGGGGGGGAGAGTCGATCTGATTGAAGAAGAAGTGCAACCGGAAGACGTTGGAAAATCGACACTCGACTTTCTTCCCAATGTCGTATTGAGAATTTACCGAGGTGGAAAAACCTTATCGCTCGATGAATTTCGAAGGAACGAACGAGTCAAGGAGGGCGATATGGTGATGCTCCTCAAACATCATCACCCAGACGATCACTCGGGATAGAGGCGAAAGGTACTCGTCCCTCACGATTCGCCTAATTGATCGATGCATTTAGCCCATCCCACTGGGCCAACACCTTCCACCCGTATAAGCTGCTTAAACGCGATGCCACTCTGGTACCCACCACCAGGCTGTTCCACTAAAAAAGGATAATCCGCCTGCTCCAATACGGGAATGTCATTCAGACTTGCACCAATCGCCGCCACCCGAATCGCTCCCCAATGTTGCCGGCAGAGATCAAGAAGTGCACGACAAGCAGGTCCTTTATGAGTCCCCCCTACCAAGTGAGCAAAGCGACCTGCCAAGACCACCAGCAAGCCTAATTGTCCGGCTTCATGCCGGATCTCAAACATTTTTGAGGGATCATTAACCAAAAAGGGTTCATCGTATTCTCGTTTTTGGGCAGCCATTGCCTGGATCGGGGACAAACCAGTCGTCGCGATCACATCATCTAAACTCATGTCACCAATGCCTTTGAGCCGAATACCAAGCTTTTCTTCTATGGTTCGCAACCCTTCACGAAGTGTGGAATATGATGTTCCGAATTCAAGTACATGATAGCCTTCCCGTTGAAAACTTTGCTCGGGAACCGCGGGGAAATACCCTTCGGGAATATACACCGCTCCACCATTTTCTATGATAAACGGATCGGGATTCCCCATCTCCCGACGCATCGGCTCCACTTCCGCAAAGGTCTTACTTGTTGAAAACATGACGGGAATGCCTCGGGATTGCACATCCTCCAAAGCGAATTGGGCAGGTCCATACTCATGGGTCTCGGCATCAAGTAAGGAGCCGTCTAAATCTGTCAGGATTACAAGGCGCGACTCTGGATCCATAAGTATTAACCTTTTGTGTCAGATAAACGTAGGAAATCACACGGAAGATGGGGAAGTGGCCCGCTCACGATGAACGGCAGCTGCGAATTCGAGAAGGTCAGGATCATGTTGCCACTCTTCAAAGGGTCGACTCAATTTACGTTGCCAGACCGGATAGGCCCCTTCAGGAGCGCCCGGGACATTCGGCGTATCCACTTCTCCCAATAAATCCTCAAGAGAAGTCGCAACCACCCTGCAAGGAGTTCTCGCCAAATACGCATAGGTCGCCTGACACAACTCACTGGATACATCAGGGACGTCTTCGGCCCGAGAAGGTGTCCCTTTGGGTAACAGTCGCTGTTTATTCAAGGCTTTCAGCAAGGCTTGCCGGTCCTGGATCCTAGTCACTCGGTCCTTAGCCACATGTGATACAGAAGGGTATAACCCAATTTGCTCCTTCGTCTCAATATCTCGACCCAACCAAAATCCCCGTAGGGTTGGAAGATCGTGGGTATTTACGGAGGCAAGTGCTTGTTCTGGAAAACTTTTTGGTGTTCGGTACCCTTTTCCTAGAGGCTTTTCAAACATCAAGAGCCGATAGGACAAGAGGCCAGCCTGCGCAAATTTTCGACGAATCTCTGGAGTCACAGTTCCTAAATCCTCCGCCACGACCATTACCTGGTGCCGAACACTTTCCAAGGACAAGATAGCTAATAACTCATCTGTTGGATATCGGACATATGCACCTTCACTCCCTGACTTCCCTTCGGGAATCCAATAGAGTCGAAACAGACCCAAGGCATGATCCACCCGTAACATCCCGCCATGTTGCATATTATGATGAAAGGTTTCCCGGAGGAAACTGTATGCATGCGATCGTAGGCGACTGGGGATTGGCGGTTGCAGGTTCCAATTTTGACCGGCCAAGTTAAAATGATCAGGAGGAGCCCCAATAGAAACGCCTTTGGCTAACTGCTCTTGAAACATCCACGCATCCGCCCCATGAGAATCAATGCCCACCGCCAAATCATGGTACAACCCTAGAGACAATCCAGCCTGCCTCGATGCGGTGTTTAACGCACTAAGCTGCTCCGCACATTGCCATTGCAAATATTTATAAAACCCCACCCGTTCTTGATGTTGCTTCGCAAAGGCTTCGACTGCCGAAGAAGACGCATTCTGAAACTCCAAAGGCCACTCCTGCCATCCTGCTTGAGAATACTGCTCCTGTAACACTTGAAAGATCGAAAATCGATGCAACGCCACTCCCTGCAATCTAATGAAATTCTCAAATGCGAGATCCCGATCAGACCCAGTGGAGGCATGATGTTGGCAGAACGCCGAATACAAGGCTTCCAAGATAGGAAATTTCACCGAACGCACGGTCGCATAATCAACCAGGCGAGAGTCCCTCAGAGCTTGAAGATGGTTCTGGAACGCTTCACTATTGACCTGTTCCTGTATCTCAGGCGCACTTCGATATTCAGGAATCGCCTCAATATCAAGATACATCGGGTTAAAAAACAATCGACTCGATGGAGAATACGGACTGATCGTTTTTTCCGGAAGTGCGTGGAGCGGATTGATACCAATGGTCGAAGCACCAAGGCGGCTGCCTGCCCATTCCGCGAGCATTGAAAGATCTGTAAAATCTCCGATGCCCCAATTTCTTTTGCTAGCCAATCCATATAATTGTGCAGTGACCCCCCAAGATCGATGAGGCTGATCCGGCACATAACACTGTTTTGGGGCAACAATAACTAGGCCCTCACCTCTTGCGGAATGAGAAGACCATGAGGCGGTGACGGTTAAGCGGTAATAACCCATAGACAAATGCTGGGGGACGGTCAGACCCAAACGGCAGTAAATCTTTCCTCCTATCGTGCGGGACGAGATGAAGGACAACTGTCCACCAGCAATCTCACTACCAAATCGATGTCCGTGCTCATCTTCCAGTTGCCAATTCACACTCAGTTGGGAAAGCTCATTGGGAGCCAAGGGAAGTGTGAGCGGCCACACAGAAGACACATCGTGTTCCCAGACCACATTCACCTCATCAAGCACCCTAGTCCACGATTGCAATCGAAGGGCCTTCAATGATTGGCAAGCCTCTTGGTCCGTTGACACCTTCACATCCATGGCCTGCAACAATGCTTGCAGAGTCAAGATCGGAACCACACGATCAGTACCCATCCCATCACGGTATTTCAACTCGATACCATGAAGGCGTGCGAGGTCCTGAAGGGTTTTTTCAAATTTTGGGGACAACGACATGTTACTCGGATGGAATGGTGACAGGTTCAGATTCAACTACTGTTTCAGGAGGAAGCTGAGAATCTTGGTCAGAGGCCAGGTCTGCGGGCGACTGATTTCTAAATTGATCGGGCTTCATCACACCTTTAATCACGGGATCATGAATAAACGGAGCATACTGTGCAAGTCCCAGAGTCACCTCATCCCGTTCTTCAACTAAGAGATCTATTTCTGACAGTTGCTGGGTAAAGGTGGCAAGTAAAGCACCTTGAGGAGTTGATACGGTTAAGAGCAATCGTTCGCTATCCTGATGCTTTCGAACGACGATCCCCTTGACGACTTGGGTGTGGGGTTGGAACGTTACTGGCAAATATTGGGAAACGGACGTTGGAATAAACCGAGTTCCAGCGAACCCTATCACTAGGCCAAGTATAAAGATGACAAGACCGATCCAAAATTTCATTAAAAATGCACCTTCATCAGCTTCTCATCCCCTCAGACCGTCAGCCAACTCCCACAACGACTGATTACCTTTAGGGCAACAGATTCTTTCTCCCCACCGACGAATACTTCGCACGATAAAGATGAGGAACAATTGAATCAGAGAGGACGAGCCATTTTTTTCCCACGATCAACCATGTCGTTGACCGTCTCCTTCGCATCCTCCACCCACTCACCGGCACGCTCTCCGACATCATCCATCATCGTTCGGAGGTGTCGTCGAGTCCGAGTTCCGGACTGCGGGGCTAGTAGCACTCCCATACCTAAACCAAAAATTAATCCCGAAATAAAGGTTAAGCTCGCAACGACAAGGCAACGTGTTTCAGAATCCATACCGCCTCCTTTTGTTAACCCCGGCCCCCATCAATTATCTTTACAGCACTCTCGACAATGTCTCGACTTCCCTTCCGGAAATGGAGAACTCCATCTATACAAAGATTGAAAACATAATATATCGTCATTCTTTTTCACACATTGGCCTCTATCCAACAAAAATGTCATGCAACCGTATTTTTCTTCTCGGCACTTAGATGAACAAACTGAGGGGATAGGCCTAAGAATTAACCTCTTAGATTCACATCCAACCGATTATCAACTTTCAGACTACGAGTTTTGAGCACCGAGGAGCGTCACTTTGTAGGACTCGAGCATGGAGGGATAATTTGGCACCGACCCCAAAAAATAGCTTTAGCCGCTTTAAAAACCAAGGACACTCTGTTGAATGTAAACAAGTTTTGTGGCACCAGGGGTTTTTACCCTAGCCCGCTCTTCTAACTTGACGCGTAGGCTCCCTGCATTGTCCCTCATCTTCGGTCTTTCGTCTATGCAAAAAAACCCCATTCCCTGAGGAATGAGGCTTTTGTCTTTGACGGAAAACCCTTAAGCCGATTACGCGTGGGCTTTTTTATAGAACCGCCACCCCATCAAGCCAACCAAGCCTGAGCCTAACAACAATATCGTGGCAGGTTCTGGAATGGGATCGGGCTTTGGGGCAATATATGCTTTAAAATCCATCCCAATAGAGTTCGTCGTATCCCCCCCCCAAAGCCGGAGGGATGTGTCCGTTAAGTAATTACTGTTTTCATATTTTGAAAAACTAAACGTCCCGCTGGTCCCATCCTTCGTCCCATTAGATATGGAGTATTCAAAATACCCATGAGCATATTCACTCGGGCCATCATGGAGCCACCCATTCGAAATATTAATGGTCCCCTGATTTGCCCCATAACTATCCGTCAACGTCCCCATAATATTCGTCAGCCTCCACCCGCCATACCAATAATCCAGCTCCCCCATCAATGTACCAACTAAGGGGGTATAAATCGCTGCCCCTGGTCCATACGCATTGTCGTGAACTTGGTTCCATAAGGGATTACTGCTGTTGGCGGTAATGTTCACTGGCACTGGCACAGCCCAACTGGGAATGGCATATAATAGAGTCAGGGAACAGACAAAGACACTTTGCCGAATAATTGATGGAATACTCATGGCATTTCTCCTTGATGTTTAGTCTTCCCCAACTCAGGGTCGAAAGGAATAGGGGTTATCAATTGTTGCCCCTCCAAACGCTGGATATTCCCTTATTAGCAACCCAGTAGATCAAAATAAATTCCTTACCACCACCGTCACTCAAGCAAAACCACCATCATTTCGGGGATGTAAAAACATATGATAAGTACTTTTTCGGCTCCCCTATCCGTTTGATTAACCCTTGGTCCACTATCTCTATTCAACCAAATCGAGCGCATCAAAATTCTCGAGACCCGATCAGAAGCAATATATTTTTAAATTGGTAATGTTATTCATTGGAATTTGTATTTATCCCAAGGAAAGAACATATACAAACGTGACCTACTGGACAGTATTTAGTAAAAACAGGCCTCAAATAGGTCATATATTCATAAACCATTGGATGCGTTCGTTAATGACGGTTCACTTGGCTTTTCCCAAATAGGAGGCTGGGTTCTTTGGCAACAACCATCCATTAAAACACGCCCAATTTTTTGCCCCTCCACAAAAAAAGAGCCTCAGTCCCGCAGGGGAATGAGGCTCAAGAGTACTTTGGTTACTGAAACTCCTTAGGTGATTCAGGCTTGGGATTTCCGACACCGCCACCCAACTAAGTCAACCAGCCCCGAGCCTATGAATATCCTCGTGCTGGGCTCCGGCACAGGTTTTGGATTAATTTCCCCAATGAAATTAAGACCAAGTCCATGGGATGAGCCCAGTTTCGCTTTTGCAGAAAGATCTCCACCCCAAAGTTTTAAACTGGTTAGTATTAATTTTTGGTGTTAATTTATGGTCATTTTCACTCACCAAGAAAGTGAAGACCCACGCCCATCACGTCAGGGCCAAAGCTCCCAGTAAGGTTATAGGTGATGGTTCCATCTCCAACTCTGTATCAATTCGGGGAACGCACAATGCTGGGAAAAGGCCTGGTTGCCCCGGCGCTGATTCGCTATCACTTTTCGCTTAGCCAGAAACCGTGCCACCATCGCTTCAATAGGTTCGGTATCCAGACGGGAACAAGCCGGCTCCCATGAGTACCCCGCATGAAAAAAAATCCGACCGGCCATGGCTGGGGAAATAAAAGGATGACAAGGAAGATTCACCAAGGAGAGAAGACAAAAAATACTTGGCCCTGGAGACAGTGGCAAGAAATCCGACGGGCGAAAGGGAAAAAAAGAAAGACGGATTTAAAAGAAAACTAAGGAAAAAGAAACGAGGGGAAATAGGGGTACTGAGTTACTGTAAAAACTTTCGATAGAGCCCCTAACTTTGATGTATCAGCCCTGGGTTTTGACGATTATCCACTATCAAATGAATGTCTGCGACGAGCTAAAAGATTGCCATTTGGAAATCACACACCATGACACTTTTTGTATTTCTTACCACTGCCACAGGGACAGGCGTCATTGCGCCCAACCTTGTCTTCGGCACGTTGAACGGTTTTAGGTGCGGCACCTTCCCCGCGATTCAGGGTAATCTCTCTCGGTTTAGTGGCTTCTTCAACTTCCTCAGGCTGTTCACCTTGTACAAATTGGACTTTGAACAATCGCTCCAGTGCATCGGATTTGATGATATTCATCATGCCCGAGAACATGTCATAGCCTTCTCGCTTATATTCAGCCAGCGGATCTTTTTGTCCATAGCCTCGAAGGCCAATGCCATCGCGCAATTGGTCCATGCCCAGCAAATGTTCCTTCCAATGATGGTCTATTACCCCCAACACCAAGGCCCGTTCAACTTGATGCCGCGCATCAGAGCCAATCTGTTGATCACGTTCCTGTTGTTTTTCTTCAAACAAAGTCCGCATCCGTTCGAGTAATTCCTCTCGGAGTCCATCGCGGCCCATGTCCTGAATTTCATCGACTTGGATAATTTCTGTGCCAAACTGCCCTTGGACGATTTCACACAAGCCTTTTAGATCCCAGGCTTCGGCATATTCTTCTTCAGGACAATGGGTAGAAATTAGAGCCACGACCACATCCTCGACCCAATCTTTGACATCTTCTTCCAGCGACTCGCCGGTTAACACTCCACCCCGATGGGCATAGATAATTTCCCGCTGTTTATTCATGACGTCATCATACTCAAGAAGCTGTTTGCGAATTTCGAAATTATGCGCCTCAACTTTTTTCTGTGCATTTTCAATAGATTTGGTCACCATATTATGCTCGATGGGCACACCCTCTTCCATGCCCAATTTGAGCATGAGGTTGGATACACGCTCGGAGGCAAAAATACGCATAAGATCATCCTGGAGCGAAAGAAAAAATCGAGTTGATCCTTTATCGCCTTGACGCCCAGCGCGACCACGTAGCTGATTGTCAATTCGGCGGCTTTCATGACGCTCGGTGCCAACAATGTGCAGCCCACCTAACTCCAACACCTCTTCCCGTTCTTTTTCACATTGCGTTTTGATTTTTTCGTACGCAGCGTGTTTTTGCTCTTCGGTCAGATCTTCACCACGATAGACCACCTGCTGTTTGTACAAGGCATCGGGACTACCTCCTAACACAATGTCGGTTCCTCGTCCCGCCATATTGGTGGCCAATGTCACCGCAGCTTTTTGACCAGCCAGCGAAATAATCTCAGCTTCTTTCTCGTGGAACTTGGCATTCAATACATTGTGCTTCACGCCCTGGTGCTTCAGCATCGTGGACAATCGTTCGGACTTTTCAATCGAAATCGTTCCGACCAACACGGGCTGCTGGCGCTCGCTGTACTCTTTGATTTCCTCAGCAATCGCTTGAAATTTTTCTTTTTCCGTTCGATAGACGACATCAGGATGATCAGTACGAACCATATTCCGATTCGTAGGGATGACATTCACATCGAGATTATAAATCTTGGCGAACTCGGCAGCTTCAGTATCAGCAGTACCAGTCATCCCAGCGAGCTTCTCGTACATACGGAAAAAGTTTTGGAAGGTGACTGAGGCCAAAGTCTGATTCTCGTTAGCAATTTTGACTCCCTCTTTGGCCTCAACGGCTTGATGCAATCCATCGCCCCATCGACGACCCGGCATTAATCGGCCAGTGAACTCATCAACGATTTGTACTTCCCCGTCTTTGACCACATAATCAACATCTCGCTTATAAATGGCATGGGCCGATAACGCCTTGACTACATGATGCACCAAATTGAGATTCCGCATGTCGTAGAGATTATCCAGGCCAAGTAATTTTTCAACCTTCGCATTACCTTCTTCAGTCAATGTGGCAGTTTTAGATTTTTCTTCAATCGTATAATCTTCTTCTGCGATCAATTGAGGAATGATTCGATTAATTTGGCTATACAAATCGGTATTTTGTTCGGTCGGGCCAGAAATAATCAGCGGGGTTCGGGCTTCGTCAATCAAAATACTATCGACTTCGTCCACGATGGCATAATGCAAGTCGCGCTGCACTCGTTGCTTGAGATCTGTCACCACCAGGTTATCGCGAAGATAATCAAATCCAAACTCATTGTTGGTTCCATAAGTAATATCGGCACGGTAGGCTTCAGGTCGGGTGCATGGGCGCAGACAATTCAGTCGTTTGTCCGCCGCTTCATAGTCGGGATCGTAAAAAAATGATGATTCATGTTGAATGACACCGACAGAACATCCCAGAGAATGGTACACCGCCCCCATCCACTGTGCGTCGCGCTTGGCCAAATAATCATTGACCGTGACCAAATGCACGCCTTTCCCTGTAAGCGAATTCAGGTATACAGGAAGGGTGGCCACCAAGGTTTTTCCCTCCCCAGTTTTCATTTCCGAGATTTTCCCATGATTCAGCACCATGCCGCCTAACAGTTGCACATCGAAATGGCGCATGCCCAACTTGCGTCGGGAGGCTTCCCGGCATACGGCAAAGGCCTCGGGGAGAATATCATCCACCGATTCCCCAGCCTCGATTCGCTTCTTAAAGGTTTGGGTTTTATCCGACAAGGCCTCTTCTGAGAGAGGTTGGAGGGAGGATTCTAATCCATTAATTTGATCGACGATAGGCTGATAGACTTTCAGCTCCCGCTCATTTTTACTACCAAAAATCAGGTTAAGAAGACGAACAAACATAAGTTTTCCACGGGGTTCGGTTAAATTTTGACATTTCTAGCATCACCAACTTCGAGACTAGTATACCTGATTGAAATCATGAATCAACCAGAGATCCAAGATATTAAACATCGTATTTTTACCAAAATTCTGGATTCTGGTGTCACATCCGTTGGCTTTGATGGGTTTATCGATCCATTTATAATGTGATACTGTTTGAAGGTTTGCCGGACCTATGATTGCCGAAAGAGGAAATAATTCTCGTTTAGCCTGCTTTCCAACCTTGGGGAAAGGTCTATACTTTGACTTTTTGGTTTTGATCGCTGCTTAACAAAATCCGAGTGTTTTATTAACCTCCCCAAGAAACAGGGTTACAAAATTCACCCTTCATCTGGAGTGACCACTTTCGATGTTGAATTCGAACAGGAAGTTTTTTAATCCAACCGCCGTCTGAAAGTAATGATGTTACCTGTATTTCATATTCGACTTGCCATTTGCATAGGCTTAATGTCGACCACCACTTTCTTCCATTTTGAAATAGTCATTGCAGAAGACTTTCTCGATGAACCAGTGGAAACACTCGATACGATTGAGGTTCCAGCTACGTTTGTGATTCAAAAGGCACGAATCATTTCAATCCCTTTTCCAGAGATGAACGATTTAATACCCCTTTCATCGGAAATATTGACACCGATCGATCCACCTCACAGGGGCACCTCCAAGATGGAAATGGCCAAGATGGCCCGCGATCCAATCGCTGATATTAAAGGAATCCGCATACCGGTCAGACCAGCCAAAGCCGAACGCCCACCCTATCCACAATTTGCACGTGAACAGGGATGGGAAGGCACCGTGATCCTCAGAATTCGTGTCAATCATGGAGGATCTGTCGATTCGGTCAACACCCAAAAAAGTTCAGGATTTCCGATTCTTGATGAAAGTGCTGTACATTCTGTCAAATCATGGAGGTTCGAACCAGCCAAGGATGGAGAATTCCCCATTCCCTCAACAGTTGATCTTCCGATTCGCTTTGACCTAGATGAGCAATAACGAAATTTTATCATGGTTATTTTACACACAGGGGCATTATGAGTAGACGATTACCCATCATTCGAATCACATTGTTTTCGCTATTTCTGGGAATGAGTGGACCGCTCTTGAGTTGGGGCGATGACGCACAAAATCTCTACAATCACGCGCTGTCTGATGTTCAAAGGCAAGACTTCTCCCAAGCGGCAAAGGTGTTGCAACAAGCGCTTGAAGTCTTCCCTCGGTTTGCAGCAGGCCACCATCTCTTAGGAGTCGTGTTGTTCAATGGCTTACATCAACCTGAGAAAGCCATTCAACATTTGGAACAAGCCGTAACCCTGCATCCTAATTTTGCCAGGGCCTACCTTGATCTCGGCCTCGTTCATCAACATGCGGGAAATATGCCGAAGGCCAAGCAGGCCTTGCAAAAGGCCGTGGAAATTTACCCTCGTTATGGTGACGCCCAACTCAATTTAGCATTCGTCCTTGATCAGATGGGCTCTTCACAACAGGCTATTGAAGCCTACAATGCCGCGCTGAAACTAGATCCCAAACAACCCACCGCATTGTATAACCTTGCGACCCTCTATGACAGCCAGGGCCATACTGACCACGCAAGGCAACATTTAGAGACACTCACCCAGATCGATCCGAATCACACGAATGCATGGTTGATTCTTGCCCAACTCGCCGAAAAACAGAACCAAACAAGCCAAGCCATTCAGGCCTATCAGCGCGCGCTGCGGAGCAACAACGATTTACTCGATGCCCATTACGCCTTGGGGTTTTTGTTTCAGGCTCAAGACCAATCTCTTCAAGCTGTAGAACATTTTTCCCAGGTCATCCGGCTCGATTCAACACATGCGGAAGCCCATTTGAATCTCGGCGTCCTCTATGCCAACTTGGACAATCTCGAAAAAGCAGAGAAAGAATACCAATCTGCAATTTCAATCAATCCCAAACTCGTCGAGGCCTATTATAACCTTGGGGTCTTTTATGAATTCTATCGAAAAGATACAGGTCGGGCATTGACCCAATATCGAAAATACATTGAATTGGGTGGAAAAGATCAACGAGTCCGGAACCTACTCAAAAAAACCGGCCAATGACGCTTACCACCCACCTTGATATGAGGCTGATACCTTCGGATGTACCGATATTACCATTCTGGGCGTGGTCAGCCATCCTTCATATTGGGATGCTGGCATTGTTGAGTCTCCTTCATTACGGCACGAACATTGAACCCACCCGGTCTGTGATCCAAGTCACTTTAGTTGAATCGACGATCTCAGCACCGACACCCGCACCAGCAGCTTCAACACAAAAAGAATCCACGCCCCCAGCCCCTCCCCTGCCAAAGAAAGCTCAAAAACGCATCGAGCCCGTGTCGCCAACACCGAGCCTTATGAAGGCCCAACGCCCCTTCACCGCGATGGCTCAGCTTGCAATCTCTATTCCCCACCCGTTACCCACCCCGACGATTAGAACCACCCGTGCCCACATTCCGGCTCCATCAAAACCCGTCGAGACTTTTCAGACCAAACCCCGACGCGTTCTTCAAGATACTCGCGCTACAGACAATTTAAATCTCAAAAACTTTCTGAAAGTCGCCCAACGTTCTCCAGCTTCACGGCCCACCACGACACAAAGAACCCCCCAACTAGGCATCATGTCATCTGCGGCGACCTTGCCACCAAGTTTATCGAATCGCTCTTCGGCAACCTCTGATTCACTCGCGAGACAGACTACTCCACGCACATTAACACCTAATGTGCTCAAGGCCATGATTCCAGGGACCGGAAGTATTTCGAAATCAAAAGTTGGCCTTGGTCGAACCATTCCCCCGGTCTATCCTCGTATTGCACGAGAAGCAGGCTGGGAAGGTACCGTCTTGATTCGGGTTGCTGTGCAACCTGATGGGAACCCAGAATCGGTCAAGATTCAAAGAAGTAGCGGGCATAGTATCTTAGATACCGCCGCCATTGAGGCTGTCAAAAAATGGAAATTTTCCCCAGCAAAAGATGGTAATATCCCCATTCGAAGCGTGGTGGAAATCCCCATCAATTTTGATTTACGCAACCAACAAGGATAATCAATATGTTCAATAAGGATCGATGCTCATGATACAGATGCTTATCGCTGGCGGATGGATGATGATTCCCATCGTCATTAGTTCTCTCGTTGCCGTGTCCATCGTTCTGGAACGAGGATGGTTTTTTTATCACATGCCCGCCAATGATCAGGCCGATCGAATGATCAAACTTGTTGCCCAAGGTAAATTTACTGACGCCTTGGCGCTAAATGACCGTGAACCCCATTCCATTCTCCGCGTGTTAACCGCGGGCATTCTTTCGCGTACCTCTCGACCAGAAAAGGCCATGGAAGCCGCGGGCATTGCCGAACTCACCAATATGAAACGCGGCATGCCTGCCTTAGATACTATTGTGACCCTAGCCCCGCTTCTTGGGCTCTTGGGAACGATCATTGGTATGATCGATTCCTTTGGAGTAATGGCTGACCAAGGAATTGGGCAACCTCACGCGGTCACCGGCGGGGTAGCCGAAGCCTTAATTTGTACGGCTGCCGGCATTTTTGTCGCAGTTATTGCCCTCGTCCCATACAACTATTTTCTCTCGCGCATTGAACGACACACTGAACTCATCGAGTATTATGCCACTCGAATTGAATCATCACTAAAAGATAATACGGAGAACACACCGAGTGAGACTGCCAGTCGCCGCAAAAAAGAAAGCTCGAATTGAGATCATCCCCATGATCGACACCATGTTCTTCTTGCTGGTGTTCTTCATGATTGCCACGCTCTCCATGACCCTACAAAAGGGCATGCCCGTGAACCTTCCCACAGCCAGTTCGGCCACAGATGATATTCCCGAACAGGTCTCACTCACGCTCACGAAAAAAGGGGAATTATTCTTTAATAAAGAACCCATCGTCATTCTGGATCTTGAACCTCGGTTGCTAAGTCTGGTAAATAGTGGAGGAGAGCCATCTGTTGTCATTAATGCCGATGAATCCGTATCTCATGGACGAGTTATCAAAGTCATGGATGCTGTCAGAAAAACCGGTATTATGAATATGGCGATAGCCACAAAACCTGAAACTTCGTAATACATCATCTATGACACACAGGCTTACATCACGAACCGCATTAACAGCGACAGCTTCCTTCGTCGGGGGCATTTACCTGGTCCTTGTCGTGGCGGCCTTGTTTTGTGCAACAACTCATGCCTCACATCATGAACATACTGGGACTCATTCACCTCTCTGCGCCTGGGCTTGCCAGGCCAATAACTCCGTGGCTTTCGTTTCAGTAGAGGCATCAGCTCTACCAACCTTACTAACGATTGCGGTATTGTCGTTCTTCTATCATCCACCGCTTGTCACTCGTCGGATTCAACTCTCCCCTCGTGCACCTCCTATTCTTTAAAATTCCCACGTTCCAAAACTAAATGTTTTTTACCCAAAGCCTCAAAGTAGGAGGCTCGTGGTTTAACAAACATTCCCATGACATGACCAGTAGGCCTTTATTTGGACCACTAGTATGTCCAAGCCAATTTTGGGAATTTTAGGAGAACACAACATGACACAACCACTTTTACGCGTCAGTGAAGCTGCCGAAGTCTTAAACGTCAGCCGTTGGACTATTTACCGCTGGATTGATGAAGGCCGACTTGAAGCGACAAAAATTGGAAGAGGCAGCCTGCGAGTGTTCGGATCCTCGATCGAAGCTTTGGTTGATGAAAATCGGAAAGACCGCATATGGCTCGAACCAACGACGGCGTAACACCTTCAAACCCGTTGTAGCACACATAAGTATCTATCTGTAGACGACCTTCGATAAACCGTCTACGTTAAGAAGACTCGTGGATTTTATTGCTCTCTGAAATCCACTAAAAAAATTATGAATATGCGAACGGCTCATAAGATATTAACCATTAACCTGGTCATCGGTTTCCTTTTGGTCAGTAGTCTACTGACTGCAACGACAGCGAAACATGCAACTCACGCAGGTCATGATCAACAGTCACATCAGCAAACATGGTGCGGCTGGCAATGTGCGGCTGGCCAAGCTCTTGAGGCTCCTTCTTTAGATCCTTCCGTAACGTTCACATTGGTGGCAAAAACCGAAGGGTTCCAGCCATCAAACACATCTCGCCTACTTTCGATTTCGCCTCAGTCTCGAGGTCCTCCGGATTTCGCCTAAAAACTTCACTGTTCCACGACAAAACGAAACAACCACAGGGGGGTTATTCGGTTCAGGCAGAATAACACCACGGCAGCTGTAGTTTGCCAGATCCCGACCTTGTTCATCCGGCTGAGTTGCTAAGTTGAGCCCAAAGTGCCCAGCGAAAAAAAATGGCATGAATCATTGGCTCAGTTTCGTGATGGAACCTCGAAAATTTTTGCAGAGGAATTAGCAATATGAACAACAACCAGAACAAATATGCGATAGTCGCACCTATGGTTTTGGCCATTACCTTTTCACTCGCCATCCCCCAATTATCCTTTGCCCAAGGAGCAGACGTGTTTGCCCTTCGACTGAGCACACAGCCATTCAGTTCCATGATGTGCAAAAAAATACGCCCAGAGGAAAATATCCGCGTCCGAATCGCCCATCATCGTGATTTGACTCTACGAAAAATTCCAAACCAATTTATTCCCCATCAATTCGAAGCGGCCCGCAAAAAATCCTATGTGCACGAACTGACCCTCCAAGATTTAACCAATGGGTTCATTGGCCAGGGCGCTATAGCCTTTACCGCCACCCACGCAGTGATTTTTTCTACAACTCATCCTCAGGGGATTTCCCGTGAAGAGTTTCTTTCCCAATTGCCTCCAGAAATCGGTTCCCTAGCCAATCAGGCGTTGGACACATTTCTCCGCCTACACCCTATTCTGAATGCGGCCATTGATGGATGCCGTCCATATCCAAGCCAAGTCACGTATGGAACCGATGATGAATTCGACAAAATAGAGGCAGGAAGACTGAAGTATCGAAATTTGGCGACACAATACAATGCCCAACCTGATGCAATTCCGAGAGTTGGTCACTTTGAACGCGGCATCTCGGGGGGGTACTACGATCCCCGAACTCAAGGGAAACGGGTCAGCTACCAAGCCGCGAACCCGTTAAACTTTTTCCGGCCATAATCACATCAACATTTTTGATGTCCAAGGTAGGCCTCTCCTCCTGGCCTTGGATTTAGTAGGGGAACCGTTCGTTTGTTGTAACCTCCCGAGCGGTTCCCCTACCTCAATATACAACACATGCACGTCGTACCATCAGCCTCAAAGACTACGCCAACCCCTCACCTTAGACATTATTGAAAGACAGGGAAGAACAGTGAACCATCCACTCTCCCAACTCCCTCAAGGCATCAATAGCCACAGCCTTTGGGTGAGAAAACACATCTGTAGCATTAGTCGTCATATGGTGCAGCCATCAGTATCATTTTCGTATCTGCCATTGATATGGTTTGAGAATTCTCCGTTCGTGCCACAATCTTTTCTTGGAGATCAACAGTGACGATAAAAACACAGAAAGTTTCCCTTAAAATCTTGGCCCTAACCATGCTATGTCTGTCAGTCCTTGTCCCAAGCATAGCAATAGGGGAGAATCTTGGCACCTCATCTCTCCATCTCGGCAAGAAGCGAATTCTTAAACATGGTCCTGGTAAAACCTCAGGCCCTGCGCTCCAACTTGACGAGCAAGGCATACTCCATGTGGCATGGACGGAAGCCACACATGATCAGCTCCACATTAATTATCTCCAATCGGCACTCTCCGAAGACCTGCTTCCGAATCCCATCCAGGTTAACCCATCCCATCAATTGGCCGCATCGCTGCATGAACCACCCGCACTGGCAATAGGGCCACAACAAGAAATCTACGTGCTATGGCCCACTCCCCATCCCCAAGCTGCGGGCAAGCCGTTCGCGAGTGTTCTGAACCTCAGCCGATCCATGAATGGAGGCCAGTCGTTCCTTCCCCCAATCCGCGTGAATGATGACGAGGCGGTGACAGGCCATTCGTTTGATCATTTGACCACTGATCCCGACGGGACCGTTCATATCACCTGGATTGATGCACGTGAGGGAAAGAAAGATCCAGCCACGTATACAGCTCGATCCATGGATCAAGGATCTACCATCACCAAGAATGTCAAAATTGATGATTCCACATGCGTGTGCTGCAGAACCAGCGTTGCGACAAATCCTCACGGGGTCGTCTATGTTGCCTGGCGAAAAGTCTATTCCGGAAACATTCGCGAAACGGTCATGGCTCGCTCAAAAGATGGCGGACAATCATTTGATCCTGCTGTCATTGTCGGACACGATCAATGGGTCTTCGCGGGATGTCCCCATCGCCCAGCATCTTTGGGCGTCGATGGTCAAGGGCGAGTATATGTGGCGTGGTATACCGAAGGGGCGGATGAGACCCCAGGTGTGTACTTCTCCACGTCGGATGATCACGGTGCGACATTTACAGCTAAGACCATGCTCAATTCTTCCAAAGGCACATTCCCCGATCATCCACAAATGGCGGTAGACGCCAAAGGCCGAATCCTGGTGATATGGGAAGAGCAATCACCGGTTCGTCGGGAAGTCGTCATGCGATACTCGCTTGATCGCGGACAGACATTCAGTGCTCCGCAAAAACTCAACATTAAGAAAGCTCATCACCCTACGGTGGCGATCAATCATCAGGGGCAAGCGGTCCTCGCGTGGCAAGAGCAGATCGCCTTTCCAAAGTGGAGCACGGTACTCCAACCCATTTCGTTTAAAGACCACAACACTCAGAGAACGACCACTCAAATCCGATGACACGTTTTCTCCTCATCGGGCTTCTCTTGTTTACCACGACAAATAGCCATGCCGCCGATACCTTCCCCTCCCTCATGTTGAGTCCACGCGACAACATGGCTCACGCCCCAGCGGTTGACCTGCCTACTCTTTCCGGAAAAACCATTGATTCGAAAGACTGGGCAGGACACGTCGTGGTGTTGAATTTTTGGGCGACGTGGTGTGGACCCTGTAAAGAAGAAATGCCCTCCATGGAACGGCTCTATCGCCGACTTCAGGCACGACCATTCAAACTGTTTGCCGTAACGTCTGATATTCGTCGTCAGGACATCGCGACTTTTTGGCAGCATTTGGATCTTCATTTTCCCGTGTTACTCGATGAAGGTGGCGACCTTGCCCAGAAGCTTTGGGTCCGGACGTTACCCACAACGATTCTGATCGGCCCCGATGGCCGTATCCACGGACGAGCCATGGGGCCTAGAGATTGGGATAGTCCCGAAGCGGTCGCCTTCATTGAACAACTCATGGGGCCCTTTTAAATGAGCCGTGCATTTCACCCGCTTGCCGGTACGGTCTTCGTGCTCTATTTGACACTCGTCAATATCGGGGCTTGGTGCCAGGTCTCACATTACTCCTCCCCCGAAGAAAAACATCAGCACACTACGCCCGCCTCAACACATTCCCCACTCTGTACTTGGGCTTGTGCCGTCAGTGTTGCATCATCTACGGGTCAGATCTCTTCAAATTCCCTTGATCACCCAACTCCGCTATTGGAAAAATTGGCTCTCACCCCTACTCTTGCCGCTCTTCAGCCCTCCTTCGAATTCCGCTCTACACGAGCTCCCCCTCATTCCCTTTTCCTTCTCTAAACATTGACATCAGCAAGCACGCCTAGAAGTTCGGGACAAACCCCTATCCTGACCTACGGGATGAAGGTCGCACACATCAGGCATTGGGAAACCACTTTTCACAAGTGCGTGAACCGATCTCGTTCTGATTTATGACGTCATTTTATTATTTTCATTTGTGCCAAGGAGTATGACCGTGACACATTCAGCGCCTATTCGACCGGAGTCCACACCCGTTCGTTCAATACTTTTCATTACCAGTATCCTCTGCCTCCTTTTTATTCTTCCCTTTCACTCCAGGGCAGCCACTGGCTCAACAAGTTCTTCTACGGAAAGCCAACTTGCCCAACAGCGCCAAGCTCTTGAAGCAGAATTACGTCAATTGGAAACTCGACTGAACACGATTCGGGAACAACTCCAGACGATGGACAACACATCAACACCCTCAGAAGCAAGCGCGACAGATTCTGACCAATCCACACTTAAGAAAAAAGAAGTGCAAATGTTGACACAAATCGATGTGGTCGCCAAACGCATTCAACGATTACCTGTCGGAATCACGCGTGACACCTCCCAGCGTAGTTCGATGGAAAATCAGCCAGCCAAGGACTTTCGTGAATCATTGGAAAGCATCCCAGGCATTGTGCTTCGCCAACGTAACGGACCGAGGGACTTTAGCATCTCTATACGTGGGTTTGGAGCTAAACAGGGTTTCGGAGTTCAAAAGGTCAAGATGTACGAAGATGGGTTTTCATTGACGCAATCGGACGGGTTATCACGACTTGATCTCCCAGACCCCTGGTTCATGCAAGCCACTGATGTGGAACGAGGCGCCTCCTCAGCCATGCATGGCAACTTTGCCTTGGGCGGGATTGTCAATTTCCGTACACGTCGCGGACGGGATATTCGTGGGATGGAGACATTAACGCAGGCTGGGAGTTATGGCTATCAAAAATACGCCACCGCCATCGGTGAAGAATATGAGCGAATGGATGCAGCCGTGTTCGTCAGCCATGAGCGTGGAGATGGATTCCGCGCCCATAGCGAATTTGCCACGACCACCGTGGACGCAAACTTCAGGTTTAAGATTGATGATCGGCAATCCATGTTTGTCAAAATTGCGAATAATGATCTCGAAGTCAAAACACCTCAACGGTTAACCCTCGGTCAATTTCAGACGCAGCCAAAACAGGCTGGCACTGGAGCCAAATCGAATGACCGTTCTCGGTCTGACCATCGCACCATCATCGGGGCAAAATATACCAATCGAATTACCCCAAATACCGAAGCCTCAGTGACCGCCGAGTACGATAACAAAGACATTAACCAAAAATTTGGCATTACGCTTGATCAAGTCCAACCCAACTGGAAGACACGTGCAGATGTCCACCATGCGACTCAGTTTTCGGGAATGGCCTTTCGAAGCCATATCGGAATCTTTTATGATTATTTGGAATCAGAATCCACTAATTTCCGGAATGCGGCAGATTTTCATGCCACAAAACTGAATGCCATCAACAATAGCCGCGGAAGAATTCAAAATCTAGGGATTCGGCTCCGTGAAGAGGTGGATTTTCTCGCTCATTGGACCCTTGGAGCTGGCATGGGCTTTGAATGGTCACGAGTTTCTGTAAACCAGGTAAATTTTGGATTTACAACTGGAACGTTTTCCAGCCGAACGAATGCCAGCCGTGCATTTCACAATGTGGCACCTGATGTTTCTTTGACCTATCATCCCAATGATCACGCCCAATATTGGGGGCGCATTTCAGGAGGATATGGCATTCCCAATCTTGGGAATCTCACAACTGCATCAACGGGCCTACCTGGTGCAAATCTTGCCTTAGAAGACGAAAGCAACATTAACCTTGAATTTGGAGGCAAGGTCCAACTCCATCCACGATTCAAGTTTCTGCTCGTGGGATTTTGGACATTTTTCAATAACGAGTTGATTTCGGTCACCAATGCGGTGGGGTCCTTCACGACCAACGCCGACGCATCAGAATACCGTGGCATAGAATTGGGTTGGGAATGGGTGCCTCTTGATGGTCTCGTCATCGCTGGAGCCTATACCTATGTCGATGCCAGGTTTATCAATTTTACCGATACCCTGACCACCGGTACAGTTAATCGCGACGGCAACACGGTACCAGCGGTTGAGCCACATGTCTTTAACCTCCGAACTGCCTATGATCATCCATCAGGTTTCGGTGGATGGATCGAAGTATCTTGGCTCGACGATTACTTTGTGAATAACGCCAATACGCTTAAAGCGCAGGCCGCAACCGTCGTCAATGTGAACGGACATTTTACGAAACCCGTCAATTGGGGATGGGTCCGATTTGTGAAAGGCTTTGTTCAAATCGACAACCTGCTTGACCAAACCTATATGGGTAGCGGAGCCATTGTCTCTGATAATACCGCTGACACGGCGAAACAAGCCTTCCTCCTTGCTCCACCGCTATCGGTATTTACTGGGGTCACTCTAGGGTTGTTCTAAGCTAAGCCAGGGTGCAGGAATGGAGGCCACATGGGTGGACCGTCACCTGCACCCTGACTCTGCTCTCCCGCCTTCATTGACCTCATATCCGTCAACGAAAGTGAGCAATGGATCAAATTCTAATACATGACGGCTCGATGATGATTCCTATCATCCTGAGCTTCCTAGTTGGGGGTATCGTTCTCATCGAACGAAGTCGTTTTTTCCTGAAACAGCGATCGGGAGTACAACCGCAGGGAATCAAAGGACTCATGGACAAAGGCAAATTCGCCGATGCACCTGCGCTCATTAATCGGCATCCGACTCCTGACTTTCGCGTTTTGGCCGCTGGCCTCACCAACTAATTACACAACCCAAACAATACTATGCTCACTGTATAGAGTGAAAAACATGGCAACCTATACGGGTGCCAAAAAATTTCGCCGAAGGCTTATTCCCTCCTCTGGATTTGGATATAGCTTTCATGACCAAAATCAAGGCATAATAACATGTGACTTGGTGACCTATAGTGTTAAACGGTTTGGGGGCAATCTAGAAAAAACATGAAAAAACTTCTTGTCTTTGGAATTCTCGCGGTAGCAGGAATGTTAATTGGAGTGCTCTGGCTGTTACCCGGAGCCTTTAGCGCAAAAGGGAAGCCGCCAGAATGGGAAATCTCCATGGCGAGATTTGCTCGACATCTCGCGACACCGAGTCAATGGCGGGATGCTAGCAATCCAGTAGAAAACTCTCCAGAAAACTTAGCAGAGGCTCTTCATCATTTTGCGGATCATTGTGCTTCCTGTCATGCCAATGATGGCAGCGGCAAAACGCCCATGGGACCAAATTTTTATCCCCCAGTCCCCGACCTTCGCTCCGAGACCATTCAATCAATGTCAGATGGGGAATTGTTTTATGTAATTCATTTTGGAGTTCGGTTCACGGGCATGCCTGCTTGGGGTGATGGGAACCCGGAAAAGGATACGGAGAGTTGGACATTAGTCCATTTCGTCCGGCATTTACCAAAAATTACACCTGAGGAAATCGCCCAAATGAAAGCCATGAATCCAATGACAGCCCAAGAACGTGCCGAACAAGAAGCCATAGATGCCTTCTTAGCCGGAGAAGATTTTGAGCCACCTGCCGGAGAACATCATCATTAACCTAAAGGAATATCATGAAACGATTGCTTGTACTCACCATTGTTGCTGTACTTCTTTGCTTTCCTCTTTTCGTTGGAGCCCATGGTAGCGCCTCGCACGTCCTCGGCACCGTGACTGCATCCACTCAGGACCAGATTACGATAAAAACTCCTAAGGGAGAACTCGTGACGCTGAACATCAGCCCAGATACCATTTTTCAACACAACGGGATTACCACCAAGAAGACACGGCCTCAAGTTGGAAATCGGCTAATTGCAGAGGCAGCCAAAATTGACAAACATTTGGTGGCCATCGAAATTAAATTTTCCACACCGAAATCCAAATAAGTCACGATAGGCTGTACAGGCCTTGAAATATCTCCCTTTTCAGTTTCCCAAAAAAAATTCTGGTGCCTCGTCTTTATTCCTTCACAAAAAAATGGCCGGGGCCCTCAATAAGTGAGGAAGCCGGCCTCTTGATCACCCATACATATTCTATTTCAAACGTTGAAAATTTTTATGATCTCAACCTATTTCACTTTGGCAAGTCCATCCTTATCAAGGATGACAATATGCCGATGATCTTGTATCACAAGACCTCGTTTCGAAAACTGATTCAGCATAATACTCACCGTTTCACGAGACGTCCCAATTAAATTTGCAAGATTTTGGTGAGTGAGCCGTGCCTGCAAACGAACCCCTTGCTCATTCGCCTCTCCCATAGTTTCGGAAAGATTAAGTAATATTGTGGCCAACCGGGCTGGAGCACTTTTAAATACCAACTCTCCCACTCGTGTCTCTATTGCCCGAAGACGAACCCCCATGAGTTTAATGATTCTTCCTCCCACGTGCGGGTACCTTTGCAAATACTGATCAAAATCAGCCCGCTGGATTTCACAAACTATTGCCTTTTCTAAAACTTGCACGAGTGTCTCCCGGCGATCACCACTTAGAGCCTCGACTTCCCCGAAAATTTCTCCAGGCTCCAAGATCGTCAACAACACCTCCCGGCCATCATCATTCACCCTGGATATTTTCACCCGACCTTTTTTCAGCAGATACACAGCATCACTAGGATCCCCGGGAAGATAAACCAACTCCCCTTTCTCGAACGTCTCCATTCTCGTGATGCGCCGCATGTGACGAATTTCTTTAAACGACAGCCCAGAAAACAGCTTAATTTTCTTCAAATACCATATTTTTTTGCTTTCTTCCGTGGCTGTTGCGACAAGAGCATCTACTGACATTGCGACCCTCAAATTTAAAAAAATTGAACAATCAGCAAGCCCCTCTCACAGGAGCCTTTTATTCAAGATTCGCCGAAAAGTTTCCGATTATTATCAACACACGGCCTTATCATTTTGTAAGTCTTTACCCTACATTATGAACATTCAGTCGCACAATACTCTTTTCACCCCAGTAGCAAACTTACAATCCACTCCAACCTTGGGAAACCAGCCAACCCCTCCCGGGAAAAATCCCAAAGACTCAGGTTCAACCTCGAAAACTTCTGACACTTCTAGCGTAGTTAACGATAGCCTACACCTCTCAGGGCATGACCCAGAACTTGCGAAGCTTCAAGCTCGAGATAGAGAGGTTCGTGCTCACGAAGCTGCTCATTCTGCCGCAGCAGGATCATTAGCCAATGGTGGCCCTTCATTTACCTTCCAAAAGGGATCTGATGGACGTCTCTATGCAGTGGGCGGGGAGGTCAATATTGATACCAGTGCAGATTCCAATGACCCTCAAGCCACTATTCAAAAAGCTCGCCAGATTCAGGCTGCAGCCAATGCCCCCGCCAACCCTTCTGCCCAAGATCGAGCGGTGGCTGCCCAAGCGTCCCGCATGGAGGCTCAAGCTCGTAGAGAACTACAACAAGAACGGACGGAAGACATACAAGGAACCACCACCTCTCGTTCAAACATTCCCACACCAGTCCCACAAATTATTGACCTCTTTGCCTAGAGTTTTCAGAATGAAAAACCTGATCAATCAGGTATCAAGTATGAGAAATATCCCCCGAAATATTTTCAAACAATTCTGATCCTCCCCCGAGAGTATATTTTTTGTAACACCTGTAAGACCAAAGACACTAACCACCAATGAATAGAAATGAAGCCCTCCGCACTATTCCTAATAAATAATGAAGGGAGCTTTTCCATAGTCTCGCGATTGGCGGACAAAGGGTAAACCATTCCACTGATCTCCCAATAGAATACGCCCAGAAACTACTCAGCAGAGCGGAAAACTGAACAACGTTGAAAAAATTAGTAATTTCAATTAATTAAGTCTAGTCATTATTAACTCCATTGAGTTTTGGTATAATTAACCCGATATGGCTTTGATCCTACGACATCGAACGGTTGTCCTGCTCTTTTTCTGTTTTCTCTGGGTCCCCGGACCTGTAGCGTTCGCCGGAGAAGCAAGTGAGAGCATCAGTCAATTGCAGGCGACCCTAATTAAAATTATGAAGGAAGGCAGCACTTTAGGATACCAGGGCCGATGGAAAACCATCACCCCTGTGATTAAACACACTCATGACCTTCCTGTCATCGCAAAAATTGCTATTGGAAGACATTGGAAAGCGCTGACCAAGGAACAACAACAAGAATTTACGAAGACCTTTAAGGAACTCAGCAATTCTACCTATGCTGGACGATTCAACAGTTATTCTGGGGAGCGATTTTCACTTATATCCGAAAAACCTCTTAAGAAAAACCGAGTGCTGGTCCAGACAAGATTTATCAAAGCCGATGGAGAAGAAATACGATTTAACTACATCCTTCACCATACTAGCGATCAATGGAAGATTATCAATATCATGGTCAATGGAGTGAGTGATCTCGCACTGAAACGAACTGAATATGGTGGCATTTTAAAAAGTGATGGTTTCCAAGCCCTACTAGATAAAATACGTACCCAAATTAAAGAAAACGCAAATGGACTATAAATTCATTTGTTGGTAGGATAACAGACGAAATGACGAATCTTTGCCCAATTTTCAAACCCTATCGTAAAAACGCGATGCCAACACCACATTCTCGACTACACGGCTTTCGATGGGTTCTCATATTTCTAGTCCTGACCGCTGGAATGCCTGTATTTTCGTTCGCTGAGGATTCATCGAATGACCCTCTTGAGGTGCTTAACCGGCCAATCTATGAAGCAAACGATTTGCTTGATCAATTGGTCGGAGAACCGGTTTCTCGAGTTTACATCAACGTGACACCAGACCCTATCCGGTCAAGTGTTTCTAACTTTTTCGATAATGTGACGTATCTGAATGTGGTATTAAATGACTTTTTGCAAGGAAAAGGGGAACAGGGTCTTGAGGACTCAAGCCGCTTCTTGATTAATAGTACCTTTGGCGCCTTTGGGCTCTTTGACATCGCAACTCCACTTGGCCTTGAAAAACACACCGAAGATTTTGGGCAAACACTTGCCGTGTGGGGCGTCGGGCAAGGAACCTATTTGGTTCTTCCTTTTCTGGGTCCAAATACGGCGCGGGATGTTCCAGACCTTGGGGTCAGTGCGGTCACAAACATTCTATTTTATTTCAGTAATCCTGTTGCGGTTCCCGTCGCAGTTTTGGGTTTTATTGACAAACGATCCCGCTTTGATCAAGCTATTCAGTTCCGAAATGAGGTCGCGGTCGAGCCCTATCTCTTCACCCGCGAGGCCTACCTTCAGCACCGGAAATTTCTTATTTATGACGGAGATCCACCACTGAGCGATGATGATTTATTCCTTGATGCTCCCCTTGTGGAACTTGAAGAAGATACTCCAGTGAACATTGAAACGGAACAGGCCCCAGAAAAGATAGAAATTGATCCGCAGGTGAAGAGCCCTGACCTCACAGAGACTTCAACCCTCACGGTCTCTATTCGCTAATCACCTGTTTCTCCCAGGCTCCCAAGTAATTCAACCTCCTCTACGCTAAGTCCACTCAGGTCTCTTTCCACCACCCTCTTGTCTCTAACTCACCAATCAACGCTGGCAACAC
>JAJDBO010000025.1 GCA_029261305.1 Nitrospirales bacterium
GGTCCATCGCGATTCCCACCTTGCTGGGTATTGCCCTTGGTGTGTGGATTGATACCACCTGGCCAAGTCGGTTTTCCTGGACCCTGATGCTCTTGGCCGGTGGGGTGATTCTCGGATGTCTGAATGCGTGGTTTTGGGTCAGGCGAGAGGGTCGGCATGAGTGAACTTAAGACAATTGCCGTCATGATCCATGAACTTCACCCTCTAGTCTACATCGGGCTACTACTCCTCTTTGGATACATCGGGGGAGAGATCGCCAATTTCTTCAAGATCCCTCGGGTTACCGGATATCTCGTGATGGGAATGTTGCTCAGTCACTCGGTGTTGGGCCTGTTTCATGAGCGATTGGTGAAAGAGGAACTGACGGTCATTACCCATATTGCCTTGGGAATTATCGCCTTCTCCATTGGAGGCTCCCTCAGCTTGTCGAATTTGAAAAAGCTCGGGCGGTATATTGTGTGGATTAATGTGACCGAAGCTTCTGGAGCCTTTATCTGTGTCACCGGGGTTTTGGTGTTGTTTTTTTCACTCCTTTTTCAAATGGATCCAACCGCGCCCCCTTTTTGGAGTCTCTACTTTCCTCTGACGCTCGTGATTGGAGCAATCTGCGCAGCAACCGCCCCAGCAGCGATCCTCGCCATCGTCCATGAATATCGGGCGAAGGGACCATTCACCACCATTTTGCTTGGAGTTGTCGCGTTGGATGATGGTGTCGCCATCGTGTTCTATGCCTTCGCCATTAGTGTGGCTCAAAGCCTGATGCACCATGAACCTCTTGTCTGGCACAGTGTCCTTTTGGCGACTGCTTCCTCCATCGGGCTATCGTTAATAATAGGTGGCGCCCTTGGATTCGGCCTCAAAAAGTTCGTCCATTTTGTCCCACGCCGGGAAGCCATGCTGGCGGTATCTATTGGGTTTATTTTCCTCACAAGTGGATTGGCGATCAGCTTCGACGTCTCACCACTGCTGGCCAATATGACCCTCGGCTTTATGGTCATTAATTTCGTGGAACATCACGACGATCTGTTTACCGTCGTCGAAAGTTTAGAGGAACCTATTTTCGGCATGTTTTTTACCTTGGCTGGCGCACATTTGGATCTGGGAGTGATTGGAACGGCTGGCTGGCTGGCTCTGCTTATCACCTTTGGACGTTTTGCGGGAAAATTGCTGGGGACCCACATTGGCGCTCACATATCCCGGGCTCCTGACGTCGTCAAGAAGTATCTGGGTTTTGCATTACTTCCCACCGCAGGCGTGACGGTCGGCTTAGTGCTGGATGCCAAGGATGTCTTGGGCGAGACCCCCCTTACCCAAGTCATGGTAAGCGCGGTCTTGGGTGCGGTTATTTTGAATGAGTTATTGACACCATTTTTGGTTCGATACTCGCTGCTTAAAGCAGGGGAAGCAAAACCATTGCGACCAATCGTAGCGGGTGAATCTCAGTAACGTCTCAGCCCAAAAATGCATGAGAGGACGAAGATGGGAAATATTGAGAACCAAAAACGTGGCATGGAAATAGGGAATTTTCTTTCCACCCTGAAGGGGCGAAAACCTCCGATTGTTCTGGAGCATTCGACGATACAGGACGTCATCCACGCCATGATTCAGTTTGAACATAGCCGCGTGGTCTATGTGCAAAACAAGACAGGAGAATTGATCGGCACGATCAGCCTCGGCACACTGGCCAAGCATGTCTTTTCCCCCAGCCATGTACCTCGAATCCATGCCCGGCTGCTTCTCAGCATGATTACGACGGAAACGGCAAAAGATATGATGCAAAAGAACCCGGTGTTTGCCATTACCCATGAAGACGTGGGCACCGTTCTGAAACGGATGGTGGATTCCAACGTTAAGGAGGTCCCCATTTTGGATGAGCATCGGAAAATCATCTCCGATGTAACCATGCTCGATCTTTTGAAATTCCTCTTAAACACAGACGGCGACACAGATAAGGAGGAGGGTGATGCCCCTTGAAGCGACGTGGCTTTTGATAGCATTGATAGCAGGCATGCTGTTGGGTCTCTCTTATTTCGGAGGCCTCTGGTTCACCATCCGCCGACTTCCCACAACGGGGTCTCCCTTAATCTTGGTCATGAGCAGTTTTCTCATCCGTATGAGTGTCAGTCTTCTCGGATTTTATCTGGTCATGGACCACCATTGGGAACGATTGCTTGTCTGCCTGGTGGGATTTGTCGTGATACGAAGTATCCTTGTGCAGCGTTGGGGTTTGCCGCAAGACATCCTTAAACTTGTGAAAGGGTAAACGTCGATGGACCTTTCAGCCATCACTCCTGATCATGTAGTCATTTGGCAATGGGGATTTATTTCACTGAATGCCACGATCCTCTTTACGTGGCTGGTAATGGGCCTGCTGACATTCGTGTCTTGGATCGTCACGCGAAGGCTCTCCACGGATGTTCGGATTCCCCGATGGCAAAATGGTCTGGAAGTCATCGTGGTCAACATTCGAGACCAAATTCAAGAGGTGAGCCATCAGGACCCCCATCGCTATCTCCCATTTATTGGGACGCTTTTTTTATTTATCGCGATGTCCAACCTTCTCGCCATCATTCCTGGTTACTATGCCCCGACAGGATCCCTGTCCACGACAACCGCCCTTAGCCTCTGTGTGCTTATTGCTGTTCCCGTTTTTGGGATTTCCCAGCAGGGGTTCCGCCGTTACCTCAAACATTATCTTGAACCCTCTATCTTCATGTTGCCGTTTCATGTGGTGGGGGAACTTTCTCGAACATTGGCACTGGCCATTCGGTTATTCGGCAATGTCATGAGCGGATCAACCATCGTCGCCATTCTGCTCCTCATTACCCCTTTGTTTTTCCCCATTATCCTTCACGCGTTGGAATTATTAATCGGACTCATTCAAGCCTATATTTTTGCGATACTCGCGATGGTGTATATCGCCGCAGCCACGCGTGCCCATGTGGACCGAGGGGTAGGACAAAGTACAGCAGAACGGAAAGGAGAGTCACAACATGGATAGCGCCATTCTCATTGGCATTGCCTCGGTCGTCTCGGCTGGCTTAACCATCGCCGTGGGTGCGATCAGCCCAGCCTTAGGGGAAGGACGATCCGTCGCGCAAGGCTTACATGCCATTGCGCAGCAGCCGGATGAAGCCGGCACGATTTCCCGAACCTTGTTCGTAGGACTGGCAATGATTGAATCCACGGCGATTTACTGCTTTGTCGTTTCGATGATTCTGATTTTTGCCAATCCCTTCTGGGATTTTATGCTGGCGAATGCCGGAAAAGAAGGGCTCAACGATGTCGCATTTGTCGGTATGACCTCCATTCTCATTTCCGGCCTGACCATTACGGTTGGCTCAATCGGCTCGGCACTGGCTGAAGGGCGTTCAGTCGCCCAGGCATTGGACGCCCTCGCCAGGCAACCCGATGCTTCCGCGCCTATTACCAGAACGTTGTTTGTGGGTTTGGCCATGATGGAGTCACCGGCCATCTTCGCGTTTGTCGTATCCATGCTGTTAATTTTCACCAATCCCTTCTGGAATTACGCGGTCACTCACTTTGGAGGATAACCGTGCTCATTGATTGGTTCACGGTCTTCGCCCAGATTATTAATTTTCTGATTCTTGTGGGCCTTCTCAAGCATTTTTTGTATGGCCGGATTCTCCGCGCCATGGAAGATCGTGAGAGAATGATTGAGGCTCAATTCTTAGAGGCCAAAGCCAAGACGCAGGAAGCCAAAGAAGCAACGGAAGTTCATCGTCAAAAAATTCTGGAGATTGAAGAACAACGCCACACATTATTGACACAGGCAAAAACCGAAGCGGACTCCCTGCGAAAAGATTATCTGGAAGAAGCTCGGAAAGAGGTTGCTGAAATTCGCCTCAAATGGCGGGAATCACTTGAACAAGAAAAAATAGCGTTCCTCCAAGACCTTCGCCGACAAACAGCCAGCCAGGTATTCAACATCGCTCGCTCCGTGTTACAAGACTTGGGGCATGTGTCTTTGGAACACCACATGGCCGAGGTCTTTCTTCAACAACTTCGGACATTGAGCGAAGAGAAGTGGCATGACATATCGGAAGCCCTTCGAAATGGCATGAATCACGACATGGTGGTTCAGACGACCTTTGAGTTGCCTGAAAAAATCCAGGAACAAATTATTCAGGTCTTGCACGACCTCCTCCCCCAACACCCGCAGGTTAACTTTGAAACCAAGCCGGAAATGATGGGGGGAATCGAGCTGAATGTGCCGGGTTATAACATCGGCTGGAGCTTTGCGCATTACCTGGACAAGCTTGAAGCTGAACTTTCGAAGGCCTTGGAGGACAGAGCTCAACCCATGACGGAAAGGCCCCGATCATGAGAAAAGAAAATAGAGCGGAACATTATGACTAATCAAGATCCTACCCTGCCTTCTGTCCTGGATCAGACGTTTTCGTTATTCGGCCAGATCCTTGACGATCACCGCTCTGAATTAAATATTGATGAAGTCGGCAGAATTCGTTCCGTGGAGCAAGGCATTGCCCGAGTCGAGGGATTGCCGGGCGTTCGAACGGAAGAACTACTTGAGTTTTCGGAAGGATGCATCGGCCTCGCATTCAATGTTTCGAAGACGGAAGTAGGCGTGATTCTCCTTGATGCAGGAGACCACTTATCAGCCAATGGCGAGGTCCGTCGAACGAATCATGTCCTCGAGGTTCCGGTTGGAGATGCGTTGTTAGGTCGCGTGGTCGATGCCTTGGGTCGCCCATTGGATAATCGCGGCTCGATCCGGGCTAATACACAACGGGCAGTGGAACAAGAAGCCCCGTCGATCAAAGACCGGGCACCTGTAACCGTTCCCCTCCAAACCGGCATTAAAGTCATTGATGCCTTGATTCCGATTGGCCGGGGCCAGCGGGAGTTGATTCTTGGCGATCGGCAGTCCGGGAAAACGGCCATTGCCCTGGATACCATTCTTAACCAACGCGGGCAGGATATCATTTGCCTGTATTGCGCCATTGGCCAACAAAGTTCCGCCGTCGCTAAAATCATCACGGAACTTCAGACACGTGGGGCCATGGATTATTGCACCGTAATCGTGGCCACGGGCGATGACCCTCCAGGCCTTCAATATATTGCACCTTATGCGGCGATGACGATGGCCGAACATTTTATGCGACAGGGTCGAGACACGCTTGTAGTCTTTGATGATCTGACCCGTCACGCATGGGCCTATCGGGAACTCTCCCTGCTGCTTCGCCGGCCCCCCGGACGGGAAGCCTTTCCCGGCGACATTTTTTATATTCATTCTCGGCTGCTGGAGCGATCCACTCATCTGCGTGATGAACTCGGCGGCGGATCGTTGACGGCCCTTCCGATTATCGAAACAGAAGCGCAAAATCTTTCGGCCTATATTCCCACGAATTTGATCTCGATTACCGATGGACAAATTTATCTGTCGCCGGACTTATTTCAGAAAGGAATGTTACCTCCCGTGGACGTCGGAAAATCCGTTTCACGCGTTGGAGGCAAAACCCAACTGGGAGCTTATCGTGTGGTTACCGGGGATCTCCGCCTCTCATATTCGCAATTCGAAGAGTTGGAAACATTTTCTCGGTTTGGCACACGGCTGGATGAAGAAACGAGAAAAACCATTGAACATGGGAGACGGGTCCGTGAGATCCTCAAACAATCGCAATTCCAAACACTCAGCGTCCCGGAACAACTGATTAGCTTGGTCGCTGTGAATCAAGGATTGTTTGACCAACTTCCCCTTTCGGTTCTTCGGAAGGCTGAGCAAACCATGCACGACCTCCTCAAGCAACA
>JAJDBO010000241.1 GCA_029261305.1 Nitrospirales bacterium
CACCATGGGATCAAACAACGTCGCGAGTAAGGCAGATACTCCCAATGCAATGATAATCTGGCGTTCGTGACCAAACCACACAGCCAGCAGGTACAACGAAATCATGATAAGCGATCGAACCGTTGCCACATGGGCCCCCGATAGTAGGGTATAAAATAAAACCAAAGGTAGAGTAATAAACACCGCAAGTTGTTTCGGCGTGATTCGGCAAGAAAGCCGCTCCAGCCATTGTGCTGGCATACGTCGGGTCAACCCTCTGACCGACATAAAGGACAAAAACGCCAGCAACCCCAAATGGGAACCAGAGATAGAAATAATATGGACGGTTCCCGTTGTCATAAAATCGTCACGAACATCTTGATCAATATAACTTTGTTCGCCGACGATCATGCCAAGAAACAAACCTCGTGCAGGATCAGTGAGACTGGATAAAACGGCTTGACGGACCTGGTTTCGCCATTGATCTATCCGACCCAAGAAAAACCCAGTTACCTTTGCCGAGTCTGGTAAAATAACCTGAATTTTATTTGGCCCCTTCACCATGGCCACCGCTTCAACCCCGCGTTGCTGAAGGTACGCACCATAATCAAAGCCTCCAGGATTTCTGGTCCCAAAAGGGGCTCGCAGACGAGTCCTGACCGTGATGTCATCTCCACGATGCACACTAGCATCAGGCTCGCGCCAGGTGAGTCGAAGTAGGCCCTGAACCTTCTTCTTCATCTCACCTTCACCAATCGAGGTAACATGTACCAACATCGTCATGCGCCCCGGCCCATGCTGTACAGGTGCAGCAACCATACCTGACAGCAACACTTCTTCTTCGCCAGCAGTAGAGATAAGGACTGTGGAAGATTTTCCCCATTCGCCAATTGCCCAATAGCTAACACCGACTAAAAGACAACCATAGAGGATAAGGCTTGTGGTTGATGTGAAGCGGTCTTTGCGTTCACACCAGGTCAACCCAATAGCGAACCCAATCAAAATGGTAATTACAAAAAAGGGAATATAGAGAAAATAGGAACCTAACCAGAGGCCTAGAAGAAAAAACACAATGCGGGGCAGGAGAGTTGATGACACGAAACTTAGGAGGAGCCCTAACCGATTGTAGCTTTGACCACTTCGACTAATTCATTCGCCACTTGACGAATTTGGCTATCATTTTGGCCCTCGACCATCACACGAACGAGCGGCTCCGTTCCGGAATACCGAACTAGCACTCGCCCTGTTCCATTTAACGAATGTTCACAGGATTGAATTGCTTTTTGGAGTTCAGGAATAGTGGAAAGATCTGGTTTATGACTCACTTCAACTCCAAGTAATACCTGTGGCACCGCCTCCATACATTGGGCGACGGCCGAAAGTGGGCGTTCAGCACGTTTCACTAATTTCAGCATTTGCAAGCCAGAGATCAAACCATCTCCAGTGGTGTTGTAATCCAAGAAAATAAAATGTCCTGATTGTTCCCCTCCCAGATTGTACCCATTGGCCTGCATCTGTTCGAGAATGTAGCGATCTCCCACGGGTGTGCGAATCAGGGAAATTCCAGATTTCTGCAAGGCAGCCTCAAAACCAAAATTACTCATGACCGTTCCCACGACCGTGTGCTTTTCCAGGCGGCCACGCTCTTGAAGGTCAAAAGCAAACGCGGCTAAGGCCTGATCCCCAGTGACCACCTCACCCTCTTCTTGGACAAAGACCGCCCGGTCGGCATCTCCGTCTAGGGCAATGCCAACGTCCGCACCATGTGCCCGTACTTCCTCTTGGAGGCGTTTCGGACACATGGCCCCAAAGCCGGCATTGATGTTCGTCCCGCTCGGCTCATCACCGATCACAAGCACCTCAGCCCCTAACTCTCGCACCACCTTTGGAAACACTGAATACCCAGCGCCATGAGCACAATCCAGCACAACCTTGAGGCCTTGGAAATCCATTTCACGCGGAAGGGATCGCTTGACGAATTCAATATACCGCCCCTCGGCATCATCAATGCGATAGGCTTTTCCAACCGCCTCAGCCGTAGGACGAAGATGCTCAATCTCGTTTGACAGAATAAGTTCTTCCACTCTAAGCTCAACTTCATCAGGAAGTTTAAAACCATCATTGGAAAAAAACTTGATGCCATTGTCTTGATAGGGGTTATGGGACGCCGAAATCATGACACCGGCATCGGCACGAAGACTTCGAGTCAAAAACGCCACGCCTGGAGTAGGCATTGGCCCGACCAGCAAAACATCCACTCCCATGGAACAAATCCCGGAAATCAACGCAGATTCCAACATATACCCAGACAATCGAGTATCTTTCCCAATAACAATTTGGTGACGACCTTCACGTCGCTTAAACATATGCGCGACCGCCCGCCCCAACTTCATAGCGGTCTCACTGGTCATAGGCTCTAAGTTTGCGATACCACGAACACCATCTGTGCCGAATAACTTCCGCATGAACTCTCCTTCGATTCGCTAATTCAAATGAGCTTGTTTAATGGCCGCGGTCATGGTCACCACATCTCGCATCTGCTCAACATCATGAACGCGAACAATATTAGCACCGTGTAGCACTGATACGGCCACGGCTGCTGCCGTGCCCATCATCCGGTCAGAAATAGGTCGCTCCAACACCGAGCCAATAAAAGACTTATGTGACACCCCAACCAAAATAGGTTGACCTAAACTCTCGAACGAAGACAGACCGTTCAAAAGCTGAAGATTTTGATCGATATTTTTAGCAAACCCAATTCCCGGATCAATCAGAATTTGTTCGCGGGAAATCCCATAGGACTCTGCAACCTTAATCCGATCTCGTAAAAATTCCTTTACTTCCTCTACGACATTCTCATAATGACAATAGTCCTGCATGGTATCTGGACTACCTTGCATATGCATCAACACAATTCCAGCCCGGGATTCTGCCACCACCGCTCCCATTTCCGAACTAAACCTCAAGGCACTAATATCGTTAATGAGATGGACACCCCAATCAAGCGCCCTCCTCGCCACTTCTGCTTTTCTTGTATCAACGGAAAGAGGAACGGGGCATTCCTTCCCAAGAATTTCCAATACAGGTCGAAGACGTCGAAGTTCCTCTTTAGCATCAATACCCATCGAACCTGGTTTTGAAGATTCCGCCCCAACATCGATGATACCTACCCCCTCATCAACCATTTTCTGTGCTTGATCAAGAGCATAGTGAGGATCAAAAAAACGACCTCCATCAGAAAATGAGTCAGGGGTGATATTAAGGACCCCCATGACTAAGGCACGTGGGCCAAGAGTGATTTTTCGGTTACCAGCACGAATCCACCGTTCAGTGACCTCTACAACTGAACCTGACATGAAAGCATACTCCTCGGAAAGGCAGACTAACGATTCATTCGGATGTCAGAAAAACATCCTTGAGAGAGGGAGAGAATATAAGAAATGTTAAGAAAAGTGAAGGCCTGGACCAATTTCAGGTCCAGGCCTTGTTTTTACTTATAGATAAGTCAGTGAAGAGGCGGCCCCAGACAAGGAAAAAATTATCCAGAGACTTGGACGGGCTCCTGAATAATTGACCCTGAATTGATGATCTGGTCAATTTCCAAGGAATCTAACACTTCCTTTTCCAACAGTGCTTCGGCCAATGCTCGCAGAGTATGGATATGCTCTGTCAGCATCCGCTTCGTTCGTTCATAGGACTCCACAATCAGCCGTTTGACTTCATGATCAATTTCTAAAGCCACTTGATCACTGATATCACGCCGTTGACCAAATTCCCGTCCTAAAAAAACTTCCTCATCTTTTTTTCCAAACGTAATAGGACCAAGCTTTGCACTCATGCCCCATTCGCAGACCATTTTTCTGGCCAACTCGGTCGCACGTTCAATATCGTTTCCAGCGCCGGTCGTCACATCCTTGAGCACTAATTCCTCAGCAACGCGCCCGCCTAATAAAATCGAGAGGGTGTTATAGAGAAAGTCTTGGGTGTAGCTATGGCGATCATCAATGGGCAATTGCATAGTCATACCCATGGCTCGACCACGTGGGATGATCGTCACTTTATGGACTGGATCTGTCCCTGGTAACAACTTCGCCATAAGAGCATGGCCTGCTTCATGATAGGCAGTCGTCCGCTTTTCTTCTTCGCTCAGAACCATGCTTTTCCGTTCTGCGCCCATCATCACTTTATCTTTAGCATTTTCAAAGTCAATAAGTTCTACAACTTTCTTATCCAAACGGGCTGCCCACAATGCCGCTTCATTCACCAGATTTTCTAGGTCTGCACCAGAAAAACCAGGCGTTCCCCTAGCGATCTGTTCGAGTTTCACGTCGGTGGCAATCGGAACCTTTTTCGTATGGACTTTCAGAATTTCTACTCGGCCTCGAACATCAGGACGATTCACAACAACCTGTCGATCAAACCGGCCCGGACGTAGCAAGGCTGGATCTAACACATCAGGTCGGTTAGTCGCAGCAACCAAAATCACGCCCTCGGTCGTATCAAAGCCATCCATTTCCACAAGTAGTTGATTCAACGTCTGCTCACGTTCATCATGGCCTCCGCCTAATCCCGCACCACGCAACCGACCAACTGCATCAATTTCGTCGATGAAGATAATACAAGGCGCGTGTTTTTTCCCTTGTTCAAATAAGTCGCGTACGCGAGAAGCACCGACTCCGACAAACATTTCCACAAAATCTGAGCCACTGATACTAAAGAAGGGAACACCAGCCTCACCGGCAATGGCTTTGGCAAGAAGGGTTTTTCCAGTACCTGGGGGTCCAACCACAAGGACGCCTTTGGGAATACGTCCCCCAAGCTTTTGAAATTTTTGAGGGTCTTTTAAAAACTCAATAATTTCAACAACTTCATTTTTTGCTTCTTCTATCCCAGCCACATCAGAAAAGGTGACTTTCTTTTTCTCTTCCGTCAACATTCTCGCCTTACTTTTCCCAAAGGAAAGCGCACGGTTTCCGCCGATCTGCATTTGCCGCATGAGGAAAAACCACAGCCCTAAAAATAAAATAAACGGTCCCCATGTCACGAGGAAGGTGATGTACCAAGGACTTTCATCAGGCGGTTTGGCTTCGATTTGCACGCCTCTTTCCCTAAGAACTTTCACCAGATCAGGATATTCCACCATAAAGGTGTTAATCCTCGTCCCATCCTTCAAAATGGCGCTAATTTGGTTATCTCTCATGGTCACCTTGGACACTTCATCACGTTCCAAGTGAGTCATGAATTCGCTAAAAATGACTGGTTCTTCAGGAAGGTGTGTCGGGACCGTGAACAAATTGAACAACAGGATCATAAACAGGCCGACGACGACCCAAAAAAGCAAATTCTTTACTCGAGAATTCATTCGAGTTCTCTTCCTCCTAGACTATTAATCTATCTAGATTCGTATCGTGAGTAATGATGAGAAACAATTGGAAATTCTCACGAATATTACCATGGGTTTAGAATCTATGACAAGAAAATCCCCTACGGTTTTTTTCTGGCTAAGATTGTCCTGCACCGCCGACAACCCAACTCTTTGAAATTCAAGTTAATTATAGCTAATGATGTATGCCTCGGCATCGGTTTTTCTGTAAAATAAGGTAGGCTCAAAACAATAGTTTTGGTCCTAGATTTTAGACGAATTGAAGATTTCTTGACCTAGTTTCAAGGCAATAATGTTTTTGGTTCCGCTCAAAACACGAAATCGATGGTCAATGCGAAGACCACCCACCCAAATAATCCCCTCAGGGGCGATAACCAAAGGCACCTCAGAACGCCTGGCTTGGCTTAGCTTGATGTCAGAGAAAAAATCCTGAATCTTTTTTTTGTGCCCGTTCATTCCAAACGGATAAAAAAAGTCGCCGGCTTTCCACTGCCGCACAACAAGATCCTGGGAAAAATTATCCGCATCGAAATAGGCGCAAGACCTCTCGTCCTTCCACTCTTGAGGAAGATGCTCTACCCGACAAGCTTCAATAGCTTGGCTAGTCCATGGCCAATAAATCTTCCCTGGAATAGCTAACGGAATAGTCACACCAGAGAGGGGTTGAGAAGGAATCTTCTCCCTTACTGAACACAGATGAATCTCTTCATAATCCCGATAGACTCTGAAGCCATGCGATACCAGAATCCCACTCGAGCGCCCTCGATTCATCAGATCCAACACGCGTTCCACAAAATCAAAGCGAGGATGACTGTCCACCCTCCTCACCTGCCGATAGATAAGCAACACAACCCTCCGTTGGATGGCCGAAGGAAGCCCAGAGACTTTTTTCTGATGTAATACGACCTCATCGACATCGGTCCGGAGTATCATCGAGGCCAAAGCCTTTGACGCCACCTGGTCAAGGTACGCGGATTCCTCACGAAGTATTGCACTTTGGCGAGATAACACCCTTACAATTTTTGGATTGAATTGTTTGAGAACTGGCACCAACTCCTGGCGAATACGATTTCGCCGATATTTGGGGTTGGCATTACTTGAATCGACTCGATAAATCCGCTGATGCTCCAGAAGATAGTCTTCAATATCCTCGCGCGATACATCTAGAAGAGGACGAATAAAATAGGGGGGCCGAAAGGTAGGCATACCAGACAACCCAGTGGATCCAGCCCCACGGAGCATCCACATCAAAACGGTTTCTGCTTGATCATCCCTCGTATGCCCTAGCGCAACTTTCGTCAACCCGTGATCTTGGGCGAGTTGAGTGAAAGTCTCGTAACGCAGAGTACGGGCAACAGATTGGATCGATTCGCCCTTTCGTTCTTGGTGTGCCTGTTTGACTTGAAGTCGTTGAATGAGGCAAGGCACCTCGAGTTGACCACACAAGGTGTGCACGAAACTCGCATCGGCCTCACTCTCATCTCCCCGCAATCCATGATTCAAATGGACCACCAGGAGAGACAAATTGAGTACAGTTTTCCAGGCACAGAATACGTGCAACAGAGCCACAGAATCAGGGCCACCCGAAACCGCGACTAAGACTCGGTCTTGTTGATTGAGCCATCCTTCTTGGCGAACACGTGCCAAGACCTGTTGTTCAAAACGAACCATTGGCGACTTTCAAACCACATGCATGAAAAGGGGAATGTTGAATTCAACCCTGGGCTTCCTCTTTTCTCAACACCTCCCGGGCCAAATCAATGTCCAAAGCAATGCGGGCAGCTAATGCCTCCGAAGACTCAAACACTTCATCGCCTCGCAGGTATTTGAAAAAAGAAACCTGAATATTCTCTCCATACAAAACACAGTCTTCATCAAGCAAATGGACTTCCAATAATCGTTCACCGGAGCCAAAGGTCGGACGAGTACCGATGTAACTTATCGAATTGAACGCCTTGCCTTTCCACATCATACGTGTGGCATAGACACCATCAGGTGGAATCACTCGACCCGGTGACAATCGGAGATTCGCCGTTCGACATCCAAGGGCTTCTCCCCGCTGGTCACCCTCTACCACCCTGCCTTGTAAGGAATAGGCTCTCCCCAGGCATTCCCGAGCGGCTTCCATTTCCCCCTGTTGGATCATATTCCGAATACGGGTAGAACTCATGACACGGTCTTCTCCACCAAGTGGTTTCAAGAGATGGACTTGAAAATTGGTGGCTTTCCCCAATCGAGTCAGAGTCGCAGTATTTCCAGCACGTCCTTTTCCAAAGACAAAATGTTCTCCAACAAAAAGATCCTGTACGCCCAAACCTTCATGCAAAATCGACTGCACAAATTCTTCGGGACTTAGAGCGGCAAACGCTTTAGTAAACTCCAAAATGACCAAATGCTCCACACCGACAGATTCGAACCACGATAGCTTTTCTTCAGGTGATGTCAAAAATTGAAAACCGACATTGGGATTCAGGACTTGAACCGGATGAGGATCAAAGGTTAACACCATGGGCGTTCCCCCAGACTCGCGAGCACGATTGATTACATTAGAAAGAAGATACCGATGCCCAAGATGTTGTCCATCAAAATTGCCAATGGTCAGTACCGGATGAGGGGGAAGGGGAGGATTCGGAAGACCTCGTGAGACCTTCATAGGCGAGAGCTATTGAGAACCTGTGCCGCATCCTTGGCAAAGTAGGTGAGAATAAGATCGGCACCTGCTCGCTTAATCGACAATAAGGTCTCCATCATCACCTTTGACTCATCGATCCAACCTTGCTGCCCTGCCGCTTTGATCATGCTGTACTCCCCGCTAACCTGATAGGCCGCGATAGGAATAGAGACCAATGAACGGGTTTGGGCAATCACATCAAGATAGGGGAGTGCGGGTTTCACCATCACAATATCAGCCCCCTCTTCAACGTCGAGTTCGACTTCACGAATAGCTTCACGAGCATTGGCGGGGTCCATTTGATAGGATCGACGATCTCCAAACGAGGGACTAGAATCAGCGGCCTCACGAAACGGCGCATACAAGCTCGACGCATATTTTGCGGCATAGGACATGATAGGCAAATCGGAAAAACCAGCCTGATCCAGTTCATCTCGAATGGCACCAACCCGACCATCCATCATATCGGAAGGCGCGACCATATCAACCCCCGCATCAGCATGTGTTCGTGCCATCAGCCGTAAGCATTCCAGGGTTTCGTCATTGAGAATTCGTCCATCCTTCACGACACCACAATGTCCATGGTCCGTATATTCATCAATACACACATCTGTAATCACGAGAAGATCTGGCACCTGCTTCTTGAGTGCACGAACAGCCTGCTGAACAATCCCCTTGGAGTCATAAGCCGAGGTGCCTCGAGCATCTTTCCGATCAGGAATGCCAAACAGCATGACTGCAGGGACTCCAAGTTGATGAGCCTCAGCCGCCTCTTTCACGAGCAAATCAATCGACCACCGAAATTGACCAGGCATGGAATTGATAGGAGTTTTTTGATTGTCGCCGACCGTAACAAATAAGGGATAGATGAAATCATTGGGCGTCAAATTGGTCTCTCGAACCAAACGACGCAATGATTCATGCTGTCGTAGCCTCCGCATCCGTTGTCGAGGAAATGCCATAATCGTATTATCCTGAATGAGTACGAGGTCTGATTACACTCCGATTTCCGAGGGACACTCCCCGGTATAACCCAATACCCGGAAATCGAATCTGGACTACTTCCTGGGAAGGTTGGTAAGAAACACCACGAGGTCTCTCACCGATATCATGCCAACTAAATCCCCGGCTTGATTGGAAATGCCTAAATGACGCACATGCGCTTTTGCCATCAGATCATTGGCATCCAATAAGGTCTTATTTTCCTCAATGGTGAGAATAGGCGCAGACATAATCTGCTCAACGGTAGTGCTGGTTGAATCCAACCCCGCAGCAACTAATCGTCTCACTAAATCCGTGTCTGTAAGAATCCCAATAATCTTCCCTTCACGTGAGACAAATATACTGCCGATACCACTGTCTCGCATGATTTCTGCAGCTTGACGAACATTGACATCACGATCAATCGTGATGAACTTTTCAGCCGGCACCATAAACGATTTCACGGGAACCATAAATCTCTCCTTCTTTTGACAATTCGATTTTTATATCTCTCTCAGCCGTACGTTAGGTAGCAAAATCCAAACGAAATTCCCTCAACTCGACATCGGCATGGCCTGTGCCCGATATTCCACCAAGGCTTCAACCAACGCTGGGATGGTATTCTGCCCGGCCACCACCTCAACTTGCAATCCCAATTCTCTGGCTGTTTCCGCCGTAATCGGCCCAATGCATCCAATAATGGTATGTTGAAGGATTTTTTGCAATTCCTGGGCTCCTCCAAACAACTCCACAAAGTTTCGGACGGTAGACGAACTCGCAAATGTGACCATCTCAATGCCTTGGGAGAGAAAACGGGTTTTGATCGCCTCAACTTCAGATTGAGGAACCACAGTCTGATACACTGGAGCGACAAACACTTCCGCTCCCAAACGACCCAACTCTTCAGGCAAGATTTCACGCGCCTGGGCTGCTCGAGCGATAAGGACTCGTTGCCCTGCCACTCCCTCAGCTTTCATCACCTCCAAAATACCCTCAGCCTGATACTGAGCAGGGACGACGTCTGCCTTTACTCCAAACTTTTCTAGCTCTTCGGCGGTTCGAGGACCAATGCAGCAGACTCGCAAGCCCTGAAGGCTTCGGGCATCTCGGCCATTGTGCCACAATCGACGCATAAAATGTTGCACCCCATTCACACTCGTCAAGACAAGCCACTGAAAAGTTTCGAGACAAGCCATCGCTTGATCAGTCTCATCCCAACTTGCCGGCGGGGTAAACGCAATGGTGGGGCATTCGACAGGCTCCCCGCCACACGCCAACAAGAGCTCAGAGAGTTCAGAAGCTTGACTGCGAGCCCGCGTCACCAATATCCGAGTACCAAACAAGGGACGTGATTCAAACCAATTCATATGCTGACGCAAGGATACCACGGCACCAATCACAATGATCGTCGGCGGTTGAATATGTGCCGCATCAGCCTGTTGAATGATCGTCGCCAACGTTCCCACCACCGTACGTTGCTTAGGATAAGTACCCCATTGAATAAGTGCCACAGGCGTGTCGGGAGATTTCCCCTCTTCCGTCAACCGACGAACGATGGTCGGTAAATTTTTTGCGCCCATCAAAAACACCAACGTCCCATCAACCGTGGCTAATCGAGGCCATTCCAACACACTGCCTCCCTTGCTAGGGTCCTCATGGCCAGTCACAAATGTGACAGTGGAAGCCAAGGTCCGATGTGTCACGGGAATCCCCGCATACGCCGGAACCGCTACGGCTGAAGTCACACCAGGAACGACCTCAAAGGCAATCGATTGTTCGGCCAGCACCTCGGCTTCTTCTCCACCTCGTCCAAACACAAATGGGTCTCCTCCTTTGAGGCGAACCACCTGTTTGCCCTCTTGAACTTTCTTAATCAAAACCTGGTGAATTTCTTCTTGAGGACGATAGGCCCCGCGGCCACTGCGCCCCACGTAAATTCGTTCCGCATAGGGAGGCGCATAGTCCAACAATGCGGGATTGGCTAAATGGTCATAGAGCACCACATCGGCTCGTTCGAGACAAGCTTTTCCGCGAAGAGTCAACAATCCTGGGTCGCCTGGTCCTGCTCCAACTATATAGACTTTTCCCTTTGGCATTCCCATCCTGTACTTACGCGCGACCGTAAATTTCCTGCAAAATTTTATCCCCGCCGGCCTTTAACAATCGCTCGGCGACAGTGACAGCCAATGAGTCGGCCTCAGCCACTAAACCATCCATCTCCTCACGAATGATATGTTGCCCATCCTCACTGGCCACCAAGCCATGGAAGGTGAGTTTCTCTCCATCAATAGTCGCATGGCCAGCAATGGGCACCTGACACCCACCTTCCAATCGAGCTAAAAAGGCCCGTTCCGCCAACACGGCGATACGTGAGGACGAATCATTGAGAGGGGCTAAAAGATTTCGAATAAACACATCGTCAATCCGGCCTTCAATCCCTAATGCACCCTGTCCAACCGCCGGCAGACTAATTTCAGGAGACAGGCATTCCGTGATCTGAGCGATCCACCCTAAACGTTTCAATCCTGAAGCTGCCAATACAATCGCATCAAACTGTCCCTCTTGAAGTTTTCGCACTCGAGTATCCAGATTGCCACGTAACATGTGAATGGAGAAGTCTGGTCGTTGAGCCAAGAATTGTGATTGCCGTCGAAGACTGCTCGTTCCAATCTTTGCCGAGGTTGGCAGATCATGAAACGATTCGCCATTTCGACTCAATAACGCATCACGCGGATCTTCACGTGTTGGCACACAGTGGATGACTAACCCTTCAGGCAAGACGGACGGCACGTCTTTCATACTGTGTACCGCCAGATCAATATCCTTCCGCAATAAGGCCTCTTCTATCTCCTTCACAAACAACGCCTTCCCACCAATTTTGGCTAATGGCACATCCGTGATCTTATCTCCACTAGTTTGAATGCGTTCTAGCCGAATCGAAAGGTGTGGGGCCATGTCTTGAAGCCGGGCCTGCACCCATTCAGCCTGCCAAATTGCCAGCTGACTCCCCCGTGTCCCGATCACTAATGATGTACGTGCCCCGTTGTCAGAACTCACATTTTCTCCTTATCCGGTACAACCCTCAGCATCATCTTATTTGAGACCTTATAACATTTACCAAGCACAGGATTCCCCCATGAAGTGGAACCATCAGAAAGACGGTCTCTCTATTTTTGCGACTCGTGGGAAATTTTCGGATCGACTGAAGGACGCACGTCCACCTGAGTAACCGACGGATTCAACTTGGTTTGATCAGAAAATTCTTGGGGAGTTTTCACACGACTGTCACTACACGGTGGACTTTCACTCATATCAAGATCATAAAATCGTCGTGCCGCATCGATATAAACAGAGCCATTGGACGACTGGGTCGCTGACTTCAATGCCACCAACGATCCATGAATCAATTTATTGACAATCGCTGACGCCAAACCTTCAACCGTTTCACGATCCTGATCAGACAAGGTACTTAACCTAGGCAAGGCTTTCTCCAATTCCGCCTGCTTAATATCCTCTGCCCGTTTTCGTAAGGCCACAATTGTTGGAGTCGCGACAAGAGATTGCAGCCACTTTTGGATGACCTCGACTTCTTCGTTTGCAATCACTTCGGCTTTCACGGACTCGGCTCGTCGTTCCTCCCGATTCTGCTCAATATGCATTTCTAGATCATCAATATCAAAGAGAAAGGCATTGTCCACATCACGAACCGCTGGATCAATATTCCTGGGGACCGACACATCAATGAGAAAAATTGGACGATTCTTTCGCTCACGGACGGCTCGTTGCACATCTTCGGCCGTGATTAAATAATGAGAAGCCCCAGTAGAACAGATCACAATATCCGCTTTCGCCATATCGCTGCGAAATTCTTCAAAGGGAATCGGTAGACCTTGAAAACGATTTGCCACGGATCGAGCACGCACCGGATCACGTGTTGTGAGTAACACCTGCCGAACACCATGATTCACCAAATGCTGAGCCGCAAGCTTGGCCATTTCACCGGCACCAACCAACATCACCGTCCGAGCCGATAAGTTTCCAAACACCTTCTTGGCTAACTCAACTGCCGCATAGCTGACGGACACAGCATTTTCTGCGATGCGCGTTTCGCTCCGAACTCGCTTGGCCACGGAAATGGCTTTTTTGACAAGTTTATTCAGGATGACCCCACTCGTATTATGGGTCAACGCTAACCGAAAGGCTGTTTTCACCTGGCCCAAAATTTGGGGTTCCCCCACGACCATCGAATCCAAGCTTGCCGTGACACGAAACAGATGAGAAATGGTTCGCTCTCCCGAATGCCAATACAAATGGGGAAGAAGTTGTTCAGCAGAAAGAGAAAGATGTGAATCGACAAGAAATTCTTGAATGGCTGAGAAGCCCGATTCGACTTGATCAACGACGGCATACACTTCAACCCGATTACAAGTTTGAAGTAACATGCCCTCTTTCACTCCGGGGTAAGTCCTGAGTCGTGTTAAGGCTTCTCCCATCCGACTATCAGGAACCGCAAGTAATTCACGAAGTTCCACGGGTGCCGTTTTATGTGACAATCCAACCGTAATGATATGCATCAGCTTACGGAAGCCCCACTGCTTTTGAGAATAACTCCGAGGAAAGTCAGAAGGACGCCAGCAAACCCGACGATAGTTAAATACGCCGCTTTTTTGGCCCTCCAACCAACTGTGACTCGCCCCATCAACACAATCAAATAAAAAACCCAGGTGATCAAAGCCCAGACTTGCTCAGGGTTCCAGTTCAAATACGCGCCAAGCGTAATTTGTCCGGATATCGCACCTGTTAATATTCCAAGGGTTAAGAAAGGAAACCCAAGCAAAATCGAACGTTGATTCAGGCTATCCAAGAAGTCTAAAGGAGGAAGCTTAAATGACAACACGTTGAATTGCTTTGATTTGAGCAATCGTTCCTGCATCAAGTACATCAGCCCGGCGACAAAGGCTACCGCAAAACCCACAGTTCCTAACATGCTCAGGGTAACGTGAACCCAGACACCTCGAAACATCGGATGAAGGATCGGAGCTTCCGCCGGAAGAATCGCTGTCGAGACTAAGGAGAGAAATGCCAATGGTAGGATAAATGACCCAAGTACCTGCAAATACTGTCTGGTCGCCGCCACGAGGAACACCAAGACCAGAGACCAGGAGAAAAAGGACATGGCCTTTTGGAAGGTCACCCATTTCAATTCATCCCCAGACCACAATTGCAAGGCTAACGCAACGGTATGGGTAAAAAACCCGAGCCCAGCTAAGCCCAAGGCGACTTTTGAAAGGCCTTCGGAACGTCGGACCAGACAAATCAAAAATGTGACAGTCCCGAGGAAGTACAACCCCAACGTCACTTGGAAAAATACCACCGTCATAAGTTGTGGATATCCTTATAAAATAGTGCTAAAGACCCAGGATCAAAGTATAGTTATGCCCAATAAAGAGGTCAAGGAAATGTGCAGTGGGGAAGACGGAGAACATCAGGAAAGCGTAGGATTCAAGCTTGTTCGGTCAGAATTTCTCTTCTGAAAACTATCCGCCTGAACTTGCGGTTGCTCCGCCACAGACATTTATCGCTTGGCCGGTTATCGCCGCGGCCATTGACGAACAAAGAAAGAGAATAGTCGACGCAATTTCATCAACATCAGCCATACGCTTGATGGGCACCGCCGCAATGGCGACAGATCGGAATTCCTCTGCTGATATGCCTAGAACCCTAGCTGTTTCTTCGATACCTTGACGAGCCATCGCGGTATCCACCCAGGTAGGACACACGGCATTCACCGTAATGCCCCGCTCGGCCACCTCAAGAGCCACGGCCTTGGTAAATCCAATGATGCCATGCTTGGCCGTGCAATATCCAGAATAGCCTGGCACACCAAATCGCCCAAGAACCGAAGAAAGATTAATGATTCTTCCATAACTGGGATCCTTCATATGTGGCAACACAATTTTTGAACATAGGTAGGACCCCGTGAGATTGGTTTGAATTATGCTTAACCATCGAAAATCATCAACCTCATCCATAGGAGTTCGACCAGACATCCCTGCATTGTTCACGAGAATATCAATCTGTCCCCATTCTGCGACAATGGCGGATACCACTCGCTCCATATCCCCACGCTGCGTCACATCACCAGGAAGGCCCATGGCCTGAGCGCCCATCGCCTTAAGTTCTTCCACCGTCTCTTCAAGAGGCTGTGCCCGACGCCCACAAATAGCAATTCGGACACCCTGGGCGGCAAACGCTTTGGCCACACCCCGCCCGATCCCCACGCCCCCTCCTGTGATTAAAGCCACACGGTTGATCAACATTATTTGGTGCCTCCTATTACTTCATGCTATTTTTAATTCACACACTCAAAGTGATTTTCATCATTCAATTTCCCTCAACAACTTATACCGAGTCTGCTATTGTCACTCCATACGCAATCAACAACATGCCCCTTTAACAGTACAAAACTTTTTTCTTCTTAGCCAAGTAGAATGGAGCAACTTTTGAAAATGGAAAACCTATGAGCGGCAACCTGTACATTGTGAGCACACCCATCGGAAACCTTGAGGACCTCACCTACCGTGCCCATCGTATTCTCCAAGAGGTTCATATCATCGCTGCTGAAGATACTAGGCATACCCAAAAACTTTGTGGCCATTATGGAATTGAAACCACGCTCACAAGTTATCACGACTTTAACAAAGAAGAAAAAACTCCTGTATTGCTGGAAAAAATTCGAGAAGGACAATCAATTGCACTTGTATCTGATGCCGGAACTCCATTGATTTCCGATCCTGGATATTATCTCCTCACTCGAGCCATTGCCGAAAATATCAGGATTATTCCCATTCCTGGCCCCTCAGCAATCCTCACCGCCCTTGCTGCATCGGGGCTTCCCACTGACGCATTTCGATACGAAGGATTTTTACCAAAAAAATCTGGCGCGAGATCTCGAGTGTTACAAACCTTGGCCGAAGAACCCCGAACAATTATTTTATTCGAGACACCTCATCGCATTAAAGCAACCCTAGGGGAAATCCAAGAAATTTTTGGGACTCGTCAATTAGTCGTCGCACGAGAGCTAACAAAAACCTATGAGGAAATTATCCGAGGAAGTGCTGAGGAGATATTAGGCCGATACCAAACTAAAAATCCGAAAGGTGAAATGACCTTGGTGATTGCGGGAAGACCAAAGCCTAAAAAACCACCTAAAAGAAAAATGGGCGCTAGGCATCACTCTTCTGAATCAGTACCCGGTGATATGTCTCCTTCTGCTCTTGAGTAAGAACGGTATGCCCTTCATTGCGTATACTTTGAGGAACATTTTTTATCGGTTCTCCATCATCTAAAATCACCGCCAAAATATCTCCAGCTTGCATCAAATCCAATTGTAATTTTGTCTTCACAAAATTATATGGACAAATAACTCCCCGTAAATCTAACTCTGCTTGAGCTTCAATCTCTTTACTCATGTCACAAGTCTCTTAAAACCATGAATGAATAGTTCCCATAGCTATCATTTACTTAAAAAAAGGAGCGTGCCAGCATTTGCCGGCACGCTCCTAATTTTAAATAAAACTTGAAAACAAAAAAGGTATTACTGAACCGTTCCTTTGTTGAAATTGGCTCGGTCAGCACCGTAGTCAGTCGCAATCGTGTTGCTCACACGCTTGTTAACCGTATCTGGTTGTGGCGCACACTGCCAGCAAGGAGCTGCACCAGTGGTAGCACCAACACTGGAAGTAATACCAGTTTTGACATCACCTTCTTGAATGCCACCTTCTGGGACACCAGTGTATCCAGCAGTTCTGGTAGAAATACCACGATAGTTCGTAGGATCTGGACTTTGCCCGAAACCACCAGCAAAATTGGAATTGTCGGCCCCACCGAGAACTTGGCTTCCCTCAAGAACGTACACTGACCGAACCATGGCTCGACCCGTACTGAATTTGTGAGTCGCGTTTGTTTCTTGGACGGCCTGAATGGAAACATAGTCGCCCTTACCGATGGCTTTTAAATTTTCGAGGTTGGTTTTGTCATCGAAGTACAGGGTCCTAATATTCAGACCCCCACGAGTTTGCTGGCGTTCATCATGAGAACTTCCGCCCATGTCAATGAACATACGTCCACTGGACAAATCTACGCCAATAACCTCTCCCATGATGGATTCCGGCTGTGACAAATAACGCAACATGTCACCTTCATCCATAACCCGGGCTCGCGTCCCTGAACCTTGTGAATCACCAACACCCGTTCCGAAACCAGAATGTTGAGGCGCACGCTCTTGCGCCACTGCCACGCTGACTGAGCCTGCAAGAATGATAGCTGCCGCAAAATACCCTAACTTCCGCATGTGGCTCCTCCTTAGGAAGTGTAAGTTAATAATCAAAGATTAATACCGAATGAAAACCGATTCTTCTAAATTTTTCAATCCCAGGGTTGGTAACTATAGTGATCTCGGCAAACGCTGTCAAGCGTATTTTCTGCCTTTAAAGTTACCTCAAATTAAAATTGCCTGGCCTTGAGAATACGTGACCAAACCAATTTGACTTTATAAACCTATTGGCCGCCTGAGTCCAGCCCAAATCCAATAAAAAATCTCAAAACCCGGAATTTATTGAATTATTATGGTGCCCGGACCGAGGGTCGAACTCGGACTCCCTTGCGAGAACCGGATTTTGAGTCCGGCGCGTCTGCCAGTTCCGCCATCCGGGCAAATATATGAGAACCGACTGTTTTCTAGCATGATCCCTAAGTCTCGTCAATGAATGGCTTGAAAGGTTTTCAGAATTTATTATGCCGTGATATGATTTGCTTATTGTCAAAAACGCACGATTATAATTAATGGAATCTTAAAAGACTTAATAAGGAGAAGGCCATGGCCGAAATTCAATGTTTAAAGTGTGAAAAGGCTGCAGAGATGATGACCGAACCACTATTTATGGGGAAATTGGAAGAAGAAATAAAAAATAATGTCTGTGAAGCCTGCTGGACAGAATGGACTAAGCCTGGCGGCGTCAAAACCATGGTGATTAATGAATACCAGTTAAACCTTGGAGATGAAAGCGGTCGAGCGGCACTGAAAAAACAAATGCGCGCATTTTTTAAACTCCCAGATGCCCAAGTCGAATTTAAGGATTACCGGACCTAATCTATGCAAGACATGTTCTCACCAGGTGAGGATATTTTCTGACAATGACCTTTATACGATTTCTCAAGAACCCGAGTAAAGAAGGCAGGTCCTGGCGGTACAAACGGATGAAGGATGTAGGCAGATGAACACGCCTCTTGGAAAAGGAATTTTTCTTGTAGCGACTCCGAATCTACGAGATCCAAATTTCAGTCAAACCGTCATTCTTCTGTGTGAACATGGAGAAGAAGGCGCGTTAGGCGTCGTTGTTAATCGGCCAACAAAAATGAATATTACCGAGGTATTGCCCCAGGTGCCGATTCTTGAGGGACAAGGCCATATGGTGTTTTCCGGCGGACCTGTTCAACGGAATCACCTATTGATCTTATACCGCACTACAGAAGGCCCCGAGGATACCCACCATGTCTTTGATGGAGTCTATCTTGGTGGCAACATGACAATCCTTGATGATATTTTAAAAAACCCGCTTAGCCTAACAAACTTTCGCGCCTACATGGGTTACTCAGGATGGTCACCGGGACAATTAGAAAATGAAATGGAATCGGGATCATGGCTCACCTTGCCTGCAAATTCCGCTGTCATGTTCGATCAAGATCATTCCAGCATTTGGGGCGAAATCTTGCGTTCCCTTGGCTCACAATATGCGATGTATTCAGACATGCCAGTTGATCCACAAATGAATTAGACTGACGGTCCTTTTAAATACTCACAACTTCAATAAGTCTTGGGAGCCCCCCCCCCAGAAACCCACCAACATTCCCGAGTCACTATTCCGCCAGGCACTGACGCAGATATTGCCCCGTATAAGAGTCGTCGATTTCAGCCACATCCTCAGGACGGCCTTCTGCGACGATCGTGCCACCGTTATCGCCCCCGCCTGGCCCCAAGTCAATCACCCAATCCGCGGATTTGATCACATCAACCTGATGTTCCACCACAAGAACCGAATTCCCGGCATCAACCAATTGCCCCAACACCTCTAATAATTTTTTGACGTCAGCCAGATGGAGACCGGTTGTCGGCTCATCTAAAATATATAGCACCCCAGGTCCTTTTGGTGAGACAGAAGTAGATTGGTTGCCTGGAGAAGCCTTCTTTTTCCCCGACACCGTAGCCAGTTCGGCAGCCATCTTTAACCGCTGGGCTTCACCTCCTGAAAGACTAGGGGCCGCTTGGCCCAATCGAAGGTAGCCAAGGCCCAAATCAATCAGAAGACTCAACACACGTTGCAACGCGGGAACCGCTCCACCAAAAACGTCCTGCGCCTCCTGAACCGTGAGGCCAAGAATTTCGTGAATGGAGTACCCCCGCCATCGTACCTCCAGCACATCCGAATTAAAACGGCGACCTTCACAGGTTTCACATGTCACATATAAGTCTTCGAAAAAATACATCTCGAGTTTTTCTAGCCCATTACCCTGACATTGTTGACAGCGCCCCAAACCCGAATTAAAAGAAAAATGCGACGGTGTCAGGCCACGCTGCTTCGCGGCAAACGTTGCAGCAAACAATTGCCGAATGTGCTGAAAACCTTTCATGTACGTAATGGGATTCGAGCGCGGCGTTCGACCAATTGGGTCTTGATTAATCATGCGGACCGATTGTAATTGACTCAGCCCTTCAATCTTGTCAAAACGACCCATGGGCAGAAATTCAAGCCCAAATGCTCTTGCCATCGCACGATACAATGTCTGCGCCACCAAAGTACTCTTGCCGGAACCCGAGACCCCGGTCACACACACCAGCATCCCCAAGGGAAATCGAACGGTCAGGTGTTTCAGATTATTCTCCCGAGCCCCGTGGAGCGTGATGGATTGCCCACTATCTGGCCTACGTACCTGCGGAATGGAGATCTGTTCGTCGCCTCGCAAATACCGAGCCGTCAACGCCTCAGGATGTTTCAAAAATTCCTCGCGAGGAGCTGAACACACGATCGTGCCACCTTGTTCTCCGGCCAACGGACCAAGTTCAATCACATGATCGGCTTGCTCAATCACCTGAGGATCATGCTCGACCACCACCACCGTATTCCCCCGATGCGCCAGCTCTTGTAAAATCGTGGCCAGCATGACGGTGTCCCGCGCATGCAAACCGATCGTTGGTTCATCCAACACATACAACGTGCCAACTAGATGAGCCCCCAACTGATTCGCGAGGGCGATCCGTTGCGCTTCCCCACCAGATAACGAACGAGTCTCGCGTAAGAGCGTGAGATACTCCAAGCCCACTCGCAATAAAAATTCGAGTTTGTGTCGTAAGCGAGGGAGAAGATCCTTGGTAAGGTCAGTTTCAAACGTTGTGAGAGGAAGTGCCTTTAACCATTCAACTACTTTCCCTACAGGGAGCCGAGAAACTTCATGAATATTCTGTCCATGAACTTTAACATGAAGCGCCTCAGGCCTCAGTCGGCTGCCACCACATGCCGGACAAGGCACAGGACTCCGATACCGGCTCAAGAACACCCGCACATGCATTTTGTATCTCTTCGTCTCCAGGGTTTCAAAAAACTTATCGATTCCCTTCAGGCCCTTGGCACCTTTCCAAATGAGCGCCCGATGTTCAAAACTCAGCTTCTGATACGGCATGGTCGTATCGATCTCGTATTGCTTGGCCCCGCGAAGTAACTGATGTTGCCATAACGCCGCCGACGGCTTGGTCCAAGGCTCGATGGCACCAGCCGCCAAGGAACGTGATGGGTCAGGCACGACCAACGCCTCGTCGTACCGCAACACATTGCCAAAGCCTTTGCATTCCGGACAGGCACCTAAGGGATGATTGCATGAAAAGGAAACCGGGCGTTGCGGTACTGCCTTATATCCGCAGGTCTTACAGCGAGCATCCGCATTGTAAAGAAAAGAACCATGGTCAATGACATCCACGCGACATCGACCTTCACCTTCTCGATACGAAGCCTCCACCGCTTCCATCAGCCGCGAGCGATTATCTGAACGAAGTACCAAGCGATCCAACAACACAAAAAACTCCTTGGGCCAACGTTTAGGTAAAGGATCCAACCCATCAAGGGAGAGTACTTGGTCCTTTACAAGAACACGAACAAATCCTCGCTGTAGCAACACATCGACAACAGAGGAACCTTGGGGGGCTTTCAATTCAGAAAATGGAAACAACACCATCGCCCGGCCCTGCGGAAATCGTTCCAATAACTCATCGACCAGGACATCCGGCAGATCGGCACCAACCTCAACCCGACAATTAGGACAAATTGACCGACCAATTTTGGCAAACAAGAGTCGAAGATGATCTGAAATTTCTGTGGCCGTACCGACCGTAGAACGGGCCGTGCGAACAGAATTCTTTTGTTCAATCGCAATGGCGGGACGAATGTTCTCGATAGAATCAACCTCAGGTCGATCCAACCGCTCGATAAACATTCGCGTGTAAGTCGAGAGCGACTCAACAAACCGCCACTGCCCTTCGGCAAACAACGTGTCAAACGCCAACGAGGACTTCCCCGACCCCGACACCCCCGTCACCACGGTCACCGCATCGTGCGGAATCGAGACAGAAACATTCCGGAGATTGTTTTGACGCGCGCCTCTGATGATGATGGTGTTTTTAACTTGGCCGTCTCTCATTGGTCCTAATTACAAAAATCAAAATGATGCAGTTCCCCGTAAAGTCTGCCATGAAATATGTATAAATTCTTTACCGATTAAGTAGAGGGAATAGCAAAGGAGGGCTGAAACCACACGTAAAAAAGAGGAGTATCTAATTACTTCTGGAAGCCAAGAGGTCTTACCCCACCCGGCCAAGCATATCGCCGAGCCATACCGCGATGAGGCCAAAGAAGACCTGGGCCATCACGTTACCCATCGCCTGAATCAACTCCGCATCTCGGATGAGCGCGATTGTTTCATAGCCAAAAGTGGAGAAGGTCGTGAATCCACCAAGCATACCGATCATTAAGAAGAGTCGAAGTTCGGGACTAATAACCTGACGAGTTTCAGCTACTCCATTTAACACTCCGATGAGTAAGCACCCCAAGACATTGACCGCCAACGTGCCCAATGGAAATTCTGCTAACGGCACCATTCGTTGAACGAATCCTGAAAGCAGGAATCGAAACACCGATCCGATAAACCCTCCAATACCTACTAAAAAGAGTTGAGATGCCATTAATCAGTTCTGACTAATAAAATCATTCAGGAATGTTTGGTTTTCTTTTTGACCGACGGGCTCTCGTCCATTTGCCAGAAGGCAATGCCGCCTAAGAGACCCGCCACATTGGATATGAGCGTCACATTTTCTGGCAACTCCAAGGTGACCTTTTTAGCGTTCCCACCACCAATATACAATCGATCATAATTAAACAATGCTTCGAGAGATTGGATGGCACTTTCTAGCCGTTTATTCCATTTCTTTTTTCCAATTTCTTTGAGCACCACATCCCCAAGTTCTTGCTCATAAGTTTTTTTACTTCGAAAAGGATGATGAGCAATTTCTAAATTTGGTACGAGTCGGCCATCTACAAACAGCGCAGATCCAAATCCAGTTCCCAGGGTTACCACTAATTCCACACCATCACCTTGTATGGCTCCAAACCCTTGGACATCGGCATCGTTGGCCGCCCGAACAGGCTTGCCCAACCATTGTTCGATTTGGCCTATCAGATCAAAGCCTTTCCAAGATGGGTCAAGATTTGGCGCCGTGGCAGTCACCCCTTTGCGAATCACCCCAGGGAATCCAATTGAGACCCGATCAAATGCACCCTGCCCTTTGGCCAACTCGGCAATGATTTCTAACACAGCCTGGGGTATGGCAGGACGAGGCGTAACGATCCGTCCGCGTTCTGTAGTAGGCCGACCTTTATCGTCTAACACAATGGCCTTGATTCCCGTCCCACCAATATCAATAGCCAATGTTCGTATTGACGGTTTTTTGGGTGCCCCACTTTCCTTCGAGTTCTTCATGTCCCCTCCTGTCCATTTCATCCTGCGGGATTGGCCCTCTGGTCCCAGATCAAGTCATCAATCACCTTTGAATATCATCTTCAAAGTTCGTTCGGCCAATTACGCGGTAAACCAAAGCCTTAGGGCAAACACAATCACCATCACTGTCACGACATGACGTACCCACTCATGCCCTTTGAGGACCGTCAGCTTGACTCCGAGCAACCCGCCTAGGACCGTGCCTCCGGCCAACGCCAACCCCAATGGCCAATGCACTTTATCGTGCCACACAAAGAGCAGGAGTGACATTCCCGTAAACACCAACACGGTGAATACTTTCACTGCGTTCCCCCGGACAAGATCGAACCCCAAGACGGAGGTCACCGCCAATATCAAAAAGCCAACCCCTGCCTGAACAAATCCGCCGTAGACCCCGATCAGAAAAAATCCGACCGCGGTGAGAACACCCTGCCCTTCCGCCCTTTGAGTACCACCCTTTGGCCTTCCCCACTGGGGGCTCCACAAAGTCCACAGCGTAATCCCAACCATCAAAAAAGCCAACACCTTTTGAAACATCGCCTCTTGAACAGAGAGCGCGAGCCAAGTTCCCAGTGGGGCCCCAAGGACAGCTGGAACCGCTGCCCATCGCCATGCTTGCCAATCAAGTACGTCATGCCGATGAAAGCTTCTCACAGCAAACAGATTCTGGAAAAAGATGCCGACTCGATTGGTCCCATTGGCCACCGAAGGCGGAAGGCCAAGAAAAATCAAGAGAGGCAATGTCAGAAATGATCCACCGCCTGCCACTACATTTAACACACCGACGAACGAACCCAGCAAAAAAACCATGCCATAGGCTAATATCGATGGAGAAGACTCACCGGTGAGTACCCAGTTTACAGAAAACCCAAGGTCCATAAACATTCATTCCCTTTAAACCCACACACCATGAATTTGCGGTGACAGTCTGAAGCCTCTGGATTCATTCCTGAAATCATGGCACAAAAAAGCCGCCTTCCCGATTGGGAAGGCGGCCTCCTTTTGGCGTGAATCACGCCAGTACCATCATTGCCTTCTTTTACCTCGACCCGCCTGTTATTGACAATCGAACTTTTTGCGGAATGTGAAATTGGGGTCTGCCTCACGCCATAGAGGGAAGACTCAAGTTTCCTCTGTGGAGTCGCCTGTTATTTTCTTCGCTCATATCTTGAGCACATGCCAACGGGCACGATCACCGACAAGCGGCATAGACGCCAATTAAAAGCAAAAAGCCCACTGTGAGAGGAAGGCGTCCCCAGTCACAAGCGGGACAACTGATCAGGTGGAGTATCGTCTTGCATTGCCAGACCCTCCTTTATATTTAACATCGAGGGCTTTGATGTTCCCTCGGGAAAGACCTCGCTCTTCGAGGCAAAGAAAATGCTACGCCTGATCGATAACGGTGTCAATCAAAAAAGCTATCTTCCATACACGTCCTATCGCAACAAGCGATGCCCCCGCTGGCGTTGACGCCGTCGTCTTAGGGTATCCATGGTGGAAGGTGGGGTAACTGCTAGTTGAGATTTTCGGGCCGCCATCGCCCTTACCCAAACGCAAAGAAACCCCAGAAAGGCCACGCTGGCGGTGAGAAATGGATCAATATCCACCGGCGGCATCGCCTGAATTTTGCTTAAAAAAGTCGACCCAAATGGAGTGTCTTGGCCGAAGAGAAACGGAATTGAAAGAAAGGTCCCAATCAGGATTCCACCGATAAAACGCTTAAAAGGACTTGTCATTTTCTTGCTTATTCCTCACCCGAAGGATCGCCATTGCCATTTGAACTACTCTGCCACGAAACAGAAATATTCTTTTTGCGGCCAAGTTACACTTGTTTGTAATTGCCCAGGACCTCTTTGCCCTTTTCAAGCATGGAGTCAACGTGCTGCATTACCCGACCTCCCATATGGGTCACTTCATCTTGGGCCTTGTGTGCATACACTTGAATTTGCCCTCGTGTCACGCGACCTGAGTGCGGCGTCAACAACATTCCCAACCCGGCCCCAATAACCATTCCGCCAGCCACCATCGTCGACATCGTTAGTACTTGTCGAAACATTGACATAATAGAACCTCCTTAGATTAAGTAAAACTAACTATATAGGTCTCCCTCCAGTCGTCATCGCCAGGGAGATAAATTCACTTTTCTAGTGTGGCTCTAACCCAAGGACAAGGTAAATACGTAGTTTGAAGTACGGTTTGAGGCTGGCTTGATTGAATGGGGTATGTGGATCGTTCTAAGAAGCGTCCTTCTATTAATTTCCTAAATATTTCAGTGGGAAAAGATAAAATTGGGATATTGCTCTACCTCGCCACTCAATCACAAAGCTTCGGCAGGATAAGATGAATTGGAGTTTTGACAGGCTTCGACCGATACAATCGGCATGAGCGTGTCCATGTTCACGGTCAAACCTGATCTCACTCCCCATGACCAGCTTCGTTTACTGGAGGCATGGGATGCCTGGGGCATTCCACGTTCCCAACAACGAGCCTGGCAAATCCAGCTATTTGGGTCAGACTTTCAGTCTCACCTCTCAGACTATATGACCTATGAAACCGTTCTTTCTAAAGACGACCAACTTGAACTCCCGTTCGATCACGACCTTCCCGATCTTTCGACCGTTTCCTAATCGCAAAACTTGCTAGCGGCCAACAGAACTTCCCGTGCGAACAAATTGCCGAGGCAAATCTCTGCGCGACAACAATACTTCCATATCACCAAAAAAAATGATCGCTCATTTAATCAATAATAAGCGCATACAATGAACGGCAAGTTATTTTATTAACACCCATCGTCCAGAACAGACTGTATCGAACCCCACAAAACCAAAGGTATAACTTCTTAAGTTTATAAAACAGAGACCGAAGTCACAGGGTATGAACCGTATTCACCCATCCAACAAAGGAGAATCATTATGGATGTTTCGGCCATCAGTTCAGCAAGCCCTGGGCATGACGTTCAAGCCAAAGCGGCTGCCTCAGAAAAACAACCCCCACCGCTGCCTCCGGCAAACGGCGATTTAGTGGAAATTTCTGATGATGCCAAAACCCTGGCCTCCAAGTCC
>JAJDBO010000242.1 GCA_029261305.1 Nitrospirales bacterium
CAGAAATCATCTGCATTGGCATGTAGCCTTCAACTAACTTTAGCCAGGTCATCTTGATAAACTCCTGTTTTAATTTTCAGAGCTTACGAATACGTTTCAATTAAAATCTTCAATTGGAGGAGGATCTTGCCCCTCTTGCAATCGTGACAAATAGTTCACGATTTTATTTACCGCTCCAGCACTAAGGGTTTTGCCAAAATCCTTTGGCATTTGGTTATCAGGATAGTCAGCTACCACATAAGCACTCGGAGCCAGGATTGATTCCGTGATGTATTCACGTGTGGATTTTGCTTTCCCCTTATAACCCGCATCCTTAATTCGTTTTGGAGCGTTACTTCCCTCCATTAGCAATGGACCGACTTTTCCAGTGGCCCCTTCAATTCCAGGAATTGTGTGACATGCTGGACATCCCGCTGCCATAAAGAGATCAGTAATGGGCTCTTCCCCAGTTGCCAACACTCCACCAGCTGCCTTATCTCCATCTTCACTGGCTTTGGGACGATCAGCTTCTGGAATAAATTTTTCGTATGATGCGTTTATTTCTTCGTATGTTGGAGCTTCTTTTCCCTCTCTCACATACATCCAAGTATCAACCGCCGCCATTTCTCCAATTGATAAAGAAATTGGTGGCTTATGAATTCTTGGCATTGGACTTTCCGTATCATTAGAACCTTTTACACCAAATCCTGGAACCACAAAACAATTTGGACAGGCATGAGATTCAGCAATATATTCCTGACCAGTTGTAGCTGTCCCCGAACCTTCAAACGCCTCTTTTTGCACAGTATCCCGAGCAGCAGGATCATTCATGTGATACTTTTCGTGCTTTAATCGTTCCTCTGCTCTTGCTGGGACGTCCCAAAGATTTGGAGCCCGCTCACTTAAGAAACCTTGATTAAATCCATGACAAAGTGGACATTGACCTTTTCCAATGGCCCCCTGAACCTTACTTTGTCCAATTCCACCAAAGATGATTTTTTCCCCTTCATCACCCAACTGTTGAGCTGACATGCTTTGAAAATCAAGCTTGACAACTGGAGGAGGAAAACCACCTTCAACCTGCGGCAACCAGTTTCCATATCCAGATAATGCAGCGGCTACGAAAAACATAAATCCGCCAATTTTCATCAACGCACTAATATTCGAGAAATACACTCCCATGAGGAATGTAAGACTCGTAATTAGTACCAATGAAATAGGCAACTTTCCATCATTAGTCCCAAAGTTATCCTTGTAGTTAACAATGGCAACCAACAGCATGATTGAAGCAACCACTCCAATCAAAATATTGAATGACATATTCTTTTTTACTTCAGGGTCTTTTTCCTTTGCATACCTATACAAGGAAACCCCCACGACCAAGGCTAAAAACGGCCAACCAAATGCGAGTGCATCTGTTAATAATTCAACCACCTTGACACCCTCCATCATTGTTAGCCCCCTTTTTTAGAGAGGGCCAACTTTTTTGAATCTACTTTTTCGTTAAAATATCTGTCTCTTTTTCTAACTTAACTTCCACCGGCAGGTTGCGCAGAAGGAATTGCTTGCGCCGGCTCTTTTGCCGCCACAGGAGCCTTCTTCATACCTAAGGTTCCAAGCCAGAAAACAAACATAATTGAAATCCAGAAAAATAACACATTAAACGAAATGACATTGGCTGCGAATCCAATGGTATGGGTGTACGCCCACGGAGAATTGTCTCGCATAATTTCGTTCACGTGCCAGAACAATCTCACGGAAGATCGGATATACCCCATCAGGCCCATCATCCATGTGAAGGCTGTTGCCAACATAATGAGAGCATATTGAGACCGAGGAGCGATCTTTCCATATTGAATAGGACCAATTTCTTTCGCCCCCTTCAACATCATAAGATTGATTGTAGTTCCTATAAATAGACAGGACAGCGTCCCAGCTACTTGGGGTATCGATAATCCTATTCTGACGTTGGCTGGAATAAAATACCCGTAACACGCCACCCAGATATTATTGACGTGTGCCACGACAAAGAATGTTATCAGGAAAATATTTCCAAAACTCGACCAACTCACCGCTGGCATCTTATTTCCTCTTTGATACCAAACGAAGCTGGCGATTGTCGTCATAATGATCGCATTAATGCCACCATTTTTTGCTGACATCACACCATAGTTACCCAGCACAGGATGCTGCTGACCTCCCATGGCCTTCAATTCCGCTGGCGTCATGACAATTGTATGAGGAGTGATAAATACTAGAAGCCCTACGACAAGTATAAACACGAAGTACTTGATATATTTTTGGAACCTGTCACCTCCACTCATTCGCCCTAGGGCCTGCCAGAGATAATAGTTAGTGGTAAGGAATAGGATTCCAATCATCGTGGCTTGAATAATAAATAACCAAGCCAGCAATCCACCCATCAAAGTAATACCCATTTGCTGCCGATAGGCATACACTTCGCGCATTAACCAATATCCGGCAAATGGAAGGGGGATTAAGAATGCCACTCCAAGTGACATAGCGATATAACCCATCCAATCGTAATGGGCTCGCTCTTCATCAGTCTTTGCAGATAAAAACCGATACGCCGCATATGCAGCCACAACACCACCACCAAAAGCCATATTCCCCAAAATTCTATGGACGTTCAGAGGATTCCAGAGTGCCGTATGAAGCACGTGCCAGATATTTCCAAGATAACGGCCCTGCTCATCCACACCTGCAGGAGACATCATAAAAGCAATCCAAGAATTGGCCAAGAACATCAACACTGTACCGATAACGTTCAAAACCACGCACATGCTGAGATGGATCCATTTCATGACCCCCTCTCGCATCTTATCCCACCCATAGTAATAGATGTACAGAACACCACTCTCTGCCACAAACATCAATGCATAGATATGCATCACCGGACGGAAAATACTCGACAAATACCCGAAGAACGAGGGATACAACGTCAGGAAAGTGAATATTAAAATTCCTCCAAGAATAGCGGTAAGCGAGTAGGCCGTCAGGCTTATTTTAATAAAGTCATAAGCAAGCTGGTCATACTTTTTCGCCATCGCTTTGTCTTTTGCAATCATCCCCGCAAATTCCACACACATGCAAAAAATAGGAACAGCCAACACAAAGCTGCCATAATACAGGTGCTGCTGATTCGCTACCCAAAGAAGGACTCGACTCTCAAAGTTGTACCGTGGATAAAACTCTGAAGTATCCGCCGTTTTTGGAGCAGGGGCACCAACAACAGGACCTTCCGTTTTGTAGTAGACATCGCGACCAACCTCTACTTTTTCACCTTCTACACCTTCGCCAGACGCTGCTGCTGCCGCTGCCGCCGCCTTTTGGGCCGCTAAAACTTCAGGAGGAGGACCACCAGCTGACCCACCACCACCACCAGCCATTGCCGCTGGAAGCGCTGCGAAAATTGGGAGCACCAACATCGCCCCCATTGCAAATAAACCTGCGACCGCCAGGATTTTCTTCCTAGCCTGTCCAACATTGAGGCGACCCATGACCAACCTCCTTTTTCCTTTGAACAATTTCAAAGAGACTAAATCTTTGTGAAGTTTTTCAATCATATTCAATTCAATTCACCCAATCACTTAGCGGAGAATGTAGAAGTAATCCAGACCTTGCATATCCATCAAGAACCAATCAAGGAACTGAAAATACCCC
>JAJDBO010000243.1 GCA_029261305.1 Nitrospirales bacterium
ATCTTCCGAACCAGGAAGCGGAGTCAGACAGAAAAACTCCAGCAGATCCACTGGCAATTCTTTTTTAATAATTTCAATATCACGAGCGATAGATTCTGGAGTATCAGCAGGAAATCCCAGAATATAGCCGGCATAGGTCATACATCCATGATCCTTCCAGGCTTGGAGCATTTGTCGATATTCCCAAATCTTATTTTGCCGCTTCTTGGCAGCCACAAGATTCTCAGGATTGATATTTTCTAATCCTATAAAGACGCGCCGACAGCCAGCACGAGCGGCTTTTTCGATAAAATTCGGAAGACGGTGACAGAGGGCGTCCACCTGGATAATGAATTTAATGTCGAGCCTTTCGACTTCGCGAAGGTGGATAAGACGATCAAAAATCGCCTCCCAATTTTTATTTCTGGCGAAATCATCATCCGTGACAAAGAATCGATTGACTCCTTGAGCAAGATTGGCACGCACAACCTGTTCAACATCATCCGGTGTGCGCCACCGGGACTTTCGACCTTGAACATTGATAATCGTGCAAAAGCTACATTGGAAAGGACAGCCTCGCCCAGCATCCAAGCTACCTAATCCCTCTATTGTTTTTTCAATATGCTCCTTCGGCAAAAAGGGAACGACGGCGCCGTTCAATTCAGGAAGATCATCCAAATAATTATAGAGCGGTTTGACTTGGTCTTCCCACACATCACGGAGCACTACATCAAAACGACCCTCGGCCTCACCAGCATAAATAGTGATCCCCATGTCCAGGGCCTTTTGAATGTCTACTTGGACACCTGGAAGCATCGAGAGGCATCCACTCACATGAAACCCGCCAAGGACAACTGGGATTCCCGCCTCTCGAAAGGGACGGGCAATGTCGACTGATCTAGGAAATTGGTTCGTCTGAACACCAACGAGTCCAACCATTCCGCTATCAGCTTGTTGAATATCTCGTATGATCTTTTTTATAGGAATAACGGTATTCGGTTCATCATAAGCATCAATGACAATCTCAACATCATCACCCAGTACCTTTCGGTTCGCACAATCCAGCGCGAGCCCATATAATGTGGCAAGAGTGTTCGACGGGATAATGGACCGGACCCATTGCACCACATACCCATCACTGTCATAACGAGAGGGTTTGATGAGGACAAGACGAAATGTTTTAGACGTACTCACGAGGGTTAAAACTTATAACATTTCATTAAGATTGAGGAGGCAAGCTTAGATATAACTTCCCCCATTCCCTTATTATGGCAATATTACAATAATCTTGATGACCCTCTATCATACTCCTTTGAGGGTGTCAACGAAATCTAGTGCCCTGGTAGGTATCACGTCACAAGATATAGGATATATTTACCCAACTCCTGTTATTCTTCCTACTGCCAATCCATTTACAGCATCCCGACCCTACGCTATTATGCCCAACATCAATTTTGGCTTCCCCAATCCCTCTATTCTGACCACTGATGTCAGGAGTATTTCAGATCCCGAGATATGAACTTTATCGTCCAAACACGATTCACCGTCTAAAATACCATGCGACTCCTAGACCGTTATATTTTTAAAGAACTCATGATCCCCTTTAGCGTGAGCTTAGGGGCACTATGCTTTATAGTTTTCACCAAAGAGATGTTGCGCCTCGTTGAGCTGTTGGTCTCAAAAGGGGTGGGGATCATGCCAGTTCTGAATATTGTGGCCCATCTCATGCCCTCATTTCTCGTCCTGACCTTGCCCATTGCTTGCCTGGTGTCGTCCATTACGACCTTCGGGCAGCTCTCTTTTGATAAAGAGCTTGTCGCCATGCGGGCTGCCGGAATTAGTTTGCTTCGGATTGCGTTCCCAGTCTTCGTATTTTCCTTTATGGTATTTCTGCTCACCATTTATCTGTCACAGTGGGGACAACCGTGGTCGAACGTCTCGCTGAAGAAACTTGCCATTAGCTTGGTCAAGGATCAGCTGACATTGGCTCTGGACAAAGGGGTATTTAACGAACCGACCAACGGCATGATGATTTACGTCCCCGAACCTGAAAAGGGGGAAAAAGCCGAAGGCATTTTTATTGCTGACCAACGCGACCCAGTAAAACCCTTTATTGTGACTGCCAAAAGTTTCAGCATGCTCCATGACCCTAAACAAAAACAGCTGGGATTTCGGCTCTTTGACGGAACCATCCATGCATTCCCTAAGGACATTACGGAGCATCATCAAGTGACCTTCGCGACCTATGATCTCAAGATGGATCTCCCCGACACCTTTAATACAACGAAGCCGGGACGAAGAGGATACGACTATCTCATAGAAAAACTCGACAAATCGGGCTGGCGAGATACGAATTCGCTCCGACGCCTCATGGAATATTACAAGGATTTGGGATTCCCCGTGGCCACACTTATTTTGGGGGTACTTGGGCTTCCCGTGGGGATCGTGTCAAAGCGATCAGGCCGAATGGGAGGCTTTGCCGTTGGAATTCTCATTATGGTGGGGTTTTATCTGTTAAATGTCGTCGGTGAATTTCTCGTGACCACCCTTATTCTTCATCCCTTTGCCGGGGCTTGGTTTCCGAACGTCATTTTGTTACTGATCACCTGTATTCTCTTTTACCGAGCTAGTCGACATTAACATGGGCATTCTGTTTTGGTACATCCTTCGGCATTATTTGAAGATCATGGTCATGTGTATTACGGGTTTGACTTCAATCTATCTCATTATCGACTTTTTCGAAAAACTGAGGAGATTTCTTCGGCACGATGCCGAACTCTCTTCGATGTTGATGTATTTCTTCTTTAAAATCCCTGACATTTCCTTTAAGCTCGCTCCGTTTGCCGCAATAATGGCCTCACTTCTCGCCATTGGCATACTAAATAAAAATCATGAAATCACCGCGATGCGAAGTTGCGGGTTTAGCCTGTTTCATATTGCCGCCCCCTTTTTATGCGTGGCAGCTCTGACGACCCTCGTATTGTTCAGTTTCACGGCGATCTTGATTCCCTTGGGCAATACCAAGGCCGAGCAAATCAAAACCGTCGAAATCCAAAAAAAGCCAAAACCCTTGGCCTTTACTGCGGAAAATCTCTGGCTTCGGATACAGAACAATACCATCATGAATGTCAAAAATGTCTCGCCCAATGGCACAAAACTTCACGCGATTCGGTTGTATCGGCTTGATTCAAATTTCCAACTTGATCAAGTGCTTTCCGCAGAAACGGTTGATTACACCGCGAAGGGTTGGACATTGAAAAACGTCGTCAAACGATCCCTGACGCTTAAGGGACCGGTCAAGGTGCTTCAGCTTGATGACCTACCCTTAGAGCTTTCCTTAACACCGGAAGATTTGGAAACCTGGATTTCGTTAGAGCCCGAACACATGACCTTAGTGCAGCTGTGGGACCATATCAAACATTTGAAAAATGAAGGGCACAATGTCACTCGATTTCTCACTGATTATTGGGGCCGCATTGCCTTTTCGTTTGTCACCCTCATTATGACTATTCTTGGAGTGTCACTCGGACTTCATGGGATGGGGGCCAGATCCTCGAGTGTGGCCAAGAACATCGGGCTAGCCCTCGGGATAAGTTTTTTGTTTTGGACCACCCACTCGGTTGGCATTGCCCTAGGACGTAGTGGTGCTCTGGCCCCGGTGATCGCCGGTTGGATCGCCTGTTTCATGTTTCTCGCCGTCAGCCTGAATTATATGCTGAAGGTACGCTATTAATTTATTCATGGTAGACAACCCCCCTCATTCTTGGCGTGAGCGGGTATTGAAAGGCACTATTTTCGCATGGCACCAAAAGTTGTTGTGACGGGTCTGGGTATTATTTCCCCCATCGGTATTGGGCTCAACCAATTTTGGAATGCCGCCATTGAAGGACAATCAGGCATTTCAAAAATTCCATCGTTTGAAGGACTGCCCATTGATGCCTATCGGTCTCGCATCGCTGGACAAATTCATAATTTCAATCCACTCGACTATATTGATGAAAAATACGCCAACCGTGTTGATCGCTATGCCCAATTCGGATTAGTAGCCGCCAAAGAAGCCTTAGAAGATGCAGGGATTAATATGGAAAAAGAAAACCCCGAACGCGTCGGAGTTATGGTTGGAGCAGGCATGGGCGGAATGATGATGGGCGAGCGCGAAATTTCCCAGCTCTATGACACAAAAAAGCCGAATCGAGTACACCCGAATTTCATTCCCGCCATTACCCTGAACTCTGCATCGGGAATTATTGCCATGGCCTGTGGCGCCAAAGGTCCAAACATCACCATTTCCACGGCCTGTTCTTCGAGTATCCATGCGATTGGCCAAGCCCTGAACACGATCCGTATGGGTAAAGCCGACATGATGATCGCGGCAGGAGCCGATGCCAGCATTACCCCTTTGGTCTTCGCAGGATTTTGCTCGCTCAGGGCGCTGTCCAGCCGGTACAATGAACAGCCAACACGAGCATCACGCCCCTTTGATCGAGGTCGCGATGGATTTGTTATGGGCGAAGGCGCCGGGGCCTTAATTTTGGAGACCCTCCAACATGCCAAACGCCGTCGTGCAAAGATCTATGCGGAGGTGGCAGGGTATGCATCAACCAGTGAGGCCTATCATATGGTCGTGCCAAAAGAAGACGGGGCGGAAATGGCCAACACCATGAAACTGGCGTTGGCAGATGCTCAACTTCGACCCGCCCAGGTTAATTATGTGAATGCCCATGCCACGTCAACGACGGTTGGGGACGACGTGGAAGTTCGTGGTCTTCGTCATCTGTTTAAAAGTCGTGCTAATAAATTATTAATCAACGCCACAAAGTCACTGATTGGTCATACATTGGGCGCCGCCGGAGCTTTGGGGGCCATCACCTCAATTATGGCCATGAAAACTGGAATCGTGCATCCCACCCTGAACTTGGAAGATCCAGATCCAGAATGTCATTTGCCCGGCATTTCCAACCAAACCCAGGAAGGCAAAATTAACGTGGCCATGACAAATGCATTTGGATTTGGTAGCAATAATGGTGTATTGATTCTCAAACGTTTTACAACTCGCTGAATTAGTTACTCGTCGCCTGTTCCTAGTTGCTCGAAAAAATAGAG
>JAJDBO010000244.1 GCA_029261305.1 Nitrospirales bacterium
GATCAAGCCCCCTGTGGGATCTTGATAAAAGGTTGTGATCGGGTTTTCTAACGTGGCTTGTTCCGCCGCTTCCCCAGGACCCCAATTCCCAGCGATATCTTGGGCGCGAACTTGATACCGATAGACGGTGGCCGGCATCAGCCCTGGATCGGTATCCGTAAAGGACAAGAGCTCAGAATGTAGTACGGTCTTTACCCAGACATAATCGAAACAATTCACCCCTGTACAACGCATAACCTCATAGTCCTGGATTCCCACATCATCGGTGGCCGACTCCCAGGTCACCGTTAATTCCGCGTGACTTACTGCTGTCACCACGACATTCCTCGGGACGGTCGGTGGGGTACTATCAACATTTGTCGTGACATCCCCACTCTCCCCAGGTGCACTTGTGTTCTCTGTGGAATCTTTGGCTATCACTTGATAGCGATACGTCGTCCCGGCCGTCACCGTACTGTCTTCCCACACGGTTCCCGTCTCACTGATGGCCGGGGAAAAGTCGGTAAAGGTGGTACAGCCGGAGCCCGTACATCGCTGAATCTCATAGCCCACTACCCCGACATCGTCATGGGGCTCTGACCAAATGAGCGTGACTACGGTGCCACTCGCCGTTCCTGACACTAACGGTGCATCTGGAGCTTGCGTGTCTGCTGCGGTCACTCCCAAGGCCCCCGCCGCCAGACTCTCCTTCCCCACGCCATCCTTGGCGACCACGTCATACCAATAACTCGTCGATGGCAGCAGCGTGCTGTCGAGATAGGAGGTCGTGTTACCCGCCGAGGCTTCATGCTCAAAGGTAGTGCCACAGGGCATGGTGCCCAAACACCGCCGTACCACATATTCGGTCACTGCGATATCGTCCTCGGCAGGCCCCCAACTCACGCTGAGCTCCGAAGCACTGACCGTCGTCACCTGCACCGCCACGGGGGGGGTCGGGTTTTCTTCATCGAGGACCGTGGGACTTTCTGGAGGCCCGAGCGGCCCATCCGTAAGCGGGTCATAATTTGCATCGGGGGTGAGCACAATTTTGTCTAAAATTAATCCATCCTCATGCATCCAAATATTGAAGATATGGATGCCAACGGTGGTGATCTCCAAGGTTCGAACCGCCGCCCAGGACTTATTTTCCCAGCTCCAATCATTATGGTTAAACTTATTGACCTCCTGGCCGCTGGCAATTTCTGCTCCATCAATCCCGAAATGCACCGAATCGCTCTTATTGCCTTGCCCCTTTCCGCGAAACCACACGTAGTACGTTCCGGTTTGGGTGAAATTCAGGGCCCAATCTAATTGGGGACTTAGGCCAGGATACCCTGTTAGTGGTCCTAGGGTGCCCATGTCCTCCGTGGTCATGGCGGCCAATCCAGAGGCGCCATTGGGTAAGGCCACGGGTGTCGATCCAGGTAACAGGACTTCCCATTGATGGTTTTCATAGTCGCTGCCCACTTGTCCGGGCACTCCCCCAGAGGCATGTTCGGCCTCCATGACAATCAGCCCCCCATTGGCGTCTTGATAAAACAGGGTTCTCGGTTTGACGGTTAGGGTTGCAGCACTACTGAAGGCGTTCCCTGCGGCATTGGTCACGATCACCGAATATACCTTTCCATCCTTGTCGAGGGATGCCGGGTTCATGGAATAACTGGCATTTGTCGCCCCTATAATATTTTGGTCATCTTCTCGCCATTGAAAGGTTAATGGTTCAGACCCTTGGGCCACCACAGAGAATGTAACTGGATCACCTTTAAATACCGTTGCATTCAATGGGGATGACGTCACAATTGGCATTGTTAATTGCCCAGCTACGGCACTATGCGAAAAGGGACCCGGATGCCCGTGGGAATCAACGGCTCGCACACGATATTGATAGGAAGTTAGATCCCCAGGTACTGCTTGATCGACAAAGGAAGTACCCGTTTCCACAAGGGCAATAGGAACAGCCGGATTGCTCCCATCATCCCGCCACACCTCATAACTACTGACATTTTGCGAACCGACCGTTGGAGGTAACCAAGATAGGGAAATATCCGCACCACTGACTATTGCCTCAAAACTCGAAGGTGCAGAAATTATTTTGCTGCAGTGCGCAATGAAATACAGATAGGGAGAAGAATCTTGAAGGGAAGCATGTGTATGCCCTGGTGAATTATCTTTCTTGAAGCACGGTTTTTTGCCATGCTCGATTCCACTGCTATGAACCTCAATTACTGATGTGGCATTCTGAACAAATGGTGCTGTATGGACATTTTGGGGAGTAATGTTCCAGCCAATAACAATGGCAAAAAATATAATATTAAAAAGTAATTTTTGAAATCGAACGCCCCTACCTTTCTGAGGCTGCTGTTTGATTGGGAACTTTAACATGAATTAATCGAAACCAAATTTCAGCAATTTTCAATTAATTGAATGAGAGGCAGTTTGTGTCCTTGAATCTACAACCCACAGAATTTTGCCTTAGGTCCAAGGTTGCCCTGTTTCTTCTGCTTGGTTTAATCACCATCAAATTTCATTCTTGACGCAGTTACTTATAAACCTAACGATAGATATCATAGAAACTATTCATATGACCTTATTAAAAAATGATTAAATACTATATTTGAATCTATAACATCAACTATTTTTATCACTAAAAACTAAGATATATATCATTACCACAATTTTTTATTAGGTAATTCTAGCCATAGCACAACTAATTGTTTGGTTAAATCTCTGCCTAACAAATAAATTCCATTTTGGAAAGTTCGTCATTTATAACTATTACTTTCAAATGTTTACCGGTAAGGACAAAAAGTAAGCTTTCCAATAATATGAAGGCTCTTTGAGCCCAAGGGAAGATGCCTAAAGCCACAAGACATTAATAGTTTGGAGATGTTTATCATGACAAATCGAAGAGAGTATTTAATTTTGGGTCATGACTAGTTAAGGAGGGACGAATGAGGATAATCTCCTGTCATGACCAAGCGAAACCGCTATGCGAAACGTTCCCGAATTTCGAGCAAGCAATTTCGCCAACTCGTACAGTATTTGGTCCTGGATTTAACCGCCTCCCCAATGGCCCTCCTGACCGGTTTAAATCGCAATACCGTTAACCGGTACGGGCGGGCGATTCGGGCACGCATTGCACAATTTTGTGAAACGCAATCGCCGTTCAGCGGCGAGGTGGAAGTTGATGAATCGTACTTTGGATCTCGCCGCATTAAAGGGAAACGCGGTCGCGGTGCCTACGGGAAAACCATTGTCTTTGGTCTGTTTCAACGAAATGGACAGTTCTACACAGAACTCGTTGCTGACTTCCGCAACCCCATGCTGCAAGCGATTATTCGGGACAAGGTCGCCTTGGACAGCGTGATTTATTCAGATGGGTGGCGAGGGTATAATGGCCTGGTCGATGTGGGATACAGCAAACATCTCCGGGTGGATCATGGCCGAGATGAATTTGTGTGCGGCCGCGCGCATGTGAATGGGCTTGAAGGGTTCTGGGGCTATGCGAAAACCCGTCTCGCCCGATTCAGAGGGATCAACAAACAAACGTTTTACTTGCATCTGAAGGAATGTGAATTTCGACTCAACCATCGAGGCTAAAACCTTTACCAATTGTTACTCAAGGTCCTCCGAAAACACCCCCTTAACTAGTCATGACCCTTAATTTTTAACTGAATAATTTTTGGCATTCGTATCTGTTTAGATACAAATTTTAAATTGGATCCTGAGATTTAGGTGGAAAAAAGTATATTGAGTTTCTGATGGGAATAGATGTTATATACTTTGAGCCCCTGTCGTAGGAAACCTTCCCAAAACAGGATGTGTCATGACAGAACTTCTTCCTTGACAGATCTCACCCATCACTCGGGACAGTCAATCAAATTCGGATTTGGCGGTTGAAGCTAAATGATCCTGCGGTACGGATAATTTCCGGTGGGTTATATCTAAACCCTGGTCGAAGACAGTTAACTTTTCTGGAAAAGTTCGAACCGCTCAAACTTCGCTTCTAGCAATGGGTTTAGAAGATTTAGGTGGTAAAGCTCTGATCAGGCCTCACCAAATAAACCATGCAATATCAAGTAGTTACAGTATGGTGCGCCCGATAGGAAAAAGTTCGAACCGCTTATTCGAAATCCTTGAAGAATGGAGCCAAGTTCTTCAGAGCACCGCGTTGGGATCCCCCGCAACTCACGGTCCATAACTACCTGATTTTGCTGTTTTTCTTGAAATTATTACAAACTTGTAATATCATTAAATGAGTTAAGGAGAATGCGTTTGTCTAATAAAAACACGATCCGGCCTGTCGTTTGGGTAGGAGATAGTAAAAAGCAACTCAAGAAAATGCCGGAAGACGTGCAAAAACAAATAGGTGGTGAGTTATATTTTGCTCAGAAAGGTGAGATGCCGCCGCATGCAAAACCTTTCAAAGGCATTGCTAGTGGAGTATTTGAAGTTAAAGACGACTTTGAAACAAATACCTATCGGTTGGTCTATGCCGTACAAATTGGAACGCGGCTCTATGTCCTGCACGCGTTTCAAAAGAAGAGTACAATGGGTATCGCTACATCAAAAAAGGACATTGATTTGATTGTACGACGCTATAAGGAAGCCGTGGAACTAGAAAAGGAGTATCCGTCATGAAGAAAAAAGGGAAAATAGAATTTGAAGAAAGCTCTGGCAATGTGTTTGCCGACTTAGGCTTGAAAGATGCTGATATCCTGTTAATGCGAGCGGAGCTCGGATCTCAAATTCTCAAAATTCTGAAAAACCGTGGCCTCAAAAAACAAAAAGACGTGCAAGAGGTTTTAGAAATTGGACAAGCAGAAGTCTCGCATCTCATGAATGCCCGATTCCATCGATTTTCTGAAGCACGGCTGATGAGCTTTTTAAATAAACTCGATCAAAAGGTAACCGTCAAGGTACGTCCTCGTCGAAGGGGAGAAAAACCGCAAGAGGTGGTTTTTGCCTAATGAATTGCTTGCCAGCTGTTTAGAAGTTTTAGGATATTTTTTAGAACCACCCAACCACCGCTTCCAGTAAGGGGTTTCGAGGATTCGCCCCCCAAAATGATGATTAGGCCTAAAATAAAAAACATAGCAATATCAATGAGTTAGATGGTGGCGCGCCCGGCAGGAATCGAACCTGCGACCCTCGGCTTAGAAGGCCGATGCTCTATCCGACTGAGCTACGGGCGCTCACGAAAAGGAAGGGGGTCTGACAAAAAATGATTCGAGCGATCATGATCAAGCCCGACATTAAGAATGGAATAGTGAAGTTGGTCGGGGCGAGAGGATTTGAACCTCCGACATCCTGCTCCCAAAGCAGGCGCGCTACCGGGCTGCGCTACGCCCCGACTCTATAGTCCGGTTGATTTTCTGTTGTAACAGGTCTTTGGCTTTGACCAACGCCCGTCCACGATGACTGATTTGATTCTTTTCTTCAAGTGTGATCTGAGCTAAGGTTTTTTCTAACTCTGGAACGACAAACACAGGGTCATATCCAAAGCCATCTGCTCCTGATTGCTCTAGAGCAATCTGCCCTTCAAGCACCCCTTCTACGACCTCAACCTCATCCGAAGATTCCGCAAGCGCCACCACGGTGACAAATCGCGCCCCACGTTTCTCTGCTGCTACTCCCTGAAGTTCTTGAAGTAACTTTCTGCAATTATCTTGGTACGTGGCAGTTTCTCCAGCATATCGTGCTGCATACACTCCCGGTCGACCACCTAAGGCCTCGACCTCAAGCCCTGTATCATCAGCCAAGGCCAGCCGACCTGTATGTTCGGCAATAATCTTGGCTTTTTTAATGGCATTGGCTTCGCACGTCTCACCGTCTTCAATGATGTCAGGAACAGGTTCAAACTCATCAAGAGTTCGAATGGTGATGGGCAAATCACCAAGCAACGCAATCATCTCTTTTTGTTTATCGCGATTGCCTGTTGCGAGAACCAATTCCACGACACGCCCTATTTATATCGTCACTAAATCTTTTTGCAATTTGACCAATCGTTGAATCCCATCCCAGCCTAACGCCAGGAAATCATCGAGTTCATTTTTTCCAAATGTTCCCCGCTCCGCAGTGCCTTGCACTTCGACTAATCGGCCTTGCCCAGTCATCACGAGATTCATATCCACATCAGCCATGGAATCTTCTTCGTAACACAGATCGACCATGGACTCCCCGCCAACCTTCCCAACACTCACCGCCGCCAGGTAATCGGTCAGGGGGATTTTCTTGATCAGGTTTTTATCCTTGAGTTTGGCAAAGGCATCAGCCAAGGCGATAAAGGCTCCCGTAATAGAGGCCGTTCGGGTACCACCGTCGGCTTGAATTACATCGCAATCAATCCAAATGCTTCGCTCACCCATGGTACTCATATCCGTCACGGCACGCAGGGCGCGTCCAATTAATCGTTGAATCTCCAGAGTCCGGCCTGATTGCTTGCCTCGCGTGGCTTCCCGCTGGGTTCGGTCATGGGTCGCTCCTGGCAGCATAGAATATTCAGCCGTCACCCAACCCTTCCCTTTATCCCTCAAAAAGGGTGGGACTTTTTCCTCAATCGAAGCGGTGCAGATCACTTTCGTATCGCCCATTTCCATCAGCACCGACCCATCGGCATGCTTAATGAACGGACGGATCACGTTCACCGGTCGAATTTCATCACGACGTCGTCCATCGGTTCGTTGTAACTTCGCAGCACCATTCATGAAATATACTCCAGGCGTAAAAAGAGGCCGATTATAGTGGCTGGATGACTCTCAGATCAACTAAGGGGGGAAGAGCCTTTGGGTGGCTCAATGGGCGATTCCTCAGACACAGCGATTCCGACGTCCAATCGACGCTGTCGTGCAACCCGCACTCGTAGGATTAACAGCGCAACGATCAAAAACGCTATCCCTCCCATAAACAAATCTTCACTGGGAAACACATACGGCATGAGGAGAGAGTATGCGAAATTGTCTCTGGCTCGCAAGGTGACCATGCCTCACGTTTCGTTGACGGCTTTAGAGACAAGTGTTAAATTTCAACCGCATTTTCAATGACTTGAGACCATCACTATGTACGACCTGCGAACATTACGAGACCAATTCGATTCTATTCGTGACCAACTTGGGGGACGAGGAAAAGATGTGGATTGGGCTGGGTTAGAAAAACTACTTCACACTCGAAGCGAGATGATTACCCAGGTGGAAACCCTTCGGCATCAACTCAAAAAAGGTTCGGAGGAGGTAGGCCAACTCAAACGCAACAAACAACCCGCAGAAGAAGCCATGGCTTCAATGCGTGCCGTTGGGGACACGATTAAATCCCAGGAGGAACTCCTCCGCACGGTGGAAGACCAACTCACAGACCTCGCGCTTCGCATTCCAAACATCACACATTTTACCGTGCCCCAAGGGACACAGGAAAATGACAATGTTGAAATGCGCCGTTGGGGTGATATCCCGACATTTCCCTTCACGCCCAAACCACATTGGGAGCTTGGTGAATCTCTTGGGATTTTAGATTTTGAACGTGCGACAAAAATCGCGGGGACTCGATTTTCTATTGCTATAGGCTTAGGCGCGCAATTGGAGCGAGCCCTCGCCACCTTTATGCTGGATGTTCATATTCAAGCGCATGGCTATACCGAAATCCTGCCGCCCTACCTTGTCAATCGGGCGTCCATGATCGGAACGGGACAACTCCCTAAATTTGAGAGTGACCTGTTTCATCTTCGCGACGATGACTTTTTATTGATTCCCACAGCGGAAGTACCCGTGACCAATATGTATCGGGATGAAATTATCCCTGAAGACTCCCTCCCTATTCGACACGTCGCCAATACCCCATGCTTTCGTCGAGAAGCCGGATCCTATGGGCAAGATACCCGTGGCCTCATTCGCATGCACCAATTTCATAAAGTGGAACTCGTGGCATTCAGCCACCCCGAGCATTCCTATACAGAACTCGAGCGTATCACCAATTCGGCAGAATCAATTCTGCAATCACTCGAGTTGCCTTATCGCCTCATGAACCTCTGTAGCGGTGATACTGGCTTTTCAGCAGCCAAAACGTATGATTTGGAAGTCTGGCTACCATCGCAAGGAAAATATCGGGAGATTTCCTCGTGCAGCAACTTTGAAGGATTCCAAGCTCGCCGCGCGAACATTCGCTATCGTCCCAAAGGTGGAAAGGTTGAACACATTCATACCTTGAATGGCTCGGGAGTCGCTCTCGGACGAACCGTCGTGGCAATCTTAGAAAATTACCAACAGGAAGATGGGTCGGTAAAAATTCCGAAAGCCCTTCAACCCTATATGTATGGGGTGGAAGCTATCACACCACCGACACCGAAGTAATGACTCTATTTCAAATGCTCTTACTTCAAAGATTTATCTGAGGATGACCCTTCATACAACATAAAAAGGTGCCTACATGAAACACACAAGGCCTTTACTCATTGTTTTAGGGGCGATACTTATCACCGCCTGTGGACTCCCCACCATCAAAACCTCGTGGTCCAAACCAGGAGCACAACCTGGTGAATTTGAACGGGTGCAAGCTGTGTGCGAAGAGGACCAAGGTATTGCAGGATTGGGTGGCCAGTCAGGCTTTGACGTATGCATGAAACGGAAAGGCTGGTTTTTCATCGAAGAAAATGTGCAATAAAATATTTGCGGAGGGGTGCTAGAGTGGACGAATAGACCGGTCTTGAAAACCGGCGTGGTGAAAGCCACCGTGGGTTCGAATCCCACCCCCTCCGCCATCTTAATTACATAACTAATTGTTTTTAAACAATTATCACTTACTGCTATAATAACCACCCCACATTTTACCCCACATTATTTTCCCAGTGACGATTATTTTTTCTGGCTATTACCCCCTCACCAAACATGCCGGGGCCTTCAGCGGCGGGCCATCCCCATGTTTAGAGCACTCTTGTCCTAGCCATCCATCAGTCTTCCCCTCATTGTTTCGACCATCCGAGATGCCTATACTTCCAAGACATAAAGTGTAAGGCCCCTCAAAATCATCCCTACCATAGGAATCAAATTATGAAGCGACCCTACCGCCTACCGTTCGCATTCGTTATGCCGCTATTATTTTTTTGGACATGGGGGTTACCGGGAACGACTTTCGCATTCAAGTGTACGGTAATGAGTATCTATAAACTAACACAAGGGGGAGGCATCACAGAATCACCATGGAATAAAGAGTTGGCTGACAGCACTTTTTCTGTGAATGAATCTAGCGGGGCAATTACAGGGCAAACATTAACGACTATCGCAGCCAAGTCAACTCAGGTTATTTTTAGCGGTTCTTCCGAGAATTCTTTCAAAGCCATAGCGGATTTCGGCAATCAGTATCAGATCATCGAAATTCAAGTCTGGCGAAAAGGCAGAGAAAAACCTTTTGTTGCCATGTCGATGGGTGGGGCAGGTATTGTCACGGGCTCATGTATAAAGAAACCTTCTTGAAACATTAAACGAAAAAAGTACCAACCCCTCATCAACACAGTTTCAGTCGAGCTTTATGATAGGTTTAGGGAACCCGACGACTAGCGCCTGCATTTCAGATGTGTCCACAATTTTGGGGCAAGACCAAATCTTTAGTTGGTTGCACTTTCAACCAGCTTGCATGTGCCCTTGCCGTTATTGGTTAAGCCGTAATTTAAAATATTGGTTATTCCGCTAACTGTATCAATGCGAATATAGGTGATTGCTTTGCTTAGATAGTTGCCAGTTAGATATGGATAATCATTAGAAAGTTTAATGATAGAATCAGTTTGTTCGTAGTTAAATGAGCCAAGAGCATCACTTAATGTCGTTCGAGCCTTGCCTCTAGTCATTAAAATGCTGAACTTTAAATCTGATGTTGACTTTGTACCTTCCCAGTTTTCAATCGTTACATTTTGAATATTACAATCGTATTCAATCGAGGGCTGAGAGGTTGAGCAATACCACTCCACGAGAGGCTCTTTTTCATTCATGGCTTTAGCGACAAGCTCACAGTCTTGTGCAAAATTAAATTCTGCCCGATGGGTCTCAACGCCGCTTCTATTTAAATATAAAGAACCTCCCCCAACTGTTTCCGCGTGAGATGATGCTGCGAACGCCCAAAGGATGATTCCTAGTATGCTTGCGATGTAAGTATTCAATTCATGCTTCTCCTGTTTAACGCTTAGAATCACCTGCACAAACAGCAGCGCAAGTGAAGAATTCTATACTTCTTGGCTCAAAGATTTAAATAGAAAAGATGGAATGGTAAGAAGTAGGGGGGTACTAAGAGGCAGGGCCATAGGCACATTGAACCTTATAGCTCTAGCCACTTATCTCTCGAAGTTCATGAGTGTTTGGTTTTCCACGACGTAGGTGAAGAAGATTAGTCTATCAAGTGCAAATTCAACTCGGAACATTTTCCGCTCGACAGTGAACTCTTGTGTATCGGCATAAGGTCGCCTCCCTTACTTGTCAGGAGGTCGTAACGGTCCTCGCCGCCTGCGTCGCTATAGAACGTGTACAGCTCTATCACCATGCCCTTAAAAATAACTAGGAATGTTGCATCATCCTTGCCTCGACGAAGAAGTAAAATCTTACCGCCATCCTGCTTATACGAGATCACCTGTTTTCGTGCGTCAACCATTAAAATGTCGTAATCCCCTCGGCCCAATTTCTGAAGCGTGGTAAGACCACCAGAGATTCGATCTTCCTGAAATCCACTTTTATCCTTCGGCACCGGCGACCGATAGTGGTAGTGGCTATACCCTGTGAGGTCTCCGCATTTCGCAATTAGCTGAGACCATGCAAACTCAGGTGCCAGCCACAGTCCGACGAAAAATACGGAGACAAAGAAGTAGGAACGAAATTTCATAAGGAACTTTCTCGATAAATTGAAAACTATGTCCAAAGCGATGAACGTGCTTCTGCAAAGATAGCTAACCTTGATTTGTCTTGAACCAATGTTCTTTGGCAAACATAGCAAGCCGCAAAAGCATAGCAAGCGAAATATAGGCCTTTTCCCCTCTTGTCTCCCAATTCTCGTGGTGCATGCTTTCATCTCGCCAATATTTCACTATGTCACTGTATGCTATAAGCCTTTCTTTAATGCCCGGACCAGATTTGGAGATAATCGTCTCTCGGGTTTTTGTTATTGGCTCATTCTTGGTTCGTGTGATTTCCAACTTATCTGAAACCTTAATAAGGATGGTTTCTGCCGCCGCACCAGCCATTGAACAGCAAGCCAAATAAGCATGCGCGTTATAGCAACGAACCGATTCTTGGGCTCTTTCCTGAAATCCTTTTCCAAAAAGAGTGGCATAGGGTTCAAGCATTTTGGCAAATCGGTCAGGTTCAGTGGGGACATAGTCGTCAAATTCTTCTTCTTTCAACCACTGCTCACCATAAGCAGTGATGCTAAACCCAGCACCCCGACTTGTTCCTTGTCCTTCTAGTTTCTTTGGAAAGGGACGCAAAATCCCCCGACGACATAGCTCCCAACACGCATCCGTGAATAGGGGAAACATGGCTTTTATGGCATTCTCCGAGGTTCCATGGGTTAATCCGTACTTTTGCTCGCAATAAATAAGGAGCAGGACCGGTACATAGAGGTCATATCCAAAGCCACCATATGTATGCTTGGGAGGATTTCGCAAAAAATCTATTATTCCCTTTACAGCGTCTTCATGGGTAAGAGTAATTTTCTGTTGCGCGTTTATACTAAAGGTAATTTCACTCATATTCCCGTCTTTGTTTCAACGTGATGGATGTTTTCGAGATTACTGGTCTAGATTCGTTTTCTTTGGAAAATTATGCCTATTGTGCCGAGGAATCAAGCAGATTCGGATGGGATGGTTTGACGGATACGGTACTATTGTAGTGGAGGATTAGAACCAAGCACTCACTTTTTCTCCTCCCATAAAGCATTGGGGGAAGGCATATCCAGAGGAATTGCGGGTTCGGCATTGATCGGCTGGGATTGATTCATGGCACCGGAGCGGTTAACGATTATGATCGTCCGTTCGTGGTCGGGTATTTTTAGTTCGCCAGGAATCAACCGTGCCGCGATTTTATAAAACTCCGTTGGGTTTTCAGCGGCCCAGTCGGTAAGCCCATCGATGCCGCCGAGGTTCTCGAATGTCGTTAGCACGGCTTGACGAAAAGTAGAGGTCAATTTGTTGGACACCCCGCGGGTGCGTCCACCAACTTTTGGTTGTCCCTTCACAAATCCCATCACTAAGCCTTTCTTTCAACTAGTCGTTCGACATAGTCCGCCTCTGCTTGGAATGCATTCCAGTCATCCGCTAAAAATGAATCATCGCAATCATCCAACGCCTTGCGGATAGGTTCATGCCGCGGGTCCTCTCTTGGAATATCACAGGTAATTTGTGCCAACCGTCGCCAGGCGAGTAGCCATCGACTGGGCACAGTTTTGACTTTTGGAACACAATTTATATCCCCAAAATTGACAAAACTCGGTTGAACGAGAGGGTTTTGGGTATTTTGGGTATGTTTTCGGGGGAACTGGACTGCTGGGTCAACCGGCATTAGAGTTCGCCATTCAATCATTTCCATACCTCACAGATGTTAGGGTTTACGGTAAACCGCTGACTACGACGCCCCACCTTTGATTTGCAAACCCCTTCTTCATATATGTGGAAGGTTTCCACCAAAACGTCGAAGGCCGGGGTAAGGTCGGACATCTTCGGAAATGACCCTTGGAGCGCCTTGAAACAACCTCTGGCACTAAAATCCGGTTTCTGTTCTCGGTTTATCCATCGCAATACTTTTCTCGCACCATCAAGTGCCGGGTCGGCCCCCATCATGCCGAACGCAGCCAGCGCATGAGGTATCAAGCTGGCCGCAATTGCTTGAGCCTTCGCGACCGTGTCGAGGGAAATCAAATGGTCTTCAGGTCTCCCATGAGCATATTCGGCACAATGGATTAAACCTGCTATTCGTGACACCTGCCCAGGAAGTTTGCCTGCCCAGTCTCGCAAATGTTCTAGGCCTCCCCCATCACGCATATAGATTTCAACGGTTTGAGAAAAGGCTTTCCATTCCGCGTAGGCTGTATCGGAAAACTTCAGCCTTGCTCTATCTAGGACTTTTCCATCTTTGACCGCCTGATGCATTTCTAACAAAGCTGTCACACCCGCAGAATATTGTGCTGCAACCGTCGCAGGCACCGGTACGTTATTCAGTGTGCGGTATCCCAATTGCGATGGCGGCAACGCATAGAGAAATCTGGCTAAAAGGCCACGACCACGAAAACCGGATTTCCCCGTGAGACCGCGCAGCACATCAGGTTGTGGGCTGAGACAAATAGTCAGGCAGGGTTTATTCAGGTTTAGCGGTTCACGCCCTTGCCGGTCCACACACACTGGTGAGCCGGAATACGATTGGAGAAACACGTCTAAATTCGGAAGCCCGTTGCTGTACCTGCCACCCATCAAGTCAAAGATGCCACCTTCATCTGAAATGATGGCGATGGCCTCATCATTTTCAGCCATCAAACTACCCACACGTTCGGGGGTGATGTCTTGACACCACAAACGAGGGGAACGTGGAATGTCCGGCAGCGTGCTTTCTAGTTCTTTTATTTCGTGTGAAAGGTCTGCAAAGTTCTCAACCATAGCGTTCGCGGCTTTAGTTCGTAGTGTTTTGATTCGGGCAAGTGCGGTTTCTCGGTCTGAGGTCTTTTGGGAATTTTCAGGTGCCAGTTTTGCTGCTTGCTCGCGTTGCCATTCATGTAATGGTTTTGTCAGGCCGAGTAGGACGGGAGTTTTCCGTTCACCCGATGGCATAGCGGGCACGGTCCATAGGCACAAGGGTTCAAAGTGGCCGGGTTGCGGTGAAACCAAAAACTGTTTCTGACAAGCCGTGGCTAAGACACCTAAGACGAGCATCAGGCCAAGGTCTGTTGGCGTTTCAGTTGCCAACGCTTGGGCCTTGACCATGGCTTCCACCCAATGCGGCAACACTTCTGTCGGCAGGGTTGGCAACTGGGGCAGGTCTAAGCTCACGGGCATCTCTGGTCCCGGTTGGGTGTCGGGGACGGCTCTCTCTTGAGACAGCGCAACATGACCATTCTGTGCCGACGGGGTGTAGGTATTCGTCACACGGTTTAGGGCTTTGGTTATTTCGTCCCCACCCCACGTACCTTCGCCACGCTTTTCGTTCCATTTGTCGCGGTACAGTCCGGATAGTCGAAACAGCCGGTCTATTTGGCCAGCATTCTGCGTGTAAAATGCCAGAAGCGAACATAGTGAGGCATCACCTTCTGATTGCGAATCGAACAGCCCTTCCCAATTTCCGTCCCACAGTTGCATAAATTTCTCTCGATTACTCGCAGACCGTGCCAAAGATAGAATGCGTTCATCAGAAAGCGGTGCCAGTCTCGGGACCTGTGGTTTTGCAGTGACGACGGGAAACACTTCAGCATGTAGTTGCGCCAATTCAACAGAGCGGTCTTCGACGAGTTTGGGTTGGCCAGGGATATGCTGGCCCGTCACCGTGAAGAACCGCCCATGGTCATACATCTCAATGTGACCACGTCGGTTACCTCCTGGTGGTAGGGTTCCAATCACGTAGATATGCACACCGGTTCCACTCGGTGAAATTTCTGTATAACTATCCAGGCGTTCGATAATCTTGCACGCCCATTCTTCAATCATTCCCGTATGGGGTTCTCTGCATTGGTCGAGGTCCACACCAACAATAGAATCGTCGAGACTGAAGACGAACCCGATACCTAGGCCGCCCTGAGCTGCAGCGGTGCAGGCTGTTGTGTAATCCGACCAGGTGTCGGGGTTGGTAGAAGAAGCCGCACCGCCCGTGAAAGGGTTCACTGGAACCTTTGTGGTTTTCCCCTCGCGTGGCTCAGCACGCCAGCACACCCACTGAGAAAGGTCTTTGAGTGCCACAGGAATGGTATGTTCAGCGAAGACGCACCACGTGGAGGCTATCATCTCTGCACCTCGCGGCGAGTCGATTGCGTGCGTGAATCAATCCATGCGGCAATGTCATCGGACCGCCAGGCGACAGCCCGACCACCTGCGCTTAATGCGTAGGGTTGCGGAAATTCACCTGTTTGGATTTTTTGATAGATGGAAGTTCGTTTTAGGCCGACTATTCGAGTGACCTCGGATAATCGCAGAAACCGAACGTTGTGGTGGGATGGTGTGAGAGTCTGAGTTGCCATCGCATTCCTTTCGGTAAAGGTTGCTAATGGCGCTCAAACTATAGTAATGGCCGAAATGGTCATTCGGCCTTAATAGGCGGGAATTAGGCCGAATCCTCCTCTTTCTTATCGATCCAATCTGAAATCGGTTCCCACACTTCTTCAAAAAGAATGCTCAAAGCCTCAATCTGGTGACTATAATAAATATCACGAACACGGCTTTCTGTAAGGCCATATTTTTCGCCCACTAAACTGCAAGCACCAAGACTGCGTTTATAAAATTCTTCTAAATGTTTCTCGTCATCATCTCCCTGGATCTCAGTTGGCGGCCTAGAAGGATCCATTATCGGCAACCCTTTATCATAAAGTCTAGCCACCTCGACCGCTATTTCTAAGTTAGTATCGCCTTTACTCTCCGGCCACCGTCGTCCACTGCGTGGTTTTAGACCAAGTGCTTTTTCAAGGTCCTTTTCTTTCCCGGTCAAATATCCGTCAAAGGCATGGACGATAAGGTCTAACAATGGTTGCGGAAAGGGAGATGAAGGGAAGGTGAGTCGCTTAGCCCGGTCACAAAACAACCTGAGCAGTTTCTTTGACCCCTCAACATCGGGGTCGGGGGTTTTTTTGAGGATGAGATTGACGTAATGATTTACGTTATCGTCATCATCCCACTTCACTTTTTGGCCGCCCAATTAATCTTTCCCCTATGCCGTTCGCGGAATGGCAATAACATCGGCACCAACACTGGTGGCAAAGGCCGCCCAGGCATTCATGAGCTTCCTTCGCTTGTCGAACAGGTCCGTTCGCTTGTACGCCTTTTCCGTCTTATCTGGCAGTACATGAGCAAGTGCCCCTTCGCAGACATCGCGGGGAAAATTCGTTCGTTCTGCGGCCCAATCCCGGAACGTCGAGCGAAATCCATGCGGAACTGCATCTACGTCCATGCGTCGCATGACCGATGTTAGGCTTGCATCGGATAGCGGGTTTCTATCAATCACACCTGGAAAGACCAAATCACCAAGTCGCGGCAAACCGCGAAGGACATCCATCGCGGCATTCGACAATGGGACTCGATGTTGCTTGGCGGACTTCATACGCTTGCCAGGTATCGTCCACGTCCGATTATCCATGTCAATTTCATTCCAGGTCGCCCCGCGCACTTCGCCAGAACGTGCAGCCGTGAGAATGGTAAATTCCAACGCCCGTGCAGCAATGCCCGGTTGCTTGTTGAGGGCTTTCATAAAAGCCGCTACATCCTGGTAGGCCACAGAAGGATGATGCACGGGTTGGTCAATCTGTTTGGGTAGTACTTTGCCAATGCCTTCCAGCGGATTGTCCCCACTGCGAAATCCTTTGGCCTTGGCGTAATCAAATACCGCCTTTAATCTTTGGCGCACTCGTCGTGCGGTTTCTGCCTTCGTGACCCAAATGGGCAACAACACTTTAAGCACATCGCCAGATTCAATTTGGTCAATGGATCTGTCACCGAAGAACGGGAATGCGTAGGTCTCTAGTGTGGTTAGCCATTGCGCCCCATGCTTCGGATTGCGCCAATGGGGAAGGCGAATCGCGTGAACCTCTTTCACACATTCAGCAAACGTGGGAATGGGTGTGCGTGCTTTTCGTCGGTCTTGTAGTGGGTCACCGCCATCCCGTGCAGTCTTTCGATAAGTCCGGGCATCCTCACGGGCGTTGGCAAGTGAAACGACAGCCAATCCCCCAAGTCCGATATCTCGCCGCTTGCCCTTTACCACTGTGCGAAGCAGCCAGCGTTTGGCTCCGCTTGCATCTACGACGAGATACAGGCCATTGCCATCGGCATACTTGCCGGGCTTGGTGAGGTTGCGAATTTTAACGGCTGAGAGTGCTTGGGTTGGATGTTGTCGGCATGGCTTCATCATTGTCACCCCACATTTCACCCCACATTTTATGTGGGATGTCAGCGGATGTCAATGAACCACACCGAAGCTGAGGTGGATGCTATCGCCACTGTTTACAATGGTTTTATGGATGTCAGCGAACACTAGCGAATGGCAACTTAGCAGACACCCCCTCCGCCAGAGTTCTATGCTTACTTAACTTTTCTCGCTTTCATGAAACCTCAACAATAGGCTTCATCCCACCCTTGTCTGTTTGAGCTTTCTTAGGTTCTAAAATCAAATGATCCTCGTTTGGCCGAGATCGTTCCGTTTTCGACATAGCGCTTGGTAACATTGGCCCGCTTGCGTGCATCGGTCATGGGAGACCGTCCATGTGTCTCTCGAATCACCAAATAGGCCTCGATCAGCCGGCCTTCTTCTTCCGTTCCCCACCCGAGAGGGTCTCCGAGTTCGGTCTGCTCTAACGCTTTTCTTAAACAGGGCTGTACATAGGCAGGACGATTCACGTGATTGTCCAATAACAACCCCACACCATATTCCGACGTGACCAATTCAGAAATCTGATGGCCATTGACTTTTTGGGTGTGATAGAACCTTCCGATTCGCGACAGCGCATGTTCGATTTCTACACGTTGGACTAAAGGATCCTGGCCAGAGAACCAAAAGTAAAAGGCCCATTCGGGCGTTCGCAATTGCTCTTTTTGTTCTGGAGTGCGGAGTGTTTGACCGTTCAGGGAACAAAACCCTGTGATTCCCCCGGTGCGGACTAGTCCCAACCCATGCTCTCCATAATACCGAGTGAAAACTTCTGGATCGGCTTGCTGAATTTTTTTGAGTAGCGCTGGTAATTCTCCTGCGTCATGTTGCACACCCAACGTCCACTGGAACATGCCGAATGTCAAAAAGGCATTGTCCCACGTGTTGATAGCATCGAGATTGCCCTCATTTTCAGACACGGCGACCATCACCTGAATCATCGAATTCGTTAACCCAGAGCTTTCCAGCACTTCAGCATTGTTCTCAATGAACGTGAGGGCTTCCTGTTGCCCACGACGATACAGGCCTTTCTTGTGATGGTTAAATCGAACCTCCTGGGCGTCAAAAGAAATATAGGTCCGAGCTTTATTATTTTCGACCACTTCACGTATTTGAATCCTTCCGGTCTGGACCGTCGCCAGCGAGATGTCAGCAGCCCATTCCGAGCCGAAGTGTCTTTGAACTTTTTGAACAATTTTTTTGGCTAATTCCTCACTGAGGACCTTTCCCTCCGTACGAATATGTTCTGTCCTCGCAAAGGCGATTAACGCCTTAGTCGTACCAGCCCCATATTGACCATCTGCCCCAAATCGTGCCCACTTGAGCTCTTCATCAAATCCAAGGGTATGTAACAAGGTCTGCAATGCTGTGACCGCAATTGCATGCGGCGAGTTCCGGAAATAAAATTCTTCGACTTTTCCTCGTTGGATCGCATCATGCACATGCCGGAGATCATCAAGAATGTCATAACGTACAAGGAGCATAGTGGCGATGACCGTTGTGACAATATCACCATCTCCCTCCAACCCATTGCGTTCGGCAAAAGCTTTGACCGCCTTGGCAGTACTCCCACCATAATCACCATCGGCCCCAAAGGTGTCCCACCTCAATTCATGCCCGAACCCAAGCTCGTGCAGAAGGTTTTGCAGAGACTTAACCTCATTTTTCGAATTTGAATTTCGCTTTAAGGTGCTAGAAACGATCTGCTGGTTCATTAGTTCTTGAATGACGAGATGGCGTTCCATGATACCCTTCCAATTAGTCTGGAGAAGAGCTGTCTAAAACTGACTATCCGGCTCAATTACCAACTAGAATGCTGAACAAGCTCTGACCTGCTGACCTAAATAAATTTTGATTTAATATATGATGCTGCCCCTATTACGATCCAAGCCTTTTACTAGAACCGCGAGTCGAGAATCAAAATCCGCTGATGTTGGGAGCTTTCGTTTGATATTGCTTTCATGCCGAAGCTCCATTTGCCGAATGACATCACTCCCATCCCTAAACACATGCCCCTTTTTCTTAATTTTATGAATTATTTTCCCAAAGCTTGCATCAATTCCAAGCCAAGACGAAATTTGTCCGGCCGTTGTTTCCGGTTTATTCATTTCAAGTGTTGTCCGAAGAGCGGGGACGGGAATTCCGGTTTTTGAAAAGCCTCCTCCTGGGTCAGATTTTTTCTCCCATTTGCTATCATCTTGGCGATACGTCCCCCACTTTCCAACAAGAGAGTTTGGATAATTTTTGGATGGTCCGCTATGGAAGCCCAATTGCATTTTGTACCATACGACCTCCCCCCCCTGTTTGGCCGCTATAGCTTTTTTTTCAATTCCATGACTAAATGGCACATTGACCTCTGGGCCAGAGGCAGGCACAAGATTTGAATCAACGGCATCCCCTCCAAGACGGTGAGGCAACAAATGCATTTTGACAAATTGTCCAGGTTTCCTCAGTTTCGGATCTAGCGTACCCCATCCAGGAAGAGTCGCCCCGTTATATGAAGATGCCTCAGTACCATCCTTCACATCGTCATTGATATATTCTGCCATAAAACTTCTCGCCTTTACTCCAAACACCATTGGAGGCAAAATGGCAGGCGGCACGTTTGTGTCGCTTATTCCAAGTAATGGAGTCAATTCGCCTGCAAGCTTGTTCATGCCTACTTGAATCTTCCCTTGAAGCCCTTGTTGCTTGGCCCGGTCATTAGTGTTATTTAATTGCCCTTCGGTCTCCTGTATACCATCATAAGAAGAATGCGCTTTTCCATGAAATCCTTCCATCTTTGACTTTTTCTTCCCCTTTAGTTTGTTTATTGCGGGACGAACCTTAGCCAGAAATACCGGCACTTGTGATGGATTACTGCTAGCAAGAATGAGTTTCGCAGTACCACCATTGCCTTTGTAAAATAATTGATGAGACTTTCCGTCACCACCTTTGAAGGGCTTTCGTACTTTCCACCACTGCAAAAGTTTGTCTTTTAATTTCCCCACACCTTTCTTGGCCTTCCCCACCAATTTCCTCGCCATTGACACGACACTATCAAGGACCTTGTTGACAACCTTATCAATTGGTGCGCGGATTTTTTTGATAACGTCGGTAATGGTTTTGCCGATGCCGGAGAGCCCTAGAAGCCTCGCAATGAAATTCAGAATGATGGGGATGGTCATGGCCATGGCACCTTCAACGGCTTGAGCCGCAGCGGAGATCTTCCCCATGGCAATATTGCCAATGGAGTTAAACACCGTTTTGACCATGGCAATAATACGCTGA